>NZ_CAJQZK010000062.1:0-87447 GCF_907164655.1 Acidocella sp. C78
GCCTTGCGCGCCCGCTCGGCGGCAAGTGCGAGCCCATCCTGATCGTCCTGCGGCAGCGGCCGCGCGCTCAGCAGGCCGCGCCAGCCGAGAAACCCCGCGTCGCCATGCTTGGCGAGGTCAGCGAAGAGCGCCTCCGCCGTCGTCGCATCACCGCTCTGCCGCGCCGTTTCGGCGCTCACGTAAAGCGGCAATGGCGCATCGGGCGCGTGGCGCCGCGCCGTTCGCGCATGGCCAGAAGCCGCGCCGATATCGCCGGCGGCGAGCGCGGCGAGTGCGCGCAGCGAGGCGGCGTCGGCGGCATCACGCCGCGCGCGTCCGCGTCTTGCCGCCACGCGCCGGGGCAGGCCGAGCGCACCGCGCAGCAGGCCCAGCGCCAGAATTGCCACGGCGACCAGAAGCGCCAGCAGCAGGATCGCCACCGGCGTCGACGCGCTGGCGGCATAGCTGCCGATCTCCACCGTAACCTGCCCCTGCAGGCTGGCGAGATACCAGGTGATGCCGAGCAGGACGATCGCCACAAGGCCGAAGCGGAAGGCGCGCAGCATCAGGCTTTCTCCGCCATCGCGGCCAGCGCCGCCCGTGCCGCGATCAACCCGGTCGCCTCATTCGTCCAGGGCTTCATGGCCGATGCGGCCTTGGGCGGCAGCTTCGCGAGGTCGTTCACCGCGGCGCCGAGATCGTCCCGCGCCAGCGCCGCGCGCGCCTTGCCGAGAATGCCCTCCGCCAGGCTGCCGACCAGCACCTTGTCGCCATGCCGCAAGGTCACGAGGCTTTCCACCCGCGCGGTCGCCTGCTGCCAGAAGCCGCCCTGCGCCGTCGCGTCGCCCGCTTCGCGCGCCGCCGCCACGGCATAGGTCGCAAAGCTCGCCTTCAGCCCGGCAAGCGTCGGCGGCTTCGCCGCGGCATAAACCGCAAGGGCCGCCGGCGCGCCGGGAATCTCGCCAAGCGGCAGACCGTTCTGCAGGTTCAGGCTGGCCTGCGCGATCAGGGCGAGGGTTTTCGCCTTCGTCACCAGCGCCGGCAGGTCGCCGCTCTGCTGGCGAAGCCGCGTCACCGCCGCATGATCGGCGAGGGTGGTGGTCGACAGCGCCGCGATGCTGGTTTCGATCCTGCCGATCCGTGCCGCGAGATCGGCGGGCAGGGCCGGGGCGGGTGCGGCGGGCGCCGGCTTGTCTGCCGCCGTGGCAACGCTGGCGAGTTTCTGCTCCAGCGCCGCGACGCGGTCGCGCAGCGCGCCGAGCCGGGTCGAGAGCTGGTCGATCCGGGCCGATTGTCCCGCCGCGCCGAGCTGGGCGCGGAACAGGAAGAGCTCGCCGCCCGCAAGCAACAGGATCGCGACCGCCACGAGGCCGATCGCCTTGCGCCGGTGCCGGGACGCGCCTGCCGCATCCGGTGTGGCAGCGGGTTCGGCGGCCTGCGGCTCGGGCGCCGGGGCTGGTGCCGGATCGGCGGTGGCGGAGGACTCGGGCGGGGTGTGATTCGGGTCGTGCTCGCTCATGGCAACAAGGGTAACATGTGATCCTGATCGGGCGAAACCGCGCTGCGGATCTCGCGAAACGGCAGGCGGGAGAGCGGGGCCGCCGCCGCCGGGCTGATCGCCACGGCAACCGCGCCGGCCAGCGCCCCGTCGAGCCCGGCCGCGGTGACGAGGGTTGCAAAACTGCGCGCGCTCGCGGGCGAAAATACCATCACCCGGTCGACGTCGCCGGCCTCCAGCGCCGCCCGCGCCGCCGCGTCGAGTTCCCGGGCCGGGCGCGAGCGATAGACCACGCGGCGCGTCACCCGGAAGCCGCGGCGGCGCAGGTCGGCGGCGAGATCCGTGCTGTGCCCCGCGCCGCAGGCCAGCAGCAGCCGCGCGCCGGACGCGAGCCGCGCGCCCACCAGCGCCGCGAGATCCCGCGCCGTTCCCGCGGCGCTGGCGACCGAGATGAACCCGGCGGCCCGCGCCCGCGCGGCGGTGGCATCGCCTACCGCGAAGAGCTTCACGGCGCGCAGGGCTGGCGGCAATCCCGGCAGCGCCTGGGCGCTGGCAACGACGATGGCGTCCATCACCGCCGGCAGCGCTGCCGGCAGCGCCTCGATCTCGAGACAGGGGGCGAGAACCGGAACATGCCCGGCCGCGCGCAGGGCGGCGGCGGTGGCGCTGCCGCCCGGTTCGGGGCGGGTCACCAATATGGTGAGCGGATCGGTTGCGCCCGTTTCAGTCAAGAAAGATGTCGGCCGGGCTGTCGCGCCGCAGCGAGGCGCCGAGTTCCGCCCCCAGCCGCACCGCGTCGGCGGCGTTCGCCACCTCGCTGCGCTTGAGCAGGAAGCTGCCATCCGGCCGCGCCGTGAGTCCGGTCAGATGCAGGTTGCCATCCGGCAGCAGCCGCGCATATCCGCCGATCGGCGTCCGGCAGGAGCCGTCGAGCGCGGCGAGCAGCGCACGCTCCGCCTTGGAAACCGCCTTCGCCTCGTGATTCTCGATCGCGGCGAGCAGCTCGGCGAGCCGCGTATCCGCGGCGCGAACGGTGATGCCAACGATTCCCTGGCAAGCGGCCGGCACCATCGCGTCCGGGTCGACCGCGGCACTGACTTCCTCCTCGAAGCCGAGACGCCGCAGCCCGGCGAGGGCGAGAAGCGTCGCATCGAACGTGCCGTTGCGCGCCGCATCCAGCCGGGTGCGGACATTGCCGCGCAGCAGGCCGATCTGCAGGTCGGGCCGGGCATGCAGCAGCTGCGCCTGCCGCCGCACCGACGAGGTGCCGACCCGCGCGCCCTTCGGCAGGCTCGCCCAGATGTCGCCCGCGTTCGCCGCGCCGAGCCCGTCGGCGAGGATCAGCGCATCCCGCGCGTCCTCGCGCTTCATCGTGCAGGCGAGGATGATGCCATCGGGCAGGGTGGTTTCCAGATCCTTCAGGCTGTGCACAGCGAAATCGATTCGTCCGTCCAGCAGCGCCTCGTGGATTTCCTTGGCGAACAACCCCTTGCCGCCGATCTCGGCGAGCGGGCGGTCGGTCACCCGGTCGCCCGTCGTGCTGATGATCTCGGGGGCGAAGGCGTCCGGCGCGAATCCGAGCGCGGGGCAGATCTCGCGCAGCGCGGCGAGGAACATGTCCGTCTGCCGGACGGCGAGCGGCGATCCGCGCGTGCCAACCCGCAGGGGCAGCCGGCGGCCGGAATGGGGGGCGACCTTGCCGCCCGACGAGCTTTCCTGGTGCATCTCCTCTGCTTAAAAGGAACGGGATGGAAAGAAAAGCCGCAAGTTTCGCGGGGTTCGGCCCCGACTCCCTGGTTCTCGGGATCGAAAGCTCGTGCGACGAGACTGCCTGCGCCGTGCTCGACGGCGCGGGGCGGATCCGCGCCGAATTCGTCGCCAGCCAGATCGCCGATCATGCCCCCTTCGGCGGCGTGGTGCCGGAAATCGCCGCCCGCGCGCACCTCGCCCTCTTGCCGGACATGGTCCGTCGCGCGCTGGCCGCATCCGGCGCCGCGCCGTCCGGCCTCGCCGCGATCGCTGCAACCGCCGGGCCCGGCCTGATCGGCGGCCTCATCGTCGGCGCCAACACCGCGCGCGGCATGGCGCTGGCCGCCGGCGTGCCCTTTCTTGCGGTCAATCATCTCGAAGCCCATGCGCTCACCGCGCGCCTGCCGGATGCGGGCGCCGCCGCGCCGGAGTTCCCCTATCTGCTGCTGCTCGTCTCCGGCGGGCACACCGCGCTGATCGCGGTCGAGGGGGTGGGGCGCTACCGCCGGCTCGGCACCACGCTTGACGATGCCGCTGGCGAAGCGTTCGACAAGGTGGCGAAACTTCTCGGCCTGCCCTATCCCGGAGGCCCCGCGCTGGAGCGCCTCGCCGCCGAGGGGCGGGATGGGCAGTTCAGCCTGCCGCGCCCCATGCTGGGCCGCCAGGGCTGCGACTTTTCCTTCTCCGGCCTCAAGACCGCCGTAGCCCAGCTCGTCGCCCGCCAGCCGGACGGCGGATTGCCGCATGATTTCGCCGCCGATCTCGCCCGCGCCTTCCAGAATGCGGTCGTCGCCGCCCTGGCCGACCGGCTGCGCCACGCCCTCGCCATGCTGCCGGGCGCGACGGCGGTCGTCGTCGCCGGCGGGGTCGCCGCCAACAAGGCGGTGCGCGCCGCGCTGGCCAGCGTCGCCGCCGAAGCCGGCCTGCCGCTCGCCGCGCCGCCGCTGCGCCTGTGCACCGACAATGCGGTCATGGTCGCCTGGGCGGCGATCGAGCGCCTGCGCGCAGGGCAGGGGGCCGACCCGCTCGCCGTGCGCTGCCGGCCGCGCTGGCCGCTCGAACAGGCGCGGGAGATGCAGATCGCCGGCTGATCATGCCTCATTCCGCCGGCATGGTCGCCAGCCGCCGCGCCCGGCGCCGGCCGAACCCGGTGACCGCGAGATAGATCACCGGCGTGGTGTAGAGCGTCAGCGCCTGGCAGACGATCAGCCCGCCGATCACCGCGATGCCCAGCGGCCGGCGCAACTGCTCGCCGGTGCCGACCGCGAAGGCCAGCGGCAGGGCGCCGAGGGCGGCGGCCAGCGTTGTCATCATGATCGGCCGGAAGCGTTCGAGGCAGGCGGCGCGGATCGCCTCGGCCGGCGTCATGCCGTGCGCGCGCTCGGCGTTCAGCGCGAAATCCACCAGCAGGATGCCGTTCTTCTTGACGATCCCCATCAGCAGGAAAATACCGATGATGCCGATGACCGAGAGCGGCGTGCCGGTGAGCAGCAGCGCCAGCAGCGCGCCGACGCCGGCGGAGGGCAGCGTCGAGAGGATCGTCAGCGGCTGCACCAGGCTCTCATAGAGCACGCCGAGCACGATATAGATCGCCACCAGCGCGGCGAGAATGAGCAGCGGCTCGGCGCTCAGCGATTGCAGGAAATAGCGCGCATTGCCGCCGAAGCTGATCTTCACCGCGGCCGGCAGCGGCAGCTCCGCGATCGCCTGTTTCACCGCCGCGATCGCCTGGCCGAGCGCGGCCCCTTGGCGACGTTGAAGCTGATCGTCCCTGCGGGCAGCCCGTCGAGATGGGTGACGGAGAGCGGTGCCGTCGCCCGCACCAGACGCGCGACGGCGGCGATCGGCACCGGCCCGCCGGTGCCGGCAACATAGACGTGCTGCAGATCCAAGGGTGAGCGATCGAGCCCCTCCGGCACTTTCAGGACCACGGAATACTGGTTCTGCGCCTCGTAGATCCGTGAAATCTGCCGTTGCGCGAAGGCGTTCTGCAAGGCGTCGTCGATCGCCGCGATCGAGACGCCGAGCCGCGCCGCCGCCTTGCGGTCGATCTCGACGGTGATCTGCGTCTGCGCCTTGTCCTGGTCGGTCGAGACATTGCCGATCTGCTTCAGCGTGCGCAGCTTGCGCTCGATCTCGGCGGTGACATCGGCCAGCCCCGCGAGCGAGGGATCGACGATCGAGAAACTGTATTCCCCGCCATTCGACTGGCCGCCGAAAAACAGGTCCTGCCCCACGAACATGGTCGTCGAGATGCCGGGAATTTGCGACAGCCGCGCCTGCAGCTGCGTCATTACCTGCTGCGCCGAGGCGCTGCGCTGCGACAGCGGCTTGAGCTGGATGAACATGTGGCCCCGGTTGGCGGTGGAAAATCCGTTGGCCACGCCGATCCGCGAGCTGACCGCCTCGACCGCCGGATTGGCGAGAATGGTCGCGACCACGCGCCCCTCCAGCCGCTTCATCCGCGAGAACGACACGTCGGACGGCGCGATCGTATGGCCGATGATCAGCCCCGAATCCTGCTCGGGAATGAACGCCTTGGGCACCTTGATGTAGAGAAACACGGTGAGCGCCACGGTGAGCGCGAAGCTCGCCAGCATCAGCCAGCGATGCGCGAGCGCCCAGTCGAGGCTGCTTGCATAGGCATCGAGGCTGCGGCGATAGAGCCGGTCGATCGCGCGGGCCGGCCGCGAATCCCGCCCCGCTTTCGGCGTCCGCCCCATGAACCGCCCGCAGATCATCGGCGTCACCGTCAGCGAGATCGCGCCCGAAATCAGGATCGCGATCGAAAGCGTTATCGCGAATTCGTAGAACAGGTCGCCGATGATGCCGCCCATCAGCGTCAGCGGCAGGAACACGACCACGAGCGATGCGGTGATCGAGACGACGGTGAAGCCGATCTGCCGCGCCCCCACCAGCGCGGCCTCGATGCCGCTCAGCCCCCGCTCGTGCTGGGTGACGATGTTCTCGATCATCACGATCGCATCGTCGACCACGAAGCCGACGCAGACGGTCAGCGCGAGCAGCGAGAAATTGTCGAGCGTGAAGCCGAGCGCCCACATCGCCGCCACGGTTCCGGCCAGCGAGAGCGGCACGGTGATGCCGGCGGCGATCGTCGGGGTCAGCCGGCGCATGAACAGCGTCACCACCACCAGCACCAGCAGAATGGTGATGAGCAGCGTGATCTGGATGTCGGCGACACTGGCGCGGATCGTCGTCGTGCGGTCGTTCAGGATCGAGAGCTTCACCGAGGGCGGCAGCCAGGTGCGGATGTCCGGCAGCAGTTTCCGGATCCCCTCCACCGTGCGGATGATATTCGCATCGGCGGTCTTGGTGATCTCGATGGTGATCGCCGGCCTGCCATTCGCCGTTGCGGAAAGCTGGGTATTGGCGACCCCATCGATGACCGAGGCGACATCTGACAGGCGCAGCAGCGCGCCGGATGCCGATTTCAGCACGATGTCGCGATATTGCGCGGCGGCCGAGATCTGGCCGTTGGCCACCAGCGTCCAGGCCCGGTGCGGCCCCTCGATGACGCCGAGCGGTTGCGTGGCATTGGCGCTGCGCACCGCGTTGTAGACATCGGCGCCGGTCAGCCCGGCGGCGGCGAGCGCCTGCGGATGCAGCCGGATCCGCACCGCCGGCGACCCGCCGCCATAAATGCCGACCTGCGCCACCCCGGCACCTGCGCCAGCCGCTGGTCCAGCACCGTGTCGGCAACGTTGTAGATCTGCCCGAGGCTCATCGTCTCCGAGGTGAGCGCGAGCGTCATCACCGGGCGCGAGGCCGGGTTGAATTCCTTGTAATAGGGCCGCCGCGGCATCGAGGAGGGCAGGTTGGGCAGGGCGGCGTTGATCGCGGCCTGCACCGCATGGGCATAGACGCTGATATCCGGTCCCGGATTGAACAGCACCACCACCGATGTCGACCCCACCGAGTTCTGCGAGCGGATGTCGTTCAGCCCCGGAATCGTGCCGAGCGCGTGTTCCAGCGGTGCCGCGACGGTGCTCGCCATCACCGCCGGCGAGGCCCCCGGGTCGGAGGCGAAAACGACGATGGCCGGAATCGGAATGCTCGGCACCGGTGCCACCGGCAGCCTCAGATAGGACAGGATACCCGCGATCAGGATGCCGAGGGCGAGCAGCGTCGTGCCGATCGGCCGCCGGATGAAGACCGAGGAGACGTTCACCGCCTAGTCCGCCGGGCCGGGTTGCGCCGCTGGCGCTTCCCGCCGCGCCGGCCGCAGCCGGTCCATCGCGAGATAGATCACCGGGGTGGTGAACAGTGTGAGCAACTGGCTGACCAGCAACCCGCCGATGATGGTGATGCCGAGCGGCGCGCGCAGCTCCGCCCCTGCGCCGCCCTCCAGCACCAGCGGCACCGCGCCGAGCAGGGCCGCCATCGTCGTCATCATGATCGGGCGGAACCGCAGGATCGCCGCCTCGGTGATCGCCGCCTCCGGGCTCACCCCCCGCGTGCGCTCGGCCTCGATCGCGAAATCGACCATGATGATGCCGTTCTTCTTCACGATGCCCATCAGCAGCACGATGCCGACCAGCGCCACCAGGGTGAAATCGGCGCCGAACAGCATCAGCGCGAGCAGCGCGCCGATCCCGGCCGAGGGCAGGGTGGACAGGATCGTCACCGGATGGATCGTGCTTTCATAAAGCACGCCGAGCACGATGTAGATGACGAGCAGCGCCGCGAAAATCAGCCACGGCTCCTGCGCGAGCGAGGTCTCGAACGCGGCCGCCGCCCCCGAAAACTGGCCGCTCACCGTATCCGGCACGCCGAGGTTCCGCTCCGCCCGGCCGATCGCCGCCTCGGCCGTGCCGAGCGACGCGCCCTTCGCGAGGTTGAAGCTGAGCGTGACCGAGGGGAACTGGTCTTCCCTTGTGATCGCGAGCGGGCCGTAGCGCTGGTCGATCTTCGCCACCTCCAGCAGCGGCACCTCGCCGGCAACGCTCGTGCCGGCGCTGCCGGCAGCCCCCGTGGTCGTGGTGCCGGTTCCGCTCACCGACCCGCCGGGGCCGAGCGACGCGGTCGATGTGCTGGTCGAAAGGCTGCCGGTCGGCACGTAAAGGCTGGCCAGCGCCTGCGGCGAGCGCGCATAGGCGGGATCGACCCCGAGCACGACGCGATATTGCGCGTTCTGCTCATAGATCGTGCTGACCTGTCGCTGGCCGTACGCGTCGTAGAGCGTCGCCTCGATCGTCGCCATCGAAATGCCGAGCCGCGCCGCCGCGGTCCGGTTGACGTCGATATAGGTCTCCAGCCCCTCGTTCTGCTGGTTGCTCGCAAGATCGGTGAGCTGCGGCAGCGCGGCGAGGGCGGCGCGGATCTTCGGCGCCCAGGCGTCAAGCTCCGCCTGGTCGGCATCGGTGAGCGTGTATTGATATTGCGTGGGCGAGACCCGCGAGGTGAGCGTGATGTCCTGCACCGGCTGCATGTAGGCGTGCAGCCCCGCAATCCCGGCAAGCCGCGCCTGCAAGCGTGCCATCACCGCGCCGATCGCGGCGCGCTGGCCGATCGGCTTGAGCGTGATGCCGAGCCGGCCGGTATTCGGCGTCGGATTGGCCAGGCCGGAGCCGAGCAGCGAGGTGACGCCGGAGACCGCCGGATCGGCGCGGATCGCGCGGATCGCGCGGTCCTGCAGCCGGGTCATCGCGGCGAGCGAAATGCTCTGCGCCCCCTCGGTCACGGCGACGATCGCGCCGGTATCCTCCTGCGGCAGCAAGGCCTTGGGAATGATCGCGAACAGGATGCCGGTCGCCACCACCGTCACCCCGAACGTCGCGAGCATCAGCCGCTGGTGACGCAGGCTCCACGCGAGGCCGGCGCGGTAGCGCTCCCGCAGCCCCGCCAGCGCCGCCTCCGCCGCGCGCGCGATCCGCCCCGGCTGCGAGGCCTCGGCGCCGCGCAGCAGCCGCGCGCTCATCATCGGCGTCAGCGTGAGTGACACCACCGCCGAAATCACCACCGCGATCGACAGCGTCACCGCGAATTCCGAGAACAGCCGGCCGATCACCCCGGGCATGAACAGCAGCGGAATGAACACGGCAACCAGCGACACGGTGAGCGAGACGATGGTGAAGCCGATCTGCGCGCTGCCGAGATAGGCGGCCCGCAGCGGCGATTCCCCCTGCTCGATGAAGCGGACGATGTTCTCGATCATCACGATCGCGTCGTCGACCACGAAGCCCGAGGCCACGGTGAGCGCCATCAGCGAAAGATTGTCGAGCTGGAAGCCAAGCTCGTTCATCACCGCGAAGGTCGCGATGATCGAGAGCGGCAGCGCCACCGCCGGCACCAGCACCGCGCGCGGATTGGGCAGGAACAGGAAGATCACCAGCACCACGAGCAGCGCTGCGGTGATCAGCGTGATCTGCACATCGCGCACCGAGGCGCGGATCGTCCCCGTCCGGTCGGCGGCGATCTTCACATCGATCCCCGGCGGCATCGCCGCGCGCAGCCCCGCCAGCGCCGCCCGCACATCCGCCACCGTGCTGACGATGTTCGCCCCGGCTGACGCTGGATGTCGATCACCACCGCCGGCGTGCCGTCATAGCTGGCGCTTTGCAGGTCGTTCTCGAGGCCCGAGCCGACCGTCCCCACCGCCGCAAGCCGCACCGGCGCGCCCTTGCGATAGGCGATGATCAGGCCGCGATACTGCGCCGGCACCGTGATCTGGTCGTTGGCGCCGATCGTGTAGGCCTGATTGTGCCCATCCAGCGCGCCCTTGGCGCCGGACTGGTTGGCATTGGCGATGGCGTTGCGCACATCCTCGAGCGACACGCCATAGGCGGCGAGCCGGGCGGGGTTCACGTCGATGCGGATCGCCCTGGTCAGCCCGCCCTCGACCGTCACCTTGCCCACGCCCTTCACCTGCGAGAGCTTGGGCACCAGGCGGGTCTGCGCCGCATCGGCAATCGCATCGAGCGGCAGCGTGCGCGAGGTCAGCGCCAGCGTCAGGATCGGCGCGTCCGCCGGGTTCACCTCGGAATAGGTCGGCGGATATTGCAGGTTCGGCGGCAGTGTGCCCGAGGCGGCGTTGATCGCGGCCTGCACGTCCTGCGCCGCCGTTGTCATCGGCATCGAAAGGTCGAAGCGCAGCGTGATCGCGCTGGTCCCCTGGCTCGAGATCGAGCTCATCGCCGCCAGCCCGGCGATCTGCCCGAACTGCCGCTCCAGCGGTGCGGTCAGCAGTTTCGACGCGGTGTCCGGCGAGGCGCCGGGAAGTTTCGTGACCACCTGGATGGTCGGAAAATCCACCTGCGGCAGCGAGGAGACCGGCAGCGCCCGATACCCCAGCGCGCCGATCAGCAACAACGCGATCGCGAGCAGCGACGTCGCGACCGGCCGGGCGATGAACGGGGCGGAAATGTTCACGGCTTGCCGGCGGTATCCGTGACGATCTTGATCGCCGATCCGCCCTTGAGGCGCGAATTGCCCTCGGTCACCACCTCGTCACCGGGGGCCAGTCCGCTGGTGATGACGACATCGCTCGCCGTCTGCACGCCCAGCGTCACCGTCCGGTCCACCACGGTGAAGGCGCCGCCGGGTTTGGCCGGATGTTTCACGAGAAACACGAAGCTGCCCCCGGGCCCCTGCTGCACCGCGACCGGCGGCACCGTCACCGCATCGCCGATCGTCCGCACCAGCGTGCGGACATTCACATAAGCGCCCGGCCAGAGCGTGAGATCGGGATTGGCGAACGTGCCCTTGAGCGTCAGCGTGCCGGTGCTGGCGTTCACCGTGTTGTCGAGCACGGCGAGGGTGCCGCGGTCGAGCACCTTCGCGGTCTGCGGGTCGCCTTCCTCGGTCGCGAGCAGGTCGACCTTGCCGCGCTTCATCGCGCCGACGATCTGCGGCAGGTCCTGCTGCGGCAGGCTGAACTGCACCGAGATCGGCTGCAGCGTGTTGATCACCACGATGCCGCCGGTCGTGTTGGGGCCGACGATGTTGCCGGCATTCACCTGGAGGATTCCGGTGCGCCCGGAAATCGGCGCGGTGATCCGCGTGTAGCCGAGATTGATCCGGTCGGTCTCGATGCTGGCCTCGTCCTGCTTGACCAGCGCGCGGTCCTCGGCGGCGGTGGCAAGCGCCGTCGCCGCCTGCAGTTTCGAGGTGTAGTTCTGTCTGACCAGCGAAGCGTATTGCCGCGCCTGCTGTTCCGCGTTGGCCAGGCTCGCCTTGTCCTGCGCGAGCTTCGCCTCCGCCTGGTCGAGGGACGCGCGATAGGGTGCGGGGTCGATCTCCGCCAGCACGTCACCTGTCTTCACGAACTGGCCCGGGGTGAACAGGATGCGGGTGAGCGGGCCGGTGATCATCGGCTGCACCGTCACCGTGTGATAGGCGACGACGGTGCCGAGCGCGTCGAGATATACCGGCACGTTCTGCCGTGTCGCCTTGGCCACCTTCACCGGGATCGCGGTCGCGGCAAAGCGGCGCTGAGGTTTCGCCCGGTGCGCGAGCCGATACGCCACCGCGCCGGCCAGGGCGAGCGCCACCAGTCCGAAAATGATCCGTCCGCGCCGTTTCGCCATCGTCAGTGATCCTTGCCGGCACCGGCCGTCCAGCCGCCGCCCATCGCCTTGTAAAGATTGACCGCGGCATCGAGCCGGGTCAGCCGCGCCGTCACCAGCGTCGTCTCGTCCGACAGCAGGGTCTGCTCGGCGTTCAGCACCGTCCCGATATCGACCACGCCGGCCCTGAGCTGCGCCTGAGCGCCGTCCAGCGCCGCGCGGGCGCGGGCGACGGCGACAAGCTGCAACGCTTCCTGCGCGGTCGCGTAGCGCAGCGCCGTCATCGCGGTCTCGACATCGGTGAACGCCTGCACCACCGCCTGCTCGTATTTCGCGACATCTTCCCGATAGGTCGCCCGGCTCACCCGCAACTGTCCGCTCAGCGCGCCGCCCTCGAAAATCGGCTGGGCGATCGAGGTGGCCGCCGAAATCAGCGTCGAGCCGGGGGCGAAAAGCAGGTTCAGCGCCTTGCTCTGCCAGCCGCCCGAGCCGGTCAGCGTGATCGACGGAAAGAACGCGGCGATCGCGCCGCGGACATTGGCATTGGCGGCGATCAGCGTGGCCTCCGCCGCCGCGATGTCAGGCCGCCGCGTCAGCAGGCCCGCCGGCAGCCCCGGCGCCAGTGCCGGGACGCGCAGCGCGCCGAGCGAGCCGCCATGGACGCGGAGGAATTCTGGCGCCTGCCCGGTGAGAATCCCAAGGCCGATCGCTTCCTGGCGCAGCTGCGAGACGAGGTTGGGAATGTTCGCCCGCTCGGATGCGACCAGCGCGGCCTGCTGCGCCACGCTCGGCGCATCGACGATGCCGGCCTTCAATTCCGCCCGTAGCTGCGCCAGCAGCCCCTCGGCGGCCTTGAGGTTGCGCTGGGCGATGCCAAGCTGGTCCTCATACGCCAGCACCTGGAAATAGACGGTGGCGACCGACGCCTCGGCGGTCAGCGCCACCGTCGCCGCGTTGAATGCCGCCGCCGCCGCGTTCGCCTGCGCCGCGCGCAGCGCGTCATCGTTCCTGCCCCAGAAATCGAGCTGGTAGGAGGCCTGGAAGGTCGCGGTGAAGCTGCGCGTATCCACCGTCCGCAGCCCGGCCTGGGTGCTCGTCTGCGCCTGCTGAAACGATCCGTTGCCGCTGGCCGTGATCGCCGGCAGCAGCGGCGCGCCGGCGATCTGCGCCTGCGCGTTGGCAGCCTCGAGCTGGTCGATCGCCTCGATTACGGTGAAGTTATGCGCCTTCGCCGCCGCCACCAGCCGGTCGAGTTCCGGGGAACCGAACTGGCGCCACCATCCCGGTTTCGGCCAGGCCGGTTTGGCCTCCGCCGCCGCGGCGAACCGGGCCGGAACCGGGGTTTTCGGCGGGTGAAACGCCGGGCCGACGGCGCACCCGGCAAGACCCAGCGGCAGCAGGGCGGCTGAGGCGAGGCGAAACAGCCTCATGCGGCAGCCTCCGATCGTCCCGTCACGCGCCCGCCGCCTTTCCGCGCCCGCCTTGGCGCATGAATGTTTGTTCGACGGCAGAAATCTGGATGTCCAGCGCACGTTTCAAGATCTCCGGCGCCGGTCCGCGGTCAGGGGCGCCAGGTCAGCGACGACGGCGGCGGCGAGGCGGGATCATACTCGATCCACGTTCCATTGGTCAGTGACTGTCCGGTCAGTGCGAGGATGAAGGCCCAATGGCTGACCACGATGGTCTGCCGCCAGTCCGGCCGCGCCGCCATCGCCGCGCGGAAGCGGTTGGCGCGTTCGATCACGGCGGCTTCGGATTCCGTCCGCTCCGGCCACCAGCGCGGCGGCAGATGGGTGAAGTCGTGATCCGGAAACCGCGCGGCGAGGCGATCCGGCGGGCTGCCCACATCGCAGGTGAAGTGGAACCGCTCGCGGATATCCGGCGAGATCACCACATCGAGGCGGCGTTGCGCGAGCATCGGCGCCGCCGTCTGCAAGGCGCGCGTGTAAGGCGAGACGATGAGCCGCCGCAGTGGGCGTGCCGCCAGCTCCGCGGCGGCGGCGGCGGCCTGCGCGTGCCCCTGCTCCGTCAGGCCGGGATCCTCGATTCCCGGGTCCTGCCGCGTTGCCGTGAAGTGGAGGTTGAACTCGCTCTGGCCGTGACGAAGCAGAATCATGGTGCTGTCGATAGCCCGAGCCGGCGGCTTCGGCAAACCGCCGCGCTCTGCCTCGCGGTTGCGGGCGCGGCGCGCTCGGCCTATCACGAGGGGAGGGGCCCGCCCGCATAAACAGGTGTCGTTGTCGTCATGCATACCGGATTTCCCGTTGATATCGTTCTTCTCGCGCTGGTCGCGGGCTTCCTCGCGCTGCGCCTGCGCAGCGTGCTGGGCCGCCGCACCGGCTTCGAGCGGCCGCCGATGGCCGAGCCCCCCGCCGGCGGCGCGGCGCGTCAGTCCGGGCCGCCGGTCATCGACGGCGTCGCCGAGCCGCCCCGCCCCGCGCGTCCGCTGCCAGCGCCGCATACGGTCGTCGGCCAGGCTCTCGCCCGCATCGCCGAGGCGGAGCGGGGTTTCGATCCGCCTCGCTTTCTCGAAATGGCCGAGGCCAGTTTCCGCCGCATCGTGCTCGCCTTCGCCGCCGGCAATGTCGCCGTGCTGCGATCGCTGCTGACGCCGTCCGTGCTGGCCACGTTCGAGCAGGCGATCGACGCGCGCAACGCGGCCGGCGAAACCCAGCACACCGAAATTCTCCGCCTCGTCGAGACCACGATCGACGAGGCCGACACCATCGGCGGCGAGGCGGTCATCGTCGTTCGCTTCGTCTCCGACCAGCAGAACTACACGCGTGACGGCCAGGGCCAGGTGATCGCCGGCACCGAGTCGATGACCGAGATCGTGGATCTCTGGACCTTCGAGAAGCAGCTCGGCGCCGCCGACCCGACATGGCGGCTCGCCGCGGCGCGTAGCGGCTGAGCCATGCGCGCCATCATGTCGCGTCATGCCCCGGCGTGCCTCGCCGCCCTCCTCCTGCTCGCCGGTTGCGCCCTGCCGCGCCCCGGCGGACCCGATACCGCCGCCGGGGGCCTGTCCCGTGTCGCCTACAGCGCGCTGCCGGGCTGGAACGTGGATGAAGCTGTCGCCGGCCTGCCGGCGTTCCAGCGTTCCTGCAAGGTGATCTCGGTCATGCCGGTCGACCAGGCGCTGGGCGGCGCCGGCCTCGCCGACACGCTCGGCGGCAAGGCCGGTGACTGGCGCGACGCCTGCGCCGCCGCCAAGTCGGTGCCGCCGGATGACGCGGCGGCGGCGCAGAGCTTCTTCCAGACCTGGCTCGTGCCCTATGCCGCCACAGGCGCCACCCGCGTCACCGGCTATTACGAGCCGGTCTATCCCGGTTCGGAAATCCGCGAACGCGGCTATGTCGTGCCGATCTATGCCCGCCCGCGCGACCTGGTCGACGCCAATCTCGCCGCCTTCCGCGACACGACGGGCAAGCGGCGCATCGTCGGCCGGCTGCGTTACGGCACCATGGTTCCCTATTACAGCCGCGCCGAGATCGAGGGCGGCGCGATTCGCCGCCTTGCCAAGGTCGTGGCCTGGGTGAAGAATCCGGTGGATGCCTACATGATCCAGCTCCAGGGCGCGGCCCGGCTGCGCCTGCCCGATGGCACGCTGATCGATCTCGGGTTCGACGGCACCAATGGCCGCGTCTACACGCCGATCGGCAAGCTGATGGTCGAGAAGGGATATCTCAAGCCGGACCAGGTCTCGATCGCCTCGATCCGCGCCTGGCTGCTCGCCCATCCCACCGCCGCGCGCGGATTGATGGACGCCAACAAGAACTACGTGTTCTTCAAGCGCATAAGCGGCGTGCCGGATGGTCTCGGCACGCCGGGCGCGCTGGGCGTGCCGCTGGCACCGCAAGGCTCGGCCGCGGTCGACGCGAAGACGATCCCGCTCGGCGCGCCCGTCTTTATCGCCACCAAGACCCTCGCGCGCCTGACCACGGCGCAGGATGTCGATGTCGGCGCCCACGGCACCTCGGCGCTGCAAGTCTTCTTCGGTCTCGGCAGCGAGGCCGCGGCGCGGGCGAGCGCCGAGGCCGAAACCGGCCGCATCTTCGTCTTCCTGCCCCGGCAGGCCGCCACATCGTCATCCGCCAAGGGAGCGTCCTCATGAGTGAAGCCGCCGCGGCGCGCCCGCGCGTCGCCCTGTTCGTCACCTGCCTCGCCGATCTCTACCGGCCGAGCGTCGGCTTCGCCGCCATCCGCCTGCTCGAGGCGGCCGGCTGCACGGTCGAGGTGCCACGGGCGCAGACCTGCTGCGGCCAGCCCGCCTACAATTCGGGCGATCATGAAACCGCCCGCGCCCTGGCCGAGGGCCTGCTCACCGCGCTCGCCGGCTACGACTATGTCGTCGCCCCCTCCGGCTCCTGCGCCGGCATGCTTCGCAAGCACATGCCCGGCCTGTTCGAGGCTGACCCCGACCTGCGCTTCAGGGCCGACGCCATCGCGGCGAAAACCTTCGAACTCACCAGCTTCCTGGTCGACGTGATGGGCTTCTCCGGCCTCGATGTCGCCCTTCCCCAGCGCGCCACCTATCACGATTCCTGCGCCGGTCTGCGCGAACTCGGCGTCAAGGAGCAGCCGCGCGCGCTGCTCTCCCGCGTCGAGGGACTTGAACTCGTCGAGATGGACACGCCCGAGGTCTGCTGCGGCTTCGGCGGCACGTTCTGCGTCAAGCACCCCGACATCTCGGCCCGCATGGTCTCCGACAAGACGGCCGATATCGCCTCCACCGGTGCGGACCTGCTGCTCGCCGGCGATCTCGGCTGCCTGCTGAACATGGCCGGCCGGCTGACCCGCGAGGGCAAGCCCGTCGCCGTGCGCCATGTCGCCGAGGTGCTCGCCGGCATGACCGGCGAGGTGCCGCCGATCGGTCGCGGCCGGGACGGGAGCGCCGCTTGAGCGAAACCGCCGCGCCGCACGGCTCTCCCGGCGAGAAGCTCCGTCTCGCCGGCCTGATCGGCGTGCTCGGTGTCGTCTATGGCGATATCGGCACCTCGCCGCTCTACGCGGTGCAGGCCTCGCTATCATATTTCCCGGGCAACAAACTTCAGGAATCCGACGTCCTCGGTCTGCTCTCGCTCATCTTCTGGGCGTTGGTCATAACCGTCACCATCAAATATGTCCTGCTGATCATGCGCGCCGACAACGAGGGTGAGGGCGGCACGCTCTCGCTGATGGCGCTCGCCCAGCGCGTCACCCAATCCGGCCGGACGAAATGGATCATCGGCATCATCGGCATCTGCGGTGCCGGCCTGTTCTTCGGCGATGCGACAATCACCCCGGCCATCTCGGTGCTTTCCGCCGTCGAGGGCATGGAGGTGGTTTCCCCGGGGCTCAAGGAATTCGTGCTTCCGATCGCCATCGCGGTCATTCTTGTGCTGTTTTTCGTCCAGCGGTTCGGCACGGCGCGGGTGGGCGGAGCGTTCGGCCCGATCATGGTGATCTGGTTCGTGGTGATCGGCGCGCTTGGTCTTCACCAGATCTTCATTCACCCGAATGTTTTGCGCGCGCTGGTTCCTGTCTACGGCGCCGCGTTCATCATGCGGCACGATCTTCTCGCCTTCGTTGCGCTCGGCTCGGTCGTCCTTGCGGTGACGGGCGCGGAAGCCCTCTACGCCGACATGGGGCATTTCGGCGCGAAGCCGATCCGCGTGTCCTGGCTGTTCTTCGTCCTGCCCTGCCTTCTGCTCAACTATTTCGGCCAGGGAGCGCTCGTCATCCGCGAACCGCACGCCGCGAGCAACCCGTTCTTCTTTCTGCTGCCGCATGCTCTGGTGGTGCCGATGGTCATATTGGCGACCGTCGCGACAGTGATCGCCAGTCAAGCCGTGATCTCCGGCGCCTATTCGGTTGCCCGGCAGAGCACCCAGCTCGGCCTGCTCCCGCGCATGCCGATCCGCTACACCAACGAGACCGAGCAGGGGCAGATCTATGTCCCGCCGGTCAACAGCTTCCTGCTCGTCATCGTCGTGCTGCTGGTGCTCGGCTTCCGCTCCTCCGCCGCGCTGGCCTCGGCCTACGGCATCGCCGTCACCGGCACCTTCCTGTCGACGAACGCGCTGGCCGCCTTCGTTTATTTCCGCCACTTCAACTGGCCGCTCCGCCGCACCGTGCTGGTCTTCGGCGCGATCGGGCTGGTCGATTTCGCCTTCTTCAGCTCCAACGTGCTGAAAGTGTTCGAGGGCGGCTGGGTGCCGCTGGCCATCGGCTTCAGCCTCATCACCATCATGACCACCTGGCGCCGCGGCCGCGCCCTGCTGCACCAGCGCTGGCAGCAGGACAGCCTGCCGCTCGCCTCCTTTCTCGGCCGGCTGCCGCAATCGCGCATCGTCCGGGTTCCCGGCGTCGCGGTCTTCCTGACCGGCAATCCCGAATACACGCCGTCGTCGCTGCTGCATAACCTCAAGCATAACAAGGTGCTGCACGAAACCGTGGTGTTCGTGACCGTGCGCAATCCCGGCGTTCCCTTCGTGGGCGATGCGCGGCGCGCCAAGATCGAGGAACTCTCCGAGGGGGTCTATCGCGTGCTGCTCTCCTTCGGGTTCATGGAAAGCCCCAACATCCCCCGCGCGCTCGACCTGCTGCGCGAGCGGGGCCTGCCCTTCAGCCCGATGCAGATCAGCTATTTCCTCGGCCGCGAAACCATCGTCGCCGCCACCGTCCCCAAGCTCGGCTTCATCCGCCGCGCGATCTTCCTGTTCATGCTGCGCAACGCGATCTCGGCCACCGAATTCTTCAAGATCCCGTCCGACCGCGTCGTGGAACTCGGCGTGCGGATCGCCATCTGAGGGACATGGCCCCCGCCATTCCCCGCGCCGTCGCCGCCGACGGCACCGAGCTGCATCTCGTGCCGCTGCCGCCGACACGGCTGCCGCGCGTGCAGAAGCGCGATCTCGAACAGGCCTGGGAAGCGGCGCACCGCGCCGCCCGCGCCGGCGCCGAGGGGCCGCGCCGCGGCTTCCGCTTCGCCGGCGGCCCCGATGTCGTGCTGCGCGATCGCGACGCCAGGGTCTGGGCCTCCTCGGTCGACCGCATTGCCGATCTCTCGACGGCGCATGGCGTCTCCGTCTGCCTGCGGCTGCTCGGCCTCGTCGCCCTGCTCGCGCAGGGAGGGTGGGCGGCGCGTTTCGTACGGCTCGACCGCGGCGCCGCCGAGCTCGACGGCGCGCTGCTCGGCGCGGCCGCCCGCACCGGCTTGACCGACACGGGCGCTCTCGACGAGAACGCCCTGCGCGCGCAACTGCTGCCGTGCCACTCCGAGGAACAATCGCCATGCCGCGCCCGATCCTGACCCTGGCCTTGTTGAGCCTGCCACTCGCCGCCTGCACCTTCGGCGCGCCGCCGCCCGCCTCGCCGGCCGAGCGGGCCGATATCGCCGCCTGCACGCGGCAGGCGAACGCCTATGACCGGATGCACGACTACGCCTATCTCTCCCGCACCGACCAGTTCGCCACCCCGTTCCAGGGCACGCCCGATGCCGCGGCGCCCTATGATCGCCTGGCCCGCATCCACGCCCGCCGCGACATGATCGCAAGCTGCGTGCGCAACGCCAACCCGGCCTATGTCGGCAGCGGCGCCGCCCTGCCGGCGCCGAAAATCATCGGCCCGTCGAGCTGAGCGCCTCGCGCCATCCGATCGGCTGATCCGGCGCTGCCCGCAGGGGCGGTTTCATCGGGCGGCGGATCGGTCTAGTCTCCCGGCCGATCCCGAACGTCGCGCCGGCGCCGCGCGGGGTGCCTTGCGCGCGCCAGCCCTGTTTCCGGCCCCCGTGCCGAAGGAGACGCGATGAAGCCGCTGGGCTATTCCATCGTCAACCGCTTCGATCCCGAAGCCCTGTTCACGCCGAAATCCGTGCTGCTTTCGGGCGCGGAGACAGCGGTCGGCCAGGCCCTCGGCGACTCGCTCGTGGCGGGCGGCTTCCCCGGCCGCATCGTCCGGCCCGGCGAGGATGAGGCGGGTGTCGATCTCGCCCTGGTCGCCGATCCGCCGGAGGCGGTTCCCGGTGTCATCGCCGGCCTCGCCGGCCGCGTCCGCGGCGCGGCGGTGGTCTATGCCGCGGTCGAAGGGCTGCGCGAGATGGCGCTCGCCGCCCGCGTGCGGGTCATCGGCCCGCGCTCCTTCGGCATCGCGGCACCCGCCGCGCGGCTCAACGCGCTGCGCAGCCACATGCCGCCGCCGCCCGGCCGCGTTGCGCTGCTCGGCCAGTCTCCGGCGCTCGCCCGCGCGGTGATCGACTGGGCGGCGCCCAACGGCATCGGCTTCTCCCATGTCGTCGGCATCGGCGGCAATGCGGATATCGGCTTCGGCCGGGTGCTGGATCATCTCTCGCGCGACCCTGGAACCGGCCCGATCCTGATGGAAATCGCCGGGCTGCGCGATCCGCGGCTGTTCCTCTCGGCCGCCCGCGCGGCGGCGCGCCTGCGCCCGATCGTCGCCATCGTCCCCGGCGCGCGGCTGGGCGATCCCAGCGGCATCGCGCTCGCCGGGTTCGAGGCCGCGCTGCGCCGCGCCGGCGTCCTGCTCACCACCAGCCTCGGCGAATTTCTCGCCGCCGCCGAAACCCTTACCCGCGCCCGCCCCGCCCAGGGCGAGCGCCTCGCCATTCTCGGCAACAGCGAGGGCGCGTGCCGCCTTGCCGCCGATACGGCGCTCGCCGCCGGGATCGGGCTTGCCGTGCTGTCGGACGAAACCCGGCGGGTTCTCGGCCTGCTGCTCGGCGACATGCCGCCTGCCTCCGGCCCGATCGCCCTGCCGGACGCGCCCGGCACCCGCCTTGCCGATGTCGCCGCCATGCTCGCCGCCTCCCCCGAGGTGGGCGGCGTGCTGGTCATTCACGCCCCGTCCGGCCCGGCGGACGATGCCGCGATCGCCGGGCTGATCGCCTGTTCGGGCAGCATCAGGGCGCCGCTGCTGGCCGCCGTGCTCGGCGAGACCACCGCCGCCCCGCAGCGCCGCCGCCTGGCCGAAGCCGGGGTCGCCGCCTTCGCCACGCCGGAACGCGCGGTAGAGGGGTTTGGCGACCTCCTCCGTTACGCCGCCATCCGCGCCGCCGCCCGCGAACTGCCGCCCTCCGCCGTGCTCGATGTCGCCCCCGACCGCGCCGCCGTCCACGCCGCCCTGTCTCTCGCCCGCAATGGCGGCCGCATCGCCCTGCCGCAGGATGCCGGCTTCGCCATCCTGCGTGCCTACGGCATCGAGACCGCCGAAACCCGCATCGTCGATGCGGCGGAGGATGTGGCGGCGGCGGCCTCGTCGATCGGCTTTCCGGTGGTGGTGAAGGTGTCCCACCCCGATCTCGCGCAGCGCCGCCCGAGGGCAGCGTCTCGCTCGACCTGCCGGATGCCGCCTCCGCCAGCGCCGCCGCCGCCCTGATCACCGCCCGCCTGCGCCGCCGGGGTGATTTCCCCGAGGGCGCGCGCTTCCTCGTCCAGCGCCAGCTCCCCCGCGCGCGCGAACTGCGCATCCTGGTCGGCGAGCAGCCCTTCGTCGGTCCCACCATCGGCTTCGGCCCCGGCGGCGGCGATGCGGCGGACGCCTCGCGCCTCGCCTTCGATCTGCCGCCGCTCAACCTGAAGCTCGCCGAGGGGCTGATCCGCCGCGCCGGCGGCAACGCGCTGCTCCGCCCCGCCCGCGGCATCGACGAGGCGGATCGCGCCGCCGTCGCCGGCGCGCTGGTCCGCATCAGCCAGCTCGTGGTCGACTGGCCGGAAATCGAGCGCCTGGAGGTCGATCCGCTTTTCGCCACCGGCGCGGGGGTGGTGGCGGCCAATGTGCGGATCACCCTGCACGCGCCCGGCGAACGCCGCGCGAAACTGCCGATCACCCCCTATCCTGCCCATCTCGCCCACGCGCTGACGCTGAAGGGGAGGGGATTCCAGATCCGCCCGATCCGCCCGGAAGACGCCGCCGCCCATCAGCGCCTGTTCTCCCGCCTCACGCCCGAGGATGTCCGCTTCCGCTTCTTCTCCGCCGTCCGCCAGCTCACCCCCGAGCAGGTGGTCCGCCTCACCGAGGTCGACTACGGCCGTGAACTCGCCCTGATCGCGGTCGAATCCTCGACCGGCGAGACGGTCGGCGTCGCCCGCCTGGTCCGCTCCGATACCGACGGCACCGAGGGCGAGTTCGCCATCCTCGTCGAGAGCGGCGCGAAGGGCGTTGGCCTCGGCTCGGTCCTGATGGGCGACCTGATCGACTGGGCGCGCGACGAGGGCGTGGTCGACTTCGTCGGCCAGGTCCTGGCCGACAACCACCCGATGCTCGCCTTCATCCGCCATCTCGGCTTCTCGATCGCCCATATCCAGGGCGAGGAGGATGTCGTTGAAGCCAGGCTGCGCCTCGTCTGACCGGGCGGGCTTGCCGCGCGCGCGCCGATCGCGTTGATGATGGCGCATGAGCGATATCGCCCGCCCCTCATCGCCGGTTTCCGGCTTCCTGTCGCGTCCGAACGCCCCGGTCCTGGTCCTGCTGTCGGTGACCGTCATCTGGGGTTGGACGTTCCTGCTCACCCGCCTGTCGCTGCCCTATATCGGGCCTTACGCCTTTGTCGGCTGGCGCTTCGGCGTCGCGGCGCTCGCCGTCGTGCTGGTCACCCGCCCGCATCCGGCGAGCTTCACCCGGCGGGAGATCACCGGCGGCGTCACCATCGGTCTCGTCCTGTTCCTGGGCTATGGCCTGCAGGCGGACGGGCTGCGCACCGTGGCGAGCGGCGAGTCCGCGTTTCTCACCGCGCTCTACGTGCCGATGGTCCCGCTGCTCGAATTCCTGATCTTCCGCCGCCGCCCGGCCTGTTCGCGATTGCCGGCCTCGCGCTCGCCTTCGCCGGCCTCGTCCTCGTCTCCGGCGTCACGGGGCTCTCGCTCGCCTTCGACCGCGGCCAGTGGCTCACCCTCGCCGGCGCGCTGGGGGCGGCCTTCGAAATCGTGCTGATCGGCCACAGCGCGCTCACCGCCGATCCGCGCCGCATCGCCATCGTCCAGCTTGTCACCGTCAGCGTGATCTCCCTCGCCGTCGAGGCGGTGCGCGGCGGCATCATGCTCACCACCCACGCCTTTCCCTTCGCGGCGATGACCGGCATGGGCCTCGCCACCGCCTTCGTCCTGGTCGCGCAGAACTGGGCGCAGCGCAGCATTCCGGCCAACCGGGCCACGCTGATCTACACGCTGGAGCCGGTCTGGGCTGGGCTCGTCGGCGCCGCCTTCGGCGAGATCTTCGCCCCGGCCCAGGTGCTCGGCGGCGCGCTGATCATCGCCAGCGTCGTGCTCAGCCAGTGGAAATCCTGAAGCAGCGCCTCTGAAGCGCAAAAACCCGGCGCCGCGCGGCGCCGGGTTTTCCGTGACGATTCCGCTTCAGCGCGTCGGCGTCGGCGGGTTGGTCGAATAATCGTAGAAGCCGCGCCCGGTCTTGCGGCCGAGCCAGCCGGCCTCGACATAGTTCACCAAGAGCGGGCAGGGGCGATACTTGTCCTCGCCGAGCCCGGCATGCAGCACGCGCATCACCTCCAGCGCGACATCGAGCCCGACCAGGTCGCACAGCGTCAGCGGCCCCATCGGGTGCCCGGCGCCGAGCTTCATGCCGTTGTCGATCGACACCACGTCGCCGATCCCCTCATGCAGCGCGAACACGGCCTCGTTGAGCATCGGCACCAGGATGCGGTTGACGATGAAGCCCGGCATGTCCTGTGCGCCGATGGTGATCTTGCCCATCCGCTTCGCCAGATCCTCGACGGCGGCAACCGTCGCATCCGCCGTCTCCAGCCCGCGTATCACCTCGACGAGCTTCATCATCGGCACCGGGTTGAAGAAATGCATGCCGACGAACCGCTCCGCGATTCCCGAGGCGCGCCCGAGCCTGGTGATCGAGATCGACGAGGTGTTCGAGGCGAGGATCGCGTGCGGCGCGAGATGCGGGATCACCTGCGCATAGACCGCGCGCTTGATCTCCTCGCGCTCCGGCACCGCCTCGATCACCATGTCGCATTTGGCAAAGGCGTCATGCGTGGTCATGGGCGAGACGCGGGCGAGCGCGGCGGCCTCCGCGGCGGCATCGATCGTGCCCTTCTGCACCTGGCGTTCCAGGTTCTTGCGCATGGTCGCCATGCTCTTGTCCAGAACCGCCTGCGCGGTGTCGACGAGCACGACATCGAGCCCGGAAAGGGCGGCGACATGCGCGATGCCGTTGCCCATCGCGCCCGCGCCGAGCACGCCGAGTGTCTTGATCTCCATCTGCATTTCCTTCCGATCGAAATAGAGGCCGGGCTAGCCGCTAGTGTCCTGAATCTGAAATCCGATGGATTTCAGATTGAAAGTGGACACTAGGAAAATCAATCATGATGTTGATAAATAAAGCCTCTTTATCCGATCAGATGACTCCATCTGATCGGATGATGCTCCATGGCCGCCCGGCGCCTTGATGTCGTTCAAACCCGCGCGTTCAGCCGAGTTCCTTCTGCAACTCCGGCAGCACGGTGAACAGGTCGCCCACCAGGCCGTAATCGGCGACCTGGAAGATCGGCGCGTCCTCGTCCTTGTTGATCGCGACGATCACCTTGGAATCCTTCATCCCCGCGAGATGCTGGATCGCGCCGGAAATGCCGACCGCCATATAGAGATCCGGCGCGACGATCTTGCCGGTCTGCCCCACCTGGTAATCGTTCGGCACGAACCCGGCATCGACCGCCGCGCGCGAGGCGCCGACCGCAGCACCCAGCCGGTCGGCGACCGGATCGAGCAGCTTGCCGAAATTCTCGCCGTTCTGCATGCCGCGCCCGCCGGAAATCACGATCCGCGCCGCCGTCAGCTCCGGCCGCTCGCTCTTGGAAAGCTCGGCGCCGACGAAGCTCGAACCGCCGGCATCCACCCCGGCCTCGATCGTCTCGATCGCCGCCGTCCCGCCTTCGGCCGGGGCCGGATCGAAACTCGCCGCCCGCACGGTGATCAGCTTCCTGGCGTCGGCGGATTTCACCGTCGCCATCGCGTTGCCGGCATAGATCGGGCGGACGAAAGTATCGGCATCCACCACACCGGCGATGTCGCTGATCGGCTGCACGTCGAGCAGGGCGGCGGCGCGCGGCATCACGTTCTTGCCGGTCGCGGTCGAGGCGGCGAGAACATGCGTGTAATTGCCGGCAAGCTTGACGATCAGCTCGGCCAGCGGCTCGGCCAGCGCGTGCGCCAGCGCCGGGCTGTCGGCGACAAGCACCTTGTCCACCCCGGCGATCGCCGCCGCTTCCGCAGCCGCGCCACCCACGCCGTCGCCGGCGACCAGCGCATGCACCGTGCCGAGCTTCGCCGCCGCCGCAACCGCGCTGCGCGCCGGCTGCTTCACATGCGCGCCATCGTGCTCGATGAGAACCAGAACCTCAGCCATGATCAGATCACCTTCGCTTCGTTGCGCAGTTTCTCGACGAGTTCGGCCACCGAGCCGACCTTCACCCCGGCCTTGCGCTGCGGCGGCTCGGCCACGTTCAGCGTGGTCAGCCGCGGTGCCGGGTCGACGCCGAGATCCTCCGGCTTCACCGTCTCGATCGGCTTCTTGCGCGCCTTCATGATGTTCGGCAGCGAGGCGTAGCGCGGCTCGTTGAGCCGCAGATCCGCCGTGACCACCGCCGGCAGCTTGAGCGCGACCGTCTCCAGCCCGCCATCCACCTCGCGCGTCACCGTCACCGTGCCATCGGCGATCGCCACCTTGCTCGCGAAGGTGCCCTGCGGCCAGCCGAGCAGGGCGGCGAGCATCTGCCCGGTGGCGTTCATGTCGTCATCAATCGCCTGCTTGCCCATGATCACGAGATCAGTCTGTTCGCGCGCGGCCAGCGCCTTGAGCATCTTCGCCACCGCGAGCGGCTGCAACTCGGCGTCGGTCTCGACCAGGATGCCGCGGTCGGCTCCCATCGCCAGCGCCGTGCGGATCGTCTCCTGGCAGGCCGTCACGCCCATCGACACCGCGACAATTTCGCTGGCGATGCCCTTTTCCTTGAGCCGCACCGCTTCCTCGACCGCGATCTCGTCGAACGGGTTCATCGACATCTTCACGCCCGCGAGTTCGACCCCGCTGCCATCCGATTTCACCCGGACCTTCACATTGTAATCAACCACACGCTTCACAGGCACCAGCAGCTTCATGGTCACTCCACAGGTTTGGCGTTTCGCGTCGCTGTCCTCTGTTGGATGATCTATGGGGCGCCGTTCGGCAAGTCAATCTTTGCGGATGCTTCCTGCCGTTTGCGTCAAGGCTTTGATTTCGGCTCGGGCGGCCCGATGCCGAACAGGTCGCGAATGAATCCCGGCGCCAGCGCCGAGACCGGGTTGACCATCACCCGTGGCGATCCGAACGGCCCGTCCACGGTGTAGCGCGCGGCGAACAGCCCGCCACCCTTCTCCGGGCTGAACAGCCGGCCGATCAGCGGAATCCGGCCGGGCAGGGTGTTCAGCGCATAGGCGGGCACGATCGTGCCTGAGAGGTCGTAGCGCTTCTGCCCGAGATCGATCCGGCCCGTGGCGGTGAACCCGAGCGAGGGCGACCATGCCCGCGCCCCGCCGAGCGACACCACCTGGCCTTTCATCGTGAACGGCGCGACCAGCCTCGTGAACGCAAGGCCGGGGCCGGACGTCGCCGCCGGCATGCCGTAAATGGTCAGCGCCTGCAGCACCTTCGCGATCACCGGCGCCTCGGTCAGCCGGAAATCGCCAATGCCGAGGCGCCCTTTCGTCAGCCCGTTTTGCCGCGTCGCGTCCAGCGTCAGCGTGCCGCGTCTCACCCCGCCGGTCACGCCCGCCGCCGCGAGCAGCGCGCCGGCATCCGGCGCGTCGAGGCGGATTCGCGTCATCCCGCCGGTGCTGCGGTAATTCAGCCGCGCGGACTTGCGCGGCGCCTGCGCCAGTGTCGCCTCCAACCCGGCGAGGCGGGCGCCGGCTCCCGTCGCGGTGATCTCCATCGCCCCCGCCAGCGGCGCCGGTGCGGCATGCAGGCGCAGATGGGCGAACCGCGCGCGCAGCTGCCAGGCCGGGCCGGGCGATGCGGGGCGCGGTGCGGGGCGCGGCGCGGGGTTGGTGGGTGCTGCGCTGGTGCCCGCCTGCGCGCGGGCGCGGGCGACCAGCCCGGCGAGATCGAGCGTTCCGCCGGCCAGCGAAACCCGCCACGGGCGGCCCGGCGCTGCCGGCGGCGTCAGCGTGCCGCTGCCCCGCAACGCGCCGAGCCGCGCCGCCTCGATGCTCAGATCACCGGCCTGCCGCACCCCGTCGAACAGCAGGCCCGGCGCCTCCAGATGCGCCGATTCCAGCCCGCCGAACGCGCCGCCGCCAAGCCCGATCCGCAGCGTTGCCCGGCCGGGCTGCCCTGCCGCCTTGCGCCAGCCAAAGACCGGCGCGGCGAGCGTCGTGCCGGTCAGGTCGGCGCCGATATCCAGCTCGCCGCCGCCCGCCCGGTCGCGATAGGTCACGGTGAGCGGTGCCGCCCCCGCCCGCCACGCCGCAACCGGCATGCCGAGCCGCGCCAGCGCCTTCCGCGTCGGGTCCGCCTGCGCGACCAGCGTGAGCGGCCCGCCCGGCAGCGCCATGGAAGCGGTGAAGCGCGTCGCGGTCGCCGCGACGCTTCCGCTGCCATGCAGCGCCAGATGGTGCGGATCGACCTCCAGCGCCGCGCTGCCGTCCTCGAGCGCGAGCCCGGCGAAGGGCAGCGGCAGATGCAGCGCCGCCAGCCCCGCCGTTGCCCTGATCGTGATATCGGCCAGGGCCAGCCGGCGGATCAGCGGCACCTTCGCCTCGATCCGCGCCGACACCCGCCCGCTCGCCTTGTCCAGCCGCAACCTGCCCGCCGCCAGCCTGAGCGGCGGGGCGCGCAGCAGCGCCAGCGCATCGGCGAGCCCGCCGGCCGCACGGGCGTCGATGATCGCCGTCTGGTCGTGCCGGCTGAGCGTGGTGATCCGCATGTGCCCGCGCAGCGCGAGATCGCCGAGCCGGCCCGCCGTCGCGTCGATGTCGAGCGCGTCATCCGCGGTGAAGTGCAGCGTTCCGGCCAGCCCCGTCATCGGCGGCGCGCCGGGGAACCAGTCGAGCCGCACATTGCGCGCGGCGAAGCTGCCGGTTGCCGCCCCCGGTGCGAGCGCGCCGGTCGCGAGATCGAACATGGCGTGGAACCGCCCATCCCGCGCCACCCCGGCGGTGATGTGCCGGGTGACGTAGCGCCGCGCATCCGCCAGCACGCCCTGCGGCCAGTCGCGCGGCAGGTCGGTGGCATCGAGGCGGTCGATCGCCGCGTCGAGCGTGGCGGGCAGGGCGCCGCGCAGCGCGATGCGGCCGTGCAGCCGCACCACCGGCCCCGCCGCGCCGCCCGCCCCGGCAAGACCGATCCGCGCGCCGCGCAGATTCACCTCGTCCCGCGTCGCTACCGCGTGGGCCTGCAGGCCGGTGAGCGGCACCTGCCCGGTTCCCGCGGCGATGCTCCCGCCGCCAGCGCTCACGCCGAGATCGAGTTCCGGCGTGCCGAACCGCCCCACCGGCCACGAGGCCGCGACCATCACCGGCAGATCGACCGCCGCGAACGGGCTGCCGGGCAGGATCAGCCGCGCCGGATCGAACGGCCCGAGCAGCGCCGTCACCCGCCCCGCGCCGGCCTCGCCGACGATCGTGAGAACCAGCGGGATCGTCTCGCCGCCATGGCGGAAATCGGCGCGCGCGGTGCCGCTCATCCGCCCGTCCTTTCGGCGGGTGAAGACCAGCGCGCCATCGTTCGCCGCAAGCCCGGGCAACGCGCCCGCCGCCTCGATGGCGACATGCGCGCCGGTGATGCGGATGCGCCGCAGATCGGCGAGATCGAGCCGGCCGGTCCGCGGCGATTGCGAAATGAGGGTCAGCAGCGCCCCGATCGCGACCGGCGGCGTCGCCAGCCCGCTCGCCGGCTGCAAGGCGGGGCGGAACACGATGGCGGGTTGATGGGCGACGATGCTGACCGGCGCGATCGCGCCGCGAATGAGCGCGGCCAGGCCGAGCCGCACCCGCAGCGTCGAGATTCGCGCCGTCACCGCCCCCGAGCGGTTGCGGATGACAATGTCGGCCAGGCGCAGGTCGATCGGCGCGCCGCCGCGCCGGAACCCTTCCCAGGCCAGCCCGGCGCGCCCCACCGTGACGGTCAGTCCCGGCTCGGCGGCGCTCACCGCCGCCCCGATCCGGGCGGCGAGCGGCGGCAGGTCCACCGGCCCCTGGCCGAGCCGCCAGGCCGCGACCCCCAGCAGCAACAGCACAACCAGCACCAGCGTGCCCGCCAGCCGCGCGCCGTGATGGCCGACATGCCCGGCGACCCGCCCGGCTTGACGCAGCCGCCGCCTCATCGAACACTCCCGGCCGCATGAACGAGTTCCTGCCGCCGGCCCCCGGATTTCCGCCGCCCGCCGATACGCGCGCCGCCGCGTCGTTCGCGGCGGACTTCGCCGCGATCGGCCCCGCCGCGCGACATTTCGCCGATGCGGCACCCGGCCGCGCCCTGCTCGACTGTCTCGGCGGCAACGCCCCGCATCTCGCCCATCTCGCCCTGCGCGAACCCGACATCCCGCCGCGCGTGCTCGCCGAGGGCGCCGGCGCCGTGATGGCCGAGGCGCTGGCCCTGCTGCGCGATGCCGACCCGCTCGCCACCCGCGCCGCGATCGGCCGTGCCCTGCGCGAGGCCAAGCGGCGTGCCGCGCTGGCCATCGCGCTGGCCGATCTCTCCGGCGCCTGGAGCGTCGAGCAGGTGACCGCCGCGCTGTCCGACCTTGCCGATGCCAGTATCGGCCTCGCGCTGCGCCATCTGCTGCGCCACCTGCACGCGCGCGGCACCATCAGCCTGCCCGATCCGGCCGATCCCGAACGGGCGAGCCGCTTCGCCGTGCTCGGCATGGGCAAGCTCGGCGCGCGCGAGTTGAACTATTCGAGCGATATCGACCTCGTGCTGCTGTTCGATCCTTCATCTTCCGTTTACCGGGACGATTCGCAATCCGCCATGGCGCGTCTCGCGCGCGATCTCGTCCCGCTGCTCACCGAGCGCGATGCGGATGGCATGGTCTTCCGCGTCGATCTGCGCCTGCGCCCCGATCCCGCCGCCACCCCGCCGGTCATAAGCCTCGCCGCCGCCCTCAGCTACTATGAAAGCCAGGGCCGCACGTGGGAGCGCGCCGCGTTTTCCAAGGCCCGGCCGGTCGCCGGCGACCGCGCGTTCGGCGCGTCCTTCCTCGAGCAGATCCGCCCCTTCATCTGGCGCCGCAATCTCGATTTCGCCGCGGTCGCCGAAATCCATGAGATGAAGCGGCGGATCGACCAGCGCCGCCGCGACGCCCCGGGCCGCATCGCCGGGCGCGACGTCAAGCTCGGCCGCGGCGGCATTCGCGAAATCGAGTTCATCGTGCAGACGCTGGAACTGGTCTGGGGCGGGCACGAGCCGGCGCTGCGCATCCCGGCCACGCTGCCGGCCCTGCGCGCGCTCGCCGCCGCTGGCCACCTGCCGCGCGCCGCCGCGCGCGACCTCGCCGCCGCCTATCGCGCGCTCCGCCAGATCGAGCACCGGCTGCAAATGGTCGAGGATCGCCAGACCCACACCCTGCCCGAGACCGAGGCCGGCCTCGCCCGCTTCGCCACCTTCATGAACATGCCGGACGCCGCGCGCTTCGCAGCTTGGCTCGATGCGCTCTGCGAGACGGTGAACGCCCTCTTCGCCGATTTCTTCGACGCCGATCCGGGCCGCGACGAGGATGGCGCGCCCGATCCCGGCGAGTCCGGCGCCGCCCCCGCCGCCTTCGCCGCGCAGGCGCGGACGCTCGGCTTCGCCGATCCGCAACATCTCGCGGTCAGGCTCCGGCTCTGGCGCAACGGCACGCTGCCGGCGCTGCGCACCGCGCGCGCCCGCGAACTGCTCGATTCCATCCTGCCGGCGCTGCTGCGCGCCCTCGGCGGCCAGCCCGATCCCGATCTCGCCTTCCGCCGGTTCGACCGGATGCTGGAACGCCAGAGCGCCGGCGTCAGCCTGCTCTCGCTGTTCCAGCACAACCCCGCGCTGCTCGACCGGCTGGCGACCGTTCTCGGCGCCGCGCCGCCGCTCGCCGATCATCTCGCCACCCATCCCGGCGCGCTCGATGCGCTGCTCGCCCCGGTCGCCCGCTTCACCCGTCCCGGCCCCGCGCTGCGCCGCCTGCTGCGCGACGCCGCCGATCTCGAAACCGCGCTCGACACGCTGCGCCGCTTCGTCCGGCGCGAGGAATTCCACCTCGCGGTCGCGACACTGGAACGCCGGATCGACGCCGATCAGGCCTCGACCTGGCGGACCGATCTCGCCGATGCCGCGCTCGCCGCCCTGCTGCCCCGGGTGATGGCCGATTTCGCCGCCCGCCACGGCCGGGTGCGGGGCGGGCGCTTCGCCATCGTCGCGCTCGGGCGGGTCGGCGCGCGCGAGATGCAGCCCGGCTCCGATCTCGACCTGATGCTGATCTACGACCACCCGCCCGAAGCCGCCGCCGCCCGCCTGCCGCCGAGCCAGTATTTCTCGCGCCTCGCGCACGCGCTGGTCGCCGCCATCACCGCTCCCGGCGCCGAGGGGGCGATCTACGCGGTCGACATGCGGCTCCGCCCGTCCGGCAACAAGGGGCCGGTCGCCGTCTCGCGCGCCGCCTTCCGCCGCTACCACGCCGAGGAAGCCTGGACCTGGGAACGCCTGGCGCTGACCCGCGCGCGTGTGCTCGCCGCCACCCGCGGTTTCGCGCCGGTGGTCGATGCCGAAATCCGCGCCGCCCTCGCGCGCGATGTCCCGCCCGCGACCACCCGCGCGGATACGGTGGCGATGCGCGCCCGCCTCGCGCGCGACGCCCCGCCCGCCGGCTCGTTCGACCTCAAGCACCGCGCCGGCGGCATGATGGAGCTCGGCTTCATCGCCGAGGCGCTGCAACTCGTCCATTTCCGCGGCCAGCCCGCGCGGTTCCGCCAGCGCACCGCCGAGGCGCTCGCGGCCCTCGAAGCCTGCGGCGCGCTCGCCCCCGACGAGGCCGGCGCGCTCGCCGCGGCCGATCGCTGGTATCGCGCCGTGCAGGCCATGCGCCGCATCACCGGCCTCGCCGATCCCCGCTCCGAATCTCCGAAATCAGCCCTGGCCCCCATTCTCGCCGCCGCCGGCGCGCTTGATTTCGACGGGATCATCGCCACGATGGAGGCGCAGGCCGCCGTCGTCCGCACGTCCTTCGTGCGCCATCTCGGCGATCCGCGCGGCATCACCAATCCACGAGGAGACACAGCATGAGCGTTGCCGAAGGCGACCACGCGCCGGATTTCACCCTGCCCGCGACCGGCGGGCGCACCGTTTCGCTGGCCGGCTACAAGGGCCGGCCCTTCATTCTCTATTTCTACCCGAAGGCCGACACGCCCGGCTGCACCAAGGAAGCCTGCGCCTTCCAGGAGGCGCTGCCGGCACTCGGCGGCATCGGCATCGACGTGATCGGCGTCTCCAAGGACAAGATGCCGGCGCTGGAGAAATTCGCCGCCAAATACGATCTCGCCTTCCCGCTGGCCTCCGACGAAGCCGGCGCCGTGGTCGAGGCCTTCGGCGCCTGGGTCGAGAAGTCGATGTATGGCCGCAAATACATGGGCATCGACCGCTCGACCTTCCTGGTCGGCGCCGATGGCCGCATCGCGAAGGCCTGGCGCGGCGTGAAAGTGCCCGGTCATGCGAAGGCGGTGATGGAGGCCGCCGCCGCCCTGCCAAAGGCATGAACCGCCCGGCGGGGGCACCGGCGCCACTGATCGTGATGCCCGGCCTGCGCCCCGCCGGATTGCGCGCCGCCAGCCCCTCCGGCATATCCGCAGCATGACATCGCACCGGCGTTATGGCCTGTTTCTCGCCCTTGCCGCCTTCGCCGCCCTCGGCACCGCCTATTTCGCCCAGGACGTGCTGCGGATGATCCCGTGCCCGCTCTGCTATATCGAGCGCTGGCCCTGGCGCATCGCCGCCGCCCTCGGGATCCTCGCGGCGATCCTGCCGCGCCTGCCGGCCCGGGTGCTGATCGGCCTCGCCGCCCTCGCGCTCTTCGTCAACGTGGCGATCGCCTTCGTCCATGTCGGCGCCGAGCAGCACTGGTGGAAGAGCCCGCTGCCGGAATGCAACGCGCCGCCGCCGTCCTTCGGCGCCAACCTGCCGCTCCGCCCCTCCGCCTCGTGCGACGCGCCGGTGTTTCTCATCCCCTTCCTGCCGGTGTCCTTCGCGACGATGGACCTGATCTGGTCGCTGGTGGTGGCGCTGGCGGCAAGCGCGCATATCTTCCGTGAGAAACGGAGCAACGCATGAGCACAGACATCGACTATCTCCCCGGCGATCGTCCGCCGCGCGCGGAAATCGCCCGCATGATCCGGGTCGACCATGCCGGCGAGTTCGGCGCCAAGCAGATCTATGCCGGCCAGCTCGCCGTGCTCGGCCGCGGCCGCCATGGCGACACGCTGCGCCACATGAAGGCGCAGGAGCAGGTCCATCTCGACACGTTCTCCCGCCTGGTCGGCGAGCGCCGGGTGCGCCCGACCGCGCTGCTGCCGCTCTGGCGCATCGCCGGCTTCGCCCTCGGCGCCGCCACCGCGGCGATGGGCCCGCGCGCCGCGATGGCCTGCACCGTCGCCGTCGAGGAAACCATCGACGCGCATTACGCCGCCCAGCGCGACCGCCTGGGCGATGCCGAGCCCGAACTTTCCGCGACGATCGAGACCTTCCGCCAGGAAGAGCTGGAACACCGCGACATCGGCCTCGCCAACGAGGCGGAGCAGGCGCCGTTCTATCGCCTGCTCTCGGGGGCGATCCGCGCCGGCTGCCGCGCCGCGATCGCGATCAGCGAACGGGTCTGATCCGCAGCGTGGCATTGCCGGCGGGGCAGGGCGGTTGGCAGCACGGCCCCGCCATCCTAAATCTGCACCCATGAGCAGCACGGAACGTTTCGAACAGGATCTGGTCGCCGCCGCCTTCGATCTCGGCGCCAGCCAGGGGTGGCGCCGGGTCACCGCCGCCGCCGCCGCCCGGCATGGCGGGCTCGATCTCGATCGCGCCCGCCGCAGTTTCGCCTGCACCGGGATGATCCTCGCCCGTTTCGGCCGGCTTGCCGACATGCACGCCCTGCACGGTGCGGCATCGGATGGCGCGGTGCGCGACCGGCTGTTCGACATCGTCATGCGCCGCATCGATTTCCTCCAGCAGCATCGCGCCGGCGTCATCGCCCTGCTGCGCCATGTCCCGACCGACCCGCTGCTCGCCTGTTGGCTCGCCCGCGCCAATCTCGCCTCGATGGGCTGGATGCTGGAAGGTGCCGGCGTCTCCGCCGCCGGGCTGCGCGGCGCCCTGCGCAAGCGCGGGCTGCTCGCCGTCTGGGCCTGGACCGTGCGAGCCTGGCTGCGTGACGACAGCGAGGATCTCTCGGCGACGATGGCCGCCCTCGACACCGCCCTGACCCGCGCCGAGCAGGCCGCCCTCCAGCTCAACGGCACCCGCCCGCTCGCCGCCGACCCCGGTGACGATGCCAGCTTCACCCCTGAGCCTGACCTTTCGGCTGACCCGGCGGAGGGCATATAAGCCCTCGCGATTCCGTGGCGCCGGGTCTAGAGTTATGGCGGCAGCGCGATCTGCCGCTCATCGATGCCCCATCTCAAGGAGAGGAGTCGTTCCATGGCCGAATCCCCCAAATCCAAGCACGGCGCCGAACATGGCGCGATGCCATCCTTCCTGCCGGATTTCGACTTCACCAAGGCGTTCAGCGCGATGAAGCTTCCCGCCATGGCGGATGTCGAGGTCGTGCTCGCCGCCTATCGCCGCAATCTCGAGGCGCTGTCGGAAGCCAATCGCGTCGCCCTTGAGGGGGCCCAGGCGGTCGCCCGCCGGCACATGGAGATCATGCAGAAAACCATGACCGAACTCTCCGAGGAGCTGCGCGGCCTCGCCTCCGTGACCGGCTCGCAGGATCGCGCGGCGAAACAGGCCGAGCTGCTCAAGAACGCCTATGAAAGCGCCGTCGCCAACATGCGCGATCTCGGCGATCTCATCCAGCGCTCCAGCCACGATGCGGTGGAGACGCTGAACAAGCGCTTCTCCGAGGCGATGGACGAGATGAAGCATCTCGTCGAGTCGAAGAAGTCCTGACCCCGCACGGCTGAACCCGGACCGCATCCGCATGTCCACCGCCATCGCCGCGCCCCGCCTGCCGTTCATTCCCGAGCGTCAGGGGGCGCGGCCGATGCACAAGCCGCTGCGCGTCGTCTCCGACTACGCGCCCGCCGGCGACCAGCCGGGCGCCATCGCCGATCTCGTCCGCGGCGTGCGGGACGGCGAGCGCGACCAGGTCCTGCTTGGCGTGACCGGCTCCGGCAAGACCTTCACGATGGCGAAGGTGATCGAGCAGGTGCAGCGCCCGGCGCTCATCCTCGCGCCCAACAAGACCCTCGCCGCCCAGCTCTATGCCGAGATGAAGTCGTTCTTCCCGGAAAACGCGGTGGAATACTTCGTCTCCTACTACGACTACTATCAGCCCGAAGCCTACGTTCCCCGCACCGACACCTACATAGAAAAAGACGCCCAGATCAACGAGGCGATCGACCGCATGCGCCACGCCGCCACCCAGGCGCTGCTCGAGCGCGGCGATGTCATCATCGTCGCCTCCGTCTCCTGCATCTACGGCATCGGCTCGGTCGAGACCTACAGCCAGATGGTCGTCCGCCTCGAAGTCGGCGGCTCGATCGACCGCGACCGCCTCGCCAAGGCGCTGGTCGAACTGCAATACCGCCGCAACGATGCCGCCTTCCAGCGCGGCACCTTCCGCCTGCGCGGCGAAACGGTCGATATTTTCCCGAGCCAGTACGAAGACCGCGCCTGGCGCGTGACCCTGTTCGGCGACGAGATCGAGAGCATCGCCGAATTCGACCCGCTGACCGGCGAAAAAGTGGCTGACCTGCCCGCGATCGCGATCTACGCCAACAGCCACTACGTCACCCCGCGCCCGACGCTCACCCAGGCGATCGGCAAGATCAAGGTGGAACTCCAGCAGCGGCTGCACGACTTCACCGAAACCGGCAAGCTGCTCGAAGCCGAGCGATTGCAGCAGCGCACCACCTTCGACATCGAGATGATGGAAACCACTGGTTCCTGCAAGGGAATCGAGAACTACTCGCGCTACCTCTCCGGCCGCAATCCCGGCGATCCGCCGCCCACCCTGTTCGAATACCTGCCGGATAACGCGCTGCTCATCGTCGATGAAAGCCATGTCACCGTTCCGCAGATCGGCGGCATGTTCAAGGGCGACTTCGCGCGCAAGTCGATCCTCTCGGAATTCGGCTTCCGCCTGCCCTCCTGCATCGACAACCGGCCGCTGAAATTCGAGGAGTGGGAGAGTTTTCGGCCGCAGACCGTCTTCGTCTCCGCAACCCCCGGCCCGTGGGAGATGGAGCGCACCGGCGGCGTCTTCGCCGAGCAGGTCATCCGCCCGACCGGCCTGGTCGATCCCGTCATCGATGTCCGCCCGGTCGAGCATCAGGTGGACGATCTGCTCGCCGAATGCCGCGCCACCTCGCAGGCCGGCGGCCGCGTGCTGGTCACCACGCTGACCAAACGCATGGCCGAGGACCTGACCGAATACCTCACCGAAAACGGTGTCCGCGTGCGCTACCTGCATTCGGATGTCGACACGCTCGAACGCATCGAGATCATCCGCGATCTTCGGCTCGGCGCCTACGACGTTCTGGTCGGCATCAACCTGCTGCGCGAGGGGCTCGACATTCCCGAATGCATGCTCGTCGCCATTCTCGATGCCGACAAGGAAGGCTTCCTCCGCTCCGCCACATCGCTGGTGCAGACGATCGGCCGCGCCGCCCGCAATGTCGAGGGCCGCGTCATCCTGTATGCCGACACGATGACCCGCAGCCTCAAATACGCGATCGACGAGACCGAGCGCCGCCGCGCCAAGCAGACCGCCTGGAACACGGCGCACGGCATCACGCCGCAAAGCGTGAAAAAGCAGATCGGCGAGATCATGCATTCGGTGTATGAACAGGACTACGTTACCGTGGCACCGATCCGCGACAGCGGTGCTACCGAATTCGTCGGCAAGGATCTGAAATCGACCATCGCTGAACTGGAGAAACGGATGCGCAACGCCGCGGCCGATCTGGAATTCGAGGAAGCGGCGCGCCTGCGCGACGAGATCAAGCGGCTTGAGGCGCTCGATCTCGGGCTGACGCCGCCGCCCGCGCCGAGTGCAACGCAGCGCCGGCCACGCAACCGCACGCCCGAGCCGCTCGGCCCCGGCGGCGGCGGCTACGACCCCGACAAGCGGCGCGGCGGCCGCCGGAGGCGCGGCCCATGAAAACTCTGCCCGTTGCGGCCCTGCTCGCCGCACTTGCCCTTCCCGCCGTTGCCTCAGCCGGCGCGCCCATCCATCTGGTCGGGCAGAATGCCAGCTACACGCTGACGCTTTCCAAGGTCCGCGGCCATTCCGTCACCGGCGCCACCGGCCGCCTTGTGTTCGACGTCCGCAACACCTGCGGCGCCTACACGGTCAGCCAGAAAATGACCTTGCTGATCCGCAACCAGGACGGCACGCTGAGCCGCACTGTCAGCGACTACGATACCTGGGAGGCGAAGAATGGTCGGCGCTTCACCTTCCTGCTCCGCCAGGGCAACGGCACCTCGATGAAGGTGCAGGATCAGGGCACCGCCGTGATGGGCCCGAAGGGCGGCGAGGTGACCTATCTCGTTCCGCAGGGGCGCACCGAAAAACTGCCGCCCGGAACATTGTTCCCAATGGCGCACACCCGCACCATTCTGCAGGCCGCCGAGGCCGGCAAGCAGGGCATCGACCCGCCATTGTTCGATGGCACGTCGAGCCACGGGGCCGAGCACACATTTGTCGCCATTCTCGATCACCGGCAGCCCCGGCGCGACCGCTTCGCCGGACTCTCGAAACTGCCCTCGACCTTGGTGGATATCGGCTTCTGGCCTCGCACCCAAAAGGACGACGAGCCGGATTTCCGCACGCAAATGCGCTATTTCGCCAACGGCGTCTCGCGTGATGTGCGGCTCGATTTCGGCAATTTCGTGATGACCGGCAAGCTGACCTCGCTCACCATCCTGAAGGACGCCTGCCCATCCTCCCACCGGTCACGCGCCGGCATAGCCGCGAAAGGCTGATTCCGCAAGCCGACCGCGTATTCCGACCGGATGATTTCACCCGGTCGGAATACGGTGATTTATCGATATTTATTTATCATCAATCGATAACAACAATTATCAGGTCCCGCTATCCTCGCCGTCCGGGGTGACGTCCGGCGCCGGGGGGGCGGCCGGCGTCGCGGGCTCGGTCTTGCGGGTGCGTCCTGCAGACGGCCGTGCGACAACCGGCTTCGCGGCGCGCCGGTCCGGCATGGCGCGGGCGGCGCTGGTCGGTTTGCCATTCGCGGTCTTCCGGGTCGTCGCCGCGGTGCGGCTCACCGTCTTGGCTGGCGCGGCGGCCTTGCCGCCTGTCTTCGTCGCGGGCTTCGCGGCCGATTTCGGCGCCGGCTTCGCCGCCGTCGCCTTCACAACCACGCTCTTCGCCGCAGCGACTTTCGCGCTGCCCGGCTTGCCGGCGGCGGTTTTTGCGGCAGATTTCGCCCCTGTCTTCGCCCCTGTCTCCGCCCCTGTCTTCGCTCCGGCTTTCGCCACGGCGGCGGGCTTCGTCGCGGTCTTGGCGGGGGCGGATTTTTTCGCCGCCGTCCTGGCACTGGCGGCGGCCGTCTTCGGCGCCGCTTTCGCGGTCGTGGCCTTGCCCGCTGCCGTCTTGGTCTTTGTCTTCGCCGCGGCCGTCTTCGTCGCAGCCGTTTTCGTCGATGCCGCCTTCGTAGCGGTCGCCTTCGCAGTGGTCTTCCCCGCAGCCGCCTTTGCGGTGGCTGCCCTGGCGCTGGCGGTCTTCACCGCCGCCCCTTTCGTGGCAGAAGCCTTGGCGGCGGTCGCCTTCGCGGCGGAAGCCGCTTTTGGCGCCGTCTTGGCGGCGGCGCTTTTCACTGTCTTCGGCGCTGCCGCGGATTTTTTCGCAACCGCCTTCGGAGTTGCGATCTTTGCAGGAATCGACTTCGGCTTTGCCTTCGTCGCCGGTTTCGCGGCCGCGCCCTTGGCGGTTGCGGTCCTGGCTTTCGCGGCGGTTTTCGCGGTGGCTGTCTTGGTGCTGGCGCGTACGGCGAGGGCCTTGGCGCGCGGTTCGGTTTGCTTGGTCACGAGGTTGTTCCTTCGCTCGGGGTTGCGGGTAACGCGGTCAGCCATGCCCTTGACAATGATGGAGGCCGCAATCGCCCTGTGCGGGGCCGCGTTGCCTCTGCTGCTCTAACCTCGCTGGATTTTGCGGCGCGGGTCCGTTGATGTCCGGTTAGTTGAGGTGACGCCATCGCGGTTGTCATCGTCGTGCAGGCAGTCTTCCCGTCGTTTCGAGGCCTGGCTTCGCGGCATTGCGGCCAGTGTCCATCCTTCCCTTTCGCGTGCGTTACTCGATTTGACCGATCGGCTCTCGACAGTTCTGCGACGCGAATCGCGCGGCGCACGCAATTTCCGCTATCGGCCGTATGAATATGCGATGTCAACAAAAAGCGTCGGCAATTCCTTGTCTTGTGCCCATTTTTTGCGTTTTTTCCATGACGCGATGCGGTTTCGCATCGTCTTGACTGTCGAGCGTCATGCGAGTTCCGTCCTGCGCTCCACGCATTCCCACTCTGCCGAGGCGCTGAAAGGCTTGCGTCCGCGTCGCTTCGGGTCGATCATGTCAAGGTCTGGAGATTGTTCCGGACATTGCCAGGGGAAATCCGAGCGTGGCCGACGACACCGATATCACCTGGGTTGCACCGCGCGGGCGGACGAAGCACGAAGTCGCCATGCCGGGCTGGGGCGTCGCTCTTGGCCGCGGTCTGTCGATGCGCTGCCCGGCGTGCGGCGAGGCCTCGGCCTTCGAGGGCTATCTCAAGGTGCGGCGCGAATGTGCGTCCTGCGCCGCCCCGCTCGGCCGCGTACCGTGCGACGACGCGCCGATCTATCTCACCCTCGTCATCGCGCTGCATATCGTCATCCTGCTCATGGTCTTCACCGACTATGACGGCGGCATGAGCTGGGTCGCCTCGCTGTTGATCTTCGTGCCGCTGACCCTGGCGCTGATCCTGCTGATGATGCGGCCGATCAAGGGTGCCACGCTCGCGATCATGCTCAAGGTCAACCTGCTGCGCCCGGCGCCGAGGGTGGTGCCGTCCGGCAATGGCTGACGGCGCGTCCGCCATCCGCGGCCGTCTGCGCCGTGTCGTGCTCGACGAGGAGTTCGGCGGCGTGCTCTCGCCGATGCAGGAGGCCGACCGCAACCAGGCCATCGCCGATCTCGCGGCCGACAACCGTTTCGCCCTCGCCACGCATCCCGACGCCGCGACCATCCTGCATCTCTCGGTGCAGGATGGCCGGCTCGTCTTCGACATTCGCGACGAGTCCGACGAAACGCTGCAAACCCTCGTCCTCGCTCCGGGCCCGTTCCGCTCGATGATCCGCGATTACCAGATGCTGCTCGACAGCTACGCCGCCGCCGTCGCCGAAGGCCGCGAAGCGCGGATCCAGGCGATCGACATGGGCCGCCGCGGCCTGCACAACGAGGGCGCCGAACTCGTCATGGCCCGGCTCGATGGCAAGGTGCTGCTCGATTTCGACACCGCACGTCGCCTCTTCACCCTCATCTGCGCGCTGCATCGTCGCGCGTAAGCGCGCCACTCATCCAACGCGTAAGCGCGCCACTCATCCAACGCGTAAGCGCGCCACTCATCCAACGCGTAAGCGCGCCACTCATCCAACGCGTAAGCGCGCCACTCATCCAACGCGTAAGCGCGGAATCATCGCCCGGAACCACGCCATGCGCGCGCGGCGATTGACGCGGCGGCCCGCCTCGCGCCAGATCGGCGGACGCAGTTTCGAGGTGAGAGATGAAAATCGACGGCACACCCTATCGTTCGATCTGGATCGATGAATCCGACCGCTGGTCGGTTCGCATCATCGACCAGACCAGGCTGCCCTGGGCCATCGAAATCCCGCGGCTGACCACGCCGGAGCAGGTCGCCCACGCGATCAGCGCGATGCTCGTGCGCGGCGCCCCGCTGATCGGCGCCACCGCCGCCTATGGCGTCGCCCTCGCCATGCGCGCCGACCCGTCGGACGAGGCGCTGGCGACGGTCATTCCCATGCTCGCCGCAACGCGCCCGACCGCGATCAATCTGCGCTGGGCGCTCCTGCGCATGCAGCGCACCCTCGCCGCGCATCCCCCCGCCGAGCGCGCCGATGCCGCCTATGCCGAGGCCGCCGCGATCTGCGACGAGGATGTGGCGACCAACCGCGCCATCGGCGAGCACGGCCTTGCCCTCATCCGCGCCCGCGCGCAGGCCGGCCACCGGGTCAACATCCTCACCCATTGCAATGCCGGCTGGATCGCGACGGTCGACTGGGGCACCGCGCTCGCGCCGATCTACATGGCGCACGATGCCGGCATCGACGTTCATGTCCTCGTCGATGAAACCCGCCCGCGCAACCAGGGTTTCTCGCTCACCGCCTGGGAACTCGGCAAGCACGGCGTGCCGCACACCGTGATCGTCGACAATGCCGGCGGTCATTTCATGCAGCGCGGCGCGGTCGACATGGTCATTGTCGGCACCGACCGCGTCACCCGCGCCGGCGATGTCGCCAACAAGATCGGCACCTATCTCAAGGCGCTCGCCGCGCGCGACAACGGCGTGCCCTTCTACGTGGCGCTGCCCTCCTCGACGATCGACTGGACGATTACCGACGGGCTCGGCTCGATCCCGATCGAGGAACGCGCGCCGGCCGAGGTCACCACCATCACCGGCCGCGCGCTCGATGGCGCGATGATGACCGTCCGCATCGTCCCGAAGGACAGCCCGGCCGCCAACCCGGCTTTCGATGTCACCCCCGCGCGCCTCGTCTCCGGCCTGATCACCGAGCGCGGCATCTGTGCGGCGAGCGCGCCGGCGCTGGCCGCGATGTTCCCCGACCAGGCGTTGCAGACGGCGGCGTGAACACGGCGGCGCGCCGCGCCCTCGGCCTTGTTGCACTGCTCGCAGCACTTGCGGGTTGCGCGATGCGGCCGGACGCGCACGCGCCGCCCTTCGCCAACAAGCCCTATGCCGCGTTCTCGCGCAGCGCCGCCATCGGCGTTGCCGAGGGCGAGTGGCGCTACTGGGGCAGCCCCGTCATCGACGGCCCCGCCGATGACGACCCCGCATTGCCACCCCCCGCGTTGCAGGAGCGCGACAATGCCGGCTGGCAGGAAGTCGGGCTCTACTGGTGGATCGGCATGAACGCCGGCCGTCCCGAAGACCGCTGGACCGGCAAGCACGATGCGGCGGGCCGCGTCTTCCCGCGCGCGGTGAACGGTCGCTACGCCTGGTCCGCCGCCTTCATTTCCTATGTCATGCGGATGGCCGGCGCCGGCCCGGATTTCCCCTACGCGCCCGACCATGCGCAGTATATCGACGCCGCCTGGCGCGCCGCCCATGACGCCACCGCTCACGGCGCGAAACCGCCCGAACTCCGCGCCGAAAATCCCGCGACCCACGCCCCCGCGCCCGGCGATCTCATCTGCGCCGGCCGCGCCAGCGCCGCCCACATCACCTATGCCGATCTGCCGCGCCGGGCATATTTCCCCGCGCACTGCGCCATCGTCGTCGTCGCGACGCCGACCGAGCTTTCCATCATCGGCGGCAATGTCGATGACACGGTGGCACTCACCCATGTCCCGCTCACCGCGCGCGGCACCCTCCTGCACCGCGACGGCACGATCGTCGACCCGCGGTATGACTGGTTCGTCGTGCTGCGCGTGCTCTATCGGCGCGATTGAACTATAGAGGCCGGATGGCCCGCACCCCATCTCCCGACGGCGATCTTTTCGGCGATGCCGCGCCCGCGCCTGCCGCCGCCCCGCGCGGCGCCGTGCCGCTGGCCGAGCGCTTGCGCCCGCGCGCACTCGCCGAGGTGATCGGTCAGCCGCATCTCGTCGGGCCGGACGGCACGCTGACCCGCATGCTCGAACGCGGCAGCCTCGCCTCGCTCATCCTCTGGGGCCCGCCCGGCGTCGGCAAGACGACCATCGCCCGCCTGCTCGCCGACCGCGCCGGCCTCGTCTTCGTGCAGATCTCCGCCGTGTTCTCCGGTGTCGCCGATCTCAAGCGCGTCTTCGAGGAAGCGGCCCGCCGCCGCCGCACCGGCGCGCGCACGCTGCTCTTCGTCGATGAAATCCACCGCTTCAACCGCGCCCAGCAGGACGGGTTCCTGCCCGTGGTCGAGGAGGGAACCATCACCCTCGTCGGTGCGACCACCGAAAACCCGTCCTTCGAGCTCAACGGCGCGCTGCTCTCCCGCTGTCAGGTGCTCGTCCTCCGCCGCCTCGACGACGACGCGCTGGAACTCTTGCTCCGCCGCGCCGAAGCGGAGATGGCGCGCGACCTGGCCCTTACCGACGCCGCCCGCGCCGCCCTCCGCGCGATGGCGGATGGCGATGGCCGCGCGATCCTCAACATGGCCGAGCAGCTCTTCGCCGCGAACCCGCCAGCACCGCTCGACGAAGCGGCGCTCGCCACCCTCATCGCCCGCCGCGCCGCCCTCTACGATCGCGATCGCGAGGAGCACTACAACCTCATCTCCGCCCTGCACAAATCGATGCGCGGCTCCGACCCCGACGCCGCGCTCTACTGGTACGCCCGCATGCTCGCCGGCGGCGAGGACCCGCGCTACATCGCCCGCCGCCTGACCCGCTTCGCCGTCGAGGATATCGGCCTCGCCGATCCGGCCGCGCTCACCCAGGCCATCGCCGCGTGGGAGGCCTATGAGCGGCTCGGCAGCCCGGAGGGCGATCTTGCCATCGCCCAGCTCGTGCTCTACCTCGCGACGGCGCCGAAATCGAACGCCGCCTACCGCGCCTTCGGCGCCGCCCGTCGCGCCGCCCAGGCCACCGGCAGCCTGACGCCGCCCGCCCATATCCTCAACGCCCCCACGAAACTCATGAAAAACCTCGGCTATGGCGCCGGCTACGAATACGATCACGACAGCGAAGAGGCCTTTTCCGGCCAGACCTATTTCCCCGACGGCATGAACCGCGAAACCTTCTACCGCCCCGCCGGCCGCGGCGCCGAACAGGAGATCAAGCGCCGCCTGCTGCACTGGGCCAAACTCAGGGAGGACCGCGCATGAGCGTCCGCATCGTCACCGTCGAGCCCGACCAGGCCGACATGCGGCTCGACCGCTTTCTCCGCAGCCTGCATCCCGGCCTCACCCAGGGGGCGATCCAGAAATTCTGCCGCACCGGGCAGGTGAGGGTGGACGGCAAGCGCGCCGAGGCATCGACCCATCTCGGCGCCGGCCAAGTCGTGCGGATTCCGCCGGTGCCCGAAACCCCGGCGCCGAAGCCGCGCCAGACGGTCGCGGCCAATGAATGGGACATCAAGGAGCTGAACGCCCGCATCCTGCACCGCGACGCCGATGTGCTGGTGATCGACAAGCCCGCCGGCCTCGCCACGCAGGGCGGCCAGGGCATCGCCAGGCATCTCGACGGCATGCTCGACGCGCTCCGTTTCGACGCCGCCGACCGCCCCCGCCTGGTCCACCGGCTCGATCGCGACACGTCCGGCGTGCTCGTCCTCGCCCGCAACGCCTTCGCCGCCAACCGCCTCGCCGCCGCCTTCCGCGGCCGCGACATGGAAAAGACCTACTGGGCCATCGTCGTTGGCCTGCCGATCCCGATGGAAGGCCAGATCGACCTGCCGCTCGCCCGCATCGGCGGCGCGCAGGGCGCGCGCACCCGCCCCGCCGACCGTGATGACGAGGACGCCGCGAAGGCGATCACCGATTACCGCACCCTCGACAATGCCGGGCGGAAATTCTCCTGGCTCGAACTGCATCCGCTCACCGGCCGCACCCACCAGCTGCGTGCCCATTGCGCGGCGATCGGCACGCCGATCCTGGGCGATGCTCCCTATGGCGAGCACCTCGCCTTCGCCGAGGGGTTTCCCCGCCAGCTTCACCTGCATGCCCGCCGCCTGGTTCTGCCGCATCCGCGCGGCGGCCGGCTCAGCGTGGAAGCAGAGCTGCCGGCGCACATGAAAGCCACGTTCGCGACACTCGGCTTCACCGCCCCGCATGCCGCCCCGGCCCGGCGCGGTTGATGGTCGCAATCACGAGATCGTGAGGCCGGCTATTCGTTTGGCGGCATGGCGCATCCGTGCGGATGCCCCTATCTCATCCGATGATGGAGGAGCGGAAATTTCGTAGCGCGACGCGTGAGCTGTCACGCATCCTGCCCGGTTTTGCGCCTGTCGTCGGGCTCGCTCTCGCCGCCGGCGCGCTGCTTCCCGCGCCATCCGCCCTTGCCGCCGAGCCGCAACCTTATGACGTCGCCTTCGTCGCCACCGGCAACGCTCCGCTCGACACGCTGATCCGCCAGAGTTCGAGCCTTGAAACCCTCCGCCGCAAGCTCGCGGTCGGCCCCTTCGCGCTGATCGCCCGCGCCCGCGCCGATCTCGACACGTTCCGCACCGTGCTGGAAAGCGAGGGCTACGATTCCGGCACGATCACCATCACCATCGACGGTCATGCCCTGTCCGACCCCGCTCTGCCGGACCTGCTGCGACAGGCGCCGGCAAACCCGCCCGCCCGCGTGCGCGTGGCGATCGCGCAGGGCCCGCTCTACCATGTCGGCGCCATCAGCACGCCCGGCCTCACCGACCCCGCCGCGATCGCGGCGCTCGGCGTGCATCCGGGCGATCCGGCCGCCGCGTCCCCCCTCGTCGGCGCGGCATCCCGGCTGGAGGCGCGGCTGCGCAATCTCGGCTATGCCTTCGCGAAGGTCGCCCCGCCCATCGCCGAAGCCGATGACGCGACGCACACGCTCGCCGTCACCTATCCGGTCACGATGGGTCCGCGCGTCGATGTCGGCGCCATCACCTTCACCGGCATGCGGCGGATGCGCCGCCGCTTCATGGCCCGGCACATCGCGCTCAGGCCCGGCCAGCGCTACAGCCAGACGGCGCTCGACGCGGCGCGCGACCAGCTTCTCGGCCTCGGCGTGTTCTCCTCCGTCACCGCCCATACGGCCGCCGCGCCGCACCCCGCCGGCCAGGTGCCCGTCACCTTCGCGGTGCGCGAGCGCAAGCGCCACACCGTCGCCCTCGGCGCGTCCTACTCCTCCGATCTCGGCATCGACGCCAATGTCTCCTGGACCGACCGCGACCTGTTCGGCGCGGCGCAGAACCTCACCCTGTCGCTCGGCGCCACCGGCATCGCCGGCAGCGGCCGCAGCCAGACCGCGACCTTCGGCAAGCACACCTATATCGTCGCTCCCGGCTACGATGCGAAAGCGACCTATCGCGTGCCCGATTTCATCCGTCCCGGCCAGTCCATCGCCGCGACGATCGAGGCGCTCAAGCAATACCTGCCGGCCTATAGCCGCACCGCCTTTCTCGGTCGCGCCATCGTCGCCCGCCCGCTCGGCCCGCATCTGACGCTCGATTACGGCGCCGGCTTCATCTTCGAGAAGGTGAACCAGGAGGGCGAAAGCCGCACCTACCGCCTGCTTCAGCTTCCCGTCACCCTGTCCTACGACACCGCGAATTCGCTCCTCGATCCCACGCGCGGCGTGAAGCTCACCCTTCGCCTCACCCCAAGCCTGTCGCTCGGCGCCGCCACGCAGCCTTTCGTCATCGCCAAACTCACCGGCAGCACCTACATCAATCTGGAAGCCCCCGGCCGCGGCGTGCTGGCGCTGCACGGCGTGCTCGGCCGCATCTTCGGCGGCTCGCAATTCGGCATCCCGCCCGACCAGCGCTTCTACGCCGGCGGCACCGGCACCGTGCGCGGCTTCACCTACCAGACGGTCGGGCCACTCTTCCCCGATGGCATTCCCGAGGGCGGCACCGCGATCGACGCGCTGGAGACCGAGTTCCGCCAGCGCATCGGCAAGCATTTCGGCCTCGCCCCCTTCATCGATGCCGGCCAGGTCTCGGCCAACGGCACGCCCTTCACCGGCACGCTGCGCATCGGCGCCGGTCTCGGCCTGCTCTACTACACCGGCATCGGCCCGTTGCGCGTCGATGTCGGCGTCCCGCTCAACCGCGCGCCCGGCAGCGCCTCCGTCGCGGTCTATATCGGGCTCGGGCAGGCCTTCTGATGCGCCGGATCGTCAAGCCCATCCTCTGGATCGCCGGTATCCTGGTCGCCCTGCCGGTCCTCGCTGGCCTCGCGCTTGGCATCGCGCTGAACACCGGCGCCGGCCGCACCCTCGCCGCCCACGAGATCGACGCGCTCTCCGGCGGCACGGTCAAAATCACCCGCCTAGCCGGGCATTTCCCGACATACATCGCCGCAAGGCGCATCGCGATCGCCGACCGCAAGGGCGCGTGGCTCACCATCGACGATGCCGTGCTCCGCTGGTCGCCATTTTCGCTCCTGCACCGCAGCATCGACATCACCGACCTCACCGCGAAGCGCATCGACATCCTGCGCCAGCCGCTCCCCGCCGCCGCGAAGCCGAAACCGCAACAATCCGCCGCGCGCGGCATCCCGAAAATCGCGCTGGTCCTGCGCCATCTCGGCATCGGCCGCCTCGCGCTCGCGAAACCCGTGCTCGGCCACAAGCTCGCGCTCAACATCACCGGCCAGGCCCGGGCGAAATCGCCCGACGACATCGCCGCCACGCTCGACGCCACCTCGCTCGACGGCGCCGGCACCTACCGCCTCGCCGCGCGCCTCGATGCGAGCAAGGTCGGCGCGCATCTCACCGTCCACGAACCGCCCGGCGGCCCCATCGCCGCCTTCGCCGGCATCGCCAGCCAGCCCGATCTCGCGAAGCAGAAGGTCGATCTCTCGCTGAGCATCGCCGGCCCGCGCGACCATGCCGCCCTCCACTTCGCCAGCGCCCTCGGCGATCTCAAGGCGCGCGGCACCGGCACGGTCGACCTTTCGCCAACCGCCCCCGGCGCCAATCTCACCATCACCATTCCCGAACTCGCGCCCTATGCCGCTCTCGGCAGGCAGACGCTCGGCGGCCGCTCCGTCCTGCGCGTCGTCGTGAAGCATCGCGGCGGCGTCACCAACCTTCACGTCGACGACACGGTGGAAATCACGAAGGCGGCGAAACCCGTCCCCATCCTCGTCGGCAAGCGCGCCACAATCGCGGGCGATTTCACCCTCGCGCACCGCACCGCCACCATCCACAGCCTGACGCTCGACATGGCCGCCCTGAAGGCGCATCTCGCCGGCACCGTCACCCGCGCGCATGTCGCCCTCAAGGGCACGTTCACCCAGCCCGACCTCGGCCTCGCCGATCCGCTTCTCGCCGGCCAGATCACCGAGGCGATCGATCTCGCCGGCCCGCCGGACGATCTCGCCCTGCGCGGCACGATCGACGGTCTCGTAACCGCGAAGGGCGTTCCCTCCGGCCCGTTCCGCATCACCATCGACGCCACCCATCTCCCCAACGCGCCGACAGGAAAACTGACGGGAGCCGGCGCGCTTTATGACTCCCCGCTCTCGCTCGGCGCGACCTTCGCCCGCAGCCCCGCCGGCGCTCTCGATCTCGACCTGAAAACCCTGTCCTGGAAATCGCTGCGCGGGCAGGGCCGCATCACCCGCGCGCCGGGTGCCCTGCTGCCGGACGGCGCGCTGCACCTCGCCATGACGCGCCTCGCCGATCTCGCCCCGCTGCTGCACCTGAAGCTCGCCGGCGCGCTCACCGCCGATTTCACCCATCGCTCCGGCGCGCCCGCCGCCATCGCGCTCACCGCCAGCCATCTCGCCTATGGCGACATCGCCACCCTCCGCGCCGCGCGGATCGACGCGACGATCGACCATCTCGCGCAAACACCCGCGATCGCCGCCACCGCGACCCTCACCGGTGTCACGAGCAAGGCGGCATCGGGCAACCTCACCCTCACTGCAAAGGGCAGCGAGACCGCTCTCGCCGTCACCGCCGCGGGACGCTTCGCCCGCCTCGCCGGCAAGCCGGCGCGGCTCGATCTCGCCGCGACACTCGATGGCAAGACCCGCACCATTCGCCTCGCGAAACTCGACGCCGCCGCCCGCGGCGTCACCGCCCGCCTGCTCGGCCCCGCCATCATCAGCGCCGGCCCGACCAGCTCGATCCGTCATCTCGCAATCGCCCTGGGCGGGCTCGGCGGTGCGGCGCGACTTACCGCCGATGGCGGCATCCGCCCGTCGCTCGATCTCGCCGCGAACCTTACCAATCTCCCCGCCGGCATCGCCCGCGCCGCGGATCCGCGCCTCGCCGTCACCGGCCTGCTCGACGCCACCGCCCATCTCACCGGCACGCTCGCAGCCCCCGCCGGCACGGTCACGCTGCGGGGCAGGGGGCTTGGCCTTGCGTCCGGCCCCGGCGCGAAGCTCCCGCGCGCGACTCTCGCCGCCCGCGAGACCCTGCGCGGCCATGCCCTGCGCGGCAGCATCGCCGCAACGCTGGGCTCCGCCCGTCTCAGCCTCGACGGCACCGCCCCGCTCGCGCTCACCGGCCCGATGGACCTGTCGTTCCGGCTCGACAATCTCTCGGCCTCCCTGCTTCGCGCCGCCGACCCGCGCCTCGCCGCCTCCGGCATGGTCACCGCCCGCGCCCGGCTGACCGGCACACCGCGCGCGCCGCGCGGCACGGTCGATCTCGCGGCGACATCCATGCGCCTGCTCACCGGCCCCGCCGCCTCGCTGCCGCCGGCCGATCTCACCGCGCATGAAACCCTGCTCGGCCGCAGCGCCCGCGGCACCGCGCGCCTTTCCCTCGGCAACCGGGCGGATCTCACACTCGCCGGCACCGCGCCGCTCTCGGCCGCGGGAGCCATCGACCTCGCCCTGACCGGAACCGCCAATCTCCACCTTCTCGACCCGCTCACGGCCGCGGGCGGCACCGCGGTCGGCGGCACGGTGACGCCCGATCTCCGCGTCACCGGCACGCTGGCCGCGCCCCGCGCCGCGGGCACGCTCACCCTGGCCGGCGGCCGGGTGCAGAACATCGCCAGCGGGCTCGACCTTTCGACGATCGACGCCACGATCACCGCCGCCGGCCGCACCCTCCGTCTCGACCGTCTCTCGGCCAAGGCCGGCGCCGGCACGATCGACGGTTCCGGCAGTTTCGGCCTCGCCAAGCCAATGCCGGTCGATCTGCGGATCGCCTTCCACCACGCGAGCCCGATCGCGAGCGACATCCTGACCGAGCGCCTCGGCGGCGCGCTCAGCCTCACCGGCGATATCGACACCGGCACCAGGCTCGCCGGCACCGTCGCGATCGAGACGGCGAACATCCAGATCCCGCAGGGCCTGCCGCCCTCGGTGGTCAGGCTCGACATCCGGCGCAAGGGCGCCCGTCCGCCGCCGCCCGCCGCCCCCGCGCCGCCCGTGGCGCTCGATCTCACGGTCGATGCCCGCAACGAGGTGTTCGTGCGCGGCAAGGGGCTGTTCGCCAATCTCGGCGGCAGGCTGCATGTCGGCGGCACGCTCGCCGCGCCGCAGCCTGCCGGCGGCTTCCACCTGATCCGCGGCTATTTCAATCTTGGCGGCAAGACGCTCGATCTCAGCCGCGGCACCGTCCGCTTCAACGGCAACGGCATGATGCCGGTGATCGACCTTGAAGTGAGCGGCACCGCCTCTGACGGCACGGTTTCAACCCTGGCCCTCACCGGCCCGGCGAGCGCGCCGAAGATTTCGCTCTCCAGCCTCCCGTCCTTGCCGTCGGACGAGGTGCTGGCGCATCTGCTCTATGGCACCAGCTCGCAGAATCTCTCGGCGCTGCAGGCCGCCTCGCTCGCCGCCTCGCTGGCCGATCTCGCCGGAATCGGCGGCGGCGGGCCGGATATGGTCGGCGGGCTGCGCAAGGCGCTCGGGCTCGACCAGCTCTCGATCGGCGGCGGCACCAGCGCGCCGACGATCAATGCCGGCCGCTACGTCGCCCCCGGCGTCTATGTCGGCGCCCAGCAATCCGCCACCGGCGGTGGCACCGGCGCCAAGGTCGAGATCAATCTCTACAAGGGCCTGAAGCTGAAAACCGAGGTGCAGTCCAACAGCGGCAGCGGCGGCAGTTCCGGCCCCGGCGAGTCGGTCGGCCTGACCTACCAGTTCGATTACTGAGCCAGAACACGATATTGCTGGTCAGAGCATCTGCCCGCCATCGACGACGATGTTCTGCCCCGTCACCCAGCGCGCCGCCGGCGAGGCCAGGAACATCGCCACCTCGGCGATTTCCTCCGCCGTGCCGAACCGCCCGAACGGGATCGAGGCGAGGGTCGCCTCGTAGAGTTTCGGGTTGGTCGTCTTGCGCTGCTCCCACAGCCCGCCCGGAAACGCGATCGAGCCGGGCGAGATCGCGTTCACCCGGATCCGCTTTGGCGCCAGCGTCGCCGCCTGCGACATCGTGTAGTTGATCACCGCCGCCTTCACCGCCGCATAAGGCTGGCTGCGGGTCGAGGCGCGCAGGCCGGAAATCGAGGCGAGATTGACGATCGCGGCCCCCTCGGCGGCCTCGAGGAAGGGCAGGGCGGCATGGCTCGCCCGCACCACCGCCATCACATCCACCCCGATCGCGGCGGCCCAGCCCGCCTCGTCATCGGTCATCCCGAAGCCGGAGGCGTTGTTCACGAGGATGTCGATGCCACCCATCGCGGCAGCGGCGTCCGGCACGAAGCGGGCGATCTGTTCCGCATCGGCCAGATCGCAGGGGGCGGCGAACACCACCCCGCCATGCCCGGCGATCTCCCGCCGCGCCACCTCCAGCGCCTCGGCGCCGCGCGCGCAGATCGCGACCGCGGCCCCCTCGGCGGCAAATCCCATCGCGATGGCGAGGCCGATTCCCCGGCTGCCGCCCATCACCACCACTTTCCTGCCCGCAAACCGCATCGCCCGCTCCTCGCCTTCATGTTGTGGGAGGGCCGGAGCGAAACCGCCCCGGCCCGCCGGTTCAGGCCGCCTTCTGCTTCGCGGCCGTCGGGTAGTCGGTATAGCCCTCGGCGCCGCCCTGGTAGAAGGTCGAGGTATCGGGCGGGTTCAGCGCCAGCCCGTCGCGGAAGCGCGCCACCAGGTCCGGGTTCGCGATATAGAGCTGGCCGAACGCCACCGCGTCCACCTCGCCCGCCTCGATCGCCGCCTCGGCGGTCTCGCGGGTGAACTTCTCGTTGGCGATATACACGCCGCCGAACGCCGCCTTAAGCTGCGGCCCGATCCAGTCCGCCGCCTTGTGCTCGCGCGCCGCGATGAAGGCGATCTTGCGCTTGCCAAGCTCGGTGGCGACATGGGTGAACAGCGCCAGCCGGTCGGAATCGCCCATCGAATGCGCGTCGCCGCGCGGTGCCAGATGCACGCCCACCCGGTCCGCACCCCAGACGCCGATCACCGCGTCCGTCACCTCCAGCAGCAGCCGCGCGCGGTTCTCGATCGAGCCGCCATAGCGGTCGGTGCGCTTGTTGGTCGAATCCTGCAGGAACTGGTCGAGCAGGTAGCCGTTCGCGCCATGCACCTCCACGCCGTCGAACCCGGCCGCTTTGGCGTTCCGCGCCGCCACCCGGTAGGCTTCGATCACGCCCGGAATCTCGTCGGTCTCCAGCGCGCGCGGCGTGGTGAAGGGGCGCTCCGGCCGCACCAGGCTCACATGCCCTGCGGCTGCGATCGGGCTCGGCGCCACCGGCAGCTCGCCGTTCAGGAAGATCGGGTCGGAAATCCGCCCGACATGCCAGAGCTGCGCCAGGATGATGCCGCCCTCGCGATGCACCGCCTCGGTGACGATGCGCCAGCCCGCCACCTGCTCGTCGGACCACAGGCCCGGTGTGGCGGCATAGCCGACGCCCATCGGCGTCACCGAGGTCGCCTCGGAGAGAATCATCCCGGCCTCGGCGCGCTGCGCGTAATACTGCCCCATCAGCGCGTTGGGCAGGCGCGCCTCGCCGGCGCGCGCGCGGGTCAGCGGCGCCATGACGATGCGGTTGCGCAGGGTGAAGGCGCCTGCCTGCAGGGGTTCGAACAGTTTCGACATTGATCAGCCTTTCAGGTTGATGCTGCGAGTTCAGGGAGTGGGGTCCAGCAGACCAAGGGATTTCGCGAGTCCCCCGATCAGCGCTGCGATCGCGCCGTCATTGCGCCGGTAGAACACGAAGGTTCCGACCCGCCGCGTCTCGACCAGGCCGGCCGCGTGAAGCGCGGCGAGATGAGCCGAAATGCTCGATTGCGACAGCGGACAGCTCCGCTCGATCGCCCCCGCGCAGACGCCGAGCGCGAGCGGATGCTCCTGCCCGGCGAAATGCCGTTCGGGATCGGCGAGCTTGGCGAGAATGGCGCGCCGCACCGGATGCACCAGGGCTTTCAGCCCCTCGTCCAGCTCCGGCGCGCGCTCATGATCGGCATCGATCGTCATGCGACGATAGATGGATCGGATTTATCCGATATGAAGATCGGGTTCGGTGAATTTACGCAGGGCAGGGATGCGCGCCGCCCGTCCGGCGCGCATCCCGCATCATCTCAGCCCCGCTGGTCGATCGAGACGTAGTCGCGCTTTGCTGCGCCGGTATAGAGCTGGCGCGGCCGGCCGATCCGCTGCGAGGGGTCGGCGATCATTTCCATCCACTGGCTGATCCAGCCGGTGGTGCGCGCCAGGGCGAAGAGCGGGGTGAACATCGTGGTCGGGAATCCCATCGCCTTGAGGATGATGCCCGAATAGAAATCGACGTTCGGATAGAGCTTGCGCGAAACGAAGTAATCGTCGTCCAGCGCGATCTTTTCCAGCTCCATCGCCAGTTCCAGCAACGGCTCGTGCTTGATCCCGAGTTCGCCCAGCACCTCGTGGCAGGTCTGCTGCATGATCTTCGCGCGCGGGTCGAAGTTCTTGTAAACCCGGTGGCCGAAGCCCATCAGCTTGGTATGGCTGTTCTTGTCCTTCACCTCGGCGATGAAAGCCGGGATGTTGTCCTTGTGGCCGATCTCGCCGAGCATCTTCAGCACCGCCTCGTTGGCGCCGCCATGCGCCGGGCCCCAGAGGGCGGCGATGCCGGCGGCGATGCAGGCGAAGGGGTTGGCCCCGGTCGAGCCGGCGAGCCGCACGGTCGAGGTCGAGGCGTTCTGCTCGTGGTCGGCGTGCAGGATCAGGATGCGGTCCATCGCCCGTTCGAGAATCGGGTTCTTCCGATACGGCTCCGGCGGCACCGCGTTCATCATGTAGAGGAAGTTCTCCGCATAGGAGAGATCGTTGCGCGGATACATGAAGGGCTGGCCGGTCGAATACTTGTAGGCCCAGGCGGTGATCGTCGGGATCTTGGCGATCAGCCGGAACGCGCTGATCTCGCGCTCCCGCGGATCGTTCACGTTCACGCTCTCCGGATAGAAGGCCGAGAGCGCGCCGACCACGCCGCACAGCACCGCCATCGGGTGCGCGTCGCGCCGGAACCCGTCGAAGAAGCGGCGCACCTGCTCGTGCAGCATCGTGTGCATGGTCACGCCGCGGTTGAACGCCTCGAACTCCGCTTCCGTCGGCAGCTCGCCGAACATCAGCAGATGCGCGACCTCGAGAAAGGTCGATTTCTCGGCGAGCTGATCGATCGGATAGCCGCGATACAGCAGCACCCCCTCATCGCCGTCGATATAGGTGATCTTGCTCTCGCACGAGGCGGTCTCGCCATAGCCGGGATCGAAGGTGAAGATGCCGGTCTGCGCCTGGAGCTTGCGGATATCGGCCACCTGCGGGCCGAGCGTGCCGGTCAGGAGCGGGAGTTCGGCCGTCTTGTCGCTTCCGGGTATCGTAAGCGTCGCGTGCGTCGCGTGCGTCGCGTGCGCGCCTTCGGTCGTGCTGCTCATGGTCAAGATTCCTCTGCTGTCCGGTCGAACCGTCCTGATCCGCTTCCCGGTCGGGTGCCGAGACTAATCGATCTGGGTGACTGTTTTGTAAATCCTTCGGGCGTGATCGCGCAACCTTCGCGCCTGCAACATGACACTCATGCAGCACTCGCGGGAGGCGGGTCGATCACCCGCTGCAACCGCGTCGTTTTCGGCTTCAGCTCGCGCCAGGGGGTCAGCACCAGGAATTCGGCGGCCCGCATCGTCGGAAATCCCTCCTCCAGCTGGGCATGCGCCGCGCCGCGCTCCTGCGCGCCGGCGGCCAGCATCAGCGCCAGCTCGTGCAGCCCCGGATTATGGCCAACCACCAGCACGCTCAGCATCGTCTCGCGCAGCTCGCGCAGCATCTCCAGCATCCGCGCCGCCGGCGCCATGTAGAGCCCGTCGACCACGTCGATGATCGGCTGCCCATCCCAGAACGCAACGCCGTCCAGCGTCTCGCGCGTGCGCCGCGCCGAGGATACCAGCACCACGTCCGGCTCGATCGCCAGCTCCCGCAGCCGGGCGCGCATGCGCTGCGCCGCCGCCCGCCCCGCCGGGCTCAGCGCGCGGTCGTGATCGGCCTGGTCGCCCCGGGCCGGCTCGGCTTTGGCATGGCGCATGAGGATGAGCTGGTGCATGTTTTTCTTTCGCGGCAGGGTTGGGCGCCCGTTTATGCGCGGCTCCGCCCTCGCGATCCAGAGCGGCGGCCCTATTTATCACAACGGAGCATTGCGCTTGCGGTGGATCGGCATCCGTTCGCCGCCCGCGCCCGTAACCGCAACACCGTGAAGGAGGACCGATGACCGACATCCCCATCGCCCGGCGCGGCGTTCTCGCGGCGGCCGCCGGCGTCATTCTGAAGCCGCCAAGGCTGCCGCGGCACCGCAGCCTCGCGTTCGACGTCTATCGCAACGGCAGCCATGTCGGCGTCCAGCATCTGCGCTTCCTCGTCGATGGCACGCGCCTGACGGTCGACAACCACGTCGATCTCAAGGTCGGCCTCATCGGCATCCCGCTCTTCACCTACCGCGCCCATATCGTCGAACACTGGCAGCGCGGCGCCTTCCAGTCCGCCACCAGCGCGATCGACAACAACGGCACCCGCATCCGTCTCGATGTCGAGCGCACCGATGCCGGCGTCGTCATCTCCGGCAACCGCATCGCCCGGCATACCGCCCCGCCCGACGCCCTGCCGCTCACCTACTGGAACAAGGCGATGCTGAACGGCCCGATGATCAACATGCAGACCGGCCATGCCGACCGGCCGACCGTCACCCGCGAGGGCTGGTTCCGCCTGCCCGCCATGCCCTCCGGCAGCGTCACCGCCTCGCGCTACCAGCTCTCCGGCCCGATCCGCCTCGCGGTCTTCTACAACCAGGCCAACACCTGGTCCGGCCTCGATTTCCATCATCGCGGCCACATCACCTACCGCCCGATCCTCGGCTGATGCCCGGCCAGCTCCGCGTCATCCTGGGCGACCAGCTCTCGCCCGCCATCGCCTCCCTCGCGGGCCTCGACCCCGGCGCTGACACGGTGCTGATGGCCGAGGTGATGGGGGAATGCACCTATGTCCCGCACCATCCGCAGAAGATCGCGCTCGTCCTCGCGGCGATGCGCCATTTCGCCAGGGCCCTGCGCGCCCGCGGCGTCGCCGTCCGCTACGTCACGCTCGACGATCCGGCGAATACCGGCACGCTCGCTGGCGAACTCGCCCGCGCCTGCGCCGCGCTGAAGCCCGATGCCATCATCGCCACCGAACCCGGCGAATACCGCGTGCTCGAGGCCATGCGCGGCTGGGCGGCGCAGACCGGCATCCCCTGCGAGATCCGCGACGACACCCGCTTCCTCTGCTCCCGCGCCGATTTCGCCGCCTGGGCCGGCGCGAAAAAGCAGCTCCGCATGGAGTTCTTCTACCGCGAGATGCGCCGCCGCCACCGCATCCTGATGGAGGGCGACGACCCGGTCGGCGGCAAATGGAACTACGACCCCGAGAACCGCAAATCGCTGCCCGCCGGGTTGGCGCCCCCCGCGGCGAAACGCTTCCCGCCTGCGGACGAAACGCGCGAGGTGCTCGCCCTCGTCGCCGCCCGCTTCGCCACTCATTACGGCAGCCTCGATGGGTTCGACTGGCCGGTCACCGCGCGCGACGCCGAGGCGGGTTTCGCCGATTTCCTCGCCCGCCGTCTCCCCGGCTTCGGCGACTGGCAGGACGCGATGGCGGCGGACCAGGATTTCATGTTCCATTCCCTGGTCTCCGTCCCGCTCAATCTCGGCCTGCTCGACCCGCTCGATCTCTGCCGCCGCGCCGAGGCGGAATACGCGGCCGGCCGCGCCCCGCTCAACGCCGTCGAGGGCTTCATCCGCCAGATAATCGGCTGGCGCGAGTTCATCCGCGGCATCTACTGGCGGCACATGCCCGGCTACGCGACGCTGAATGCCCTCGGCGCCGACCTTCCGCTGCCGGATTTCTACTGGACCGGCGAAACCGACATGCGCTGCATGGCCCAGGCGATCGGGCAGACGCTGCGCCGCGCCTACGCCCATCACATCCAGCGCCTGATGGTCACCGGCAATTTCGCCCTCCTCGCCGGCATCGCCCCGGATGCGGTCGATCGCTGGTATCTCGCGGTCTACGCCGATGCCTATGAATGGGTGGAAATGCCCAACACCCGCGGCATGGCGCTGCACGCCGATGGCGGCATCGTCGGTTCGAAACCCTACGCCGCCTCCGGCGCCTATATCGCCCGCATGAGCGATTACTGCGCGGGCTGCCATTACGACGTGAAGGACGCCACCGGCCCGCGCGCCTGCCCCTTCAACGCGCTCTACTGGGATTTCATCGCCCGCCACGCCGATCGTTTCGCCGCCAATCCGCGCATGGCGATGCCGGTGCGAACGTGGCACAAGATGGCGGAGTCCAAACGCCACGCCCTGCGCGACCGCGCCGCCCTGCTGCGCCGCCGCCTGCAACACGGAGACCGCGTGTGAAACCCGTCACCAGCGCCGATGGCATCGTCTGGATCACCGGCGCCTCCAGCGGCATCGGCCGCGCCCTGGCCGAGGCGCATGTGGCGCAGGGCTGGCGCGTCGCCATCACCGCACGGCGCGAGGCCGAGCTTCGCGCCCTCGCCGAAACCCATCCGAGCCGCATCATCGTCGCGCCGGCCGACGTGACCGATCCCGCCTCGCTGCGCGAGGCGGTGAACACCATCACCCGCGACGGCCCGATCGCCCGCGCCATCCTCAACGCCGGCACCTATGAGCGCGATACCGCGGAAACCTTCACCGCCGATCGCCTGCGCCGCCAGGTCGAGCTGAATCTGCTCGGCACCGCGCACGCGCTCGAACTGGCGATGCCGGCGATGATCGCCCGCAAGCGCGGCCAGATCGCGCTGATGTCCTCGCTCGCCGGCCTCGCCGGCCTGCCCGGCTCGGTCTCCTATTCGGCGACCAAGGCGGCGCTGATCGCGACCGCCGAAGCCCTGAAATTCGACCTCGACCGCCACGGTGTGGCGATCTCGGCGATCTGCCCCGGCTTCGTGAAATCGCCGCTCACCGCGCAGAACCGCTTCCCGATGCCCTTCCTGATGGAATCCGCCGCCGCCGCCCACGCCATCCTGCGCGGGCTCGATGCCGGGCGCTTCCTCATCGCCTTCCCCGAGGGCCTGGCCCGCCCGCTGCGCATCCTGCGCCTGCTGCCCCATGCCGCTTTCTTCCCGCTCGTCGCCCGCTTCACCGGGTCGCGCACGCAGGGCAGGGCGGACCTAGAGAGCTAGTTCCCCATCGGGAAATCGAGGCCGGTGCTGCCGAACCCGCCCGCCTCGCGCGCGGTCCGGTCGAGATCGTCGGTCTCCTGCCACACCAGGCGCGACACCGGTGCCAGCACCGCCTGCGCGATCCGCATGCCCCGCGTTACCTCGAACGCCTCGCGCCCGGCATTCAGCACGATCACCTGGATCTCGCCGCGATAATCGCTGTCGATCGTCCCCGGACTGTTCGGAATCACGATCCCATGCTTGAGCGCGAGGCCCGAGCGCGGGCGGATCTGCAACTCGAACTCGGGCGGCAGCGCGATGGCGAGCCCGGTCGGCACCAGCGCCCGCGTCCCCGGCGCGATCAGCACGGTGCTGCTCACCGCCGCCAGCAGGTCGAGCCCCGCCGATCCGGCGGTGGCATAGTCGGGCAAGGGCAGGCCGGCGCCATGCGCCAGCCGCTTCACGGCAACTGAAATCGTCATTGGAAAATCCCTGAAATCCTCTCTGCAAGTCGCTCCGCCACCGCGTCCTTCCCGGCGCGCGGCCAGGGCTCCGCACCCCCGCCGGTAATCAGCACGACCTCGTTCTCGGCGCCACCCATGATGCCGGTTCCCGCGCCGACGTCATTGGCCACGATCCAGTCGCACCCCTTGCGCGCCCGCTTCGCCGTCGCCTGCGCGACCAGATCGCCGGTCTCCGCCGCGAAGCCTACGACAAGGCGCGGCCGCCGCCCCTCAAGCCGCGAGACTTCCGCGAGAATGTCGGGGTTTTCCACCAGCGCCAGCGCCGGCGGCGCGCCGGTCTTCTTGATCTTCCGCCCCTGCGCCTCGACCCGCCAGTCCGCGACCGCGGCGCAGAACACCGCGGCATCGGCGGGCAGGGCGGCAAGCACCGCCGCGCGCATCTCCAGCGCTGTCTCGACCCGCACGACCGTCACCCCCGCCGGATCGGCCAGCGCCACCGGCCCCGAGACCAGCGTCACCCGCGCCCCGCGCCGCGCCAGCGCCGCGGCGATCGCGTGGCCCTGCTTGCCCGAACTGCGGTTGGCGATGTAGCGCACCGGGTCGATCGGCTCATGCGTCGGCCCACTGGTCACCACCACATGCCGCCCGGCCAGCGTCCGGTCGCCGCCGAGCCTGGCCACGATCGCCTCCAGGATCGCCGGCGGCTCCGCCAGCCGTCCCGGCCCGAACTCGCCGCAGGCCATCGGCCCCTCCTCGGGCCCAACCACCGAAACCCCGCGCCGCCGCAGCGTCGCCAGATTCTCCACCGTCGCCGGATGCGTCCACATCCGCACGTTCATCGCCGGTGCGACCAGCACCTCCTTGTCGGTGGCGAGCAGCAGCGTGGTCGCCAGGTCATCCGCCATCCCCGCCGCCATCTTCGCGAGCAGATCCGCCGAGGCCGGCGCCACCACAACCAGATCCGCGCTGCGCGAGAGCTGGATATGCCCCATTTCGCTCTCGCCGGTCAGCGAGAACAGCTCGGTATGCACCCGGTCCTCGCACAGCGCCTGCACCGAAAGCGGGGTGACGAATTTCTCTCCCCCGGCGGTGATCACCGCGCGCACCGCGCCGCCCTCCTTGCGGATCAGCCGGATCAGCTCCAGCGCCTTGTAGGCCGCGATCCCCCCGCCGATGACGAGCAGCACCAGCCGCCCGGCGAGGCGCGCGCTCACAGCCGCCATCCCGAATGAATCGCCGCGATCCCGCCGCTCAGGTTCCGATAGGCCACCCGCTCGAATCCCGCCCGCCGCATCATCCCCGCCAGCGTCTCCTGGTCGGGGAACATGCGGATGCTCTCGGCGAGATACTGATAGCTCTCGCGGTCCTGCGCCACCCGCGCGCCGATCGCCGGCAGCGCCACGAACGACCATTTCTCGTAGAGCGGCTGCGCCGCCGCCACCTGCAAGCGCGAGAACTCCAGGCAGAAGAACCGCCCGCCCGGCTTCAACACCCGCCGCGCCTCGGCCAGCACCCTGTCCTTGTCGGTGCAGTTGCGCAGCCCGAACGCGATCGACACCCGATCGACGCTGCCATCGCCGAGCGGCAGCGCCTCGGCATCCGCCACCGCGAACCCGATCCCGTCGATCCGCGCCCGCTCCTCCGCCCGTCCGCGGCCGACGCGCAGCATCGCCTCGTTGATGTCGGTCATCAGCACCGGGCCGCCGCCGGCGGCAAGCCAGCGCAGCGAAATATCCCCGGTCCCGCCGGCAAGATCGAGCAGCGTGCGATGCGGCCGCGGGTCCATCATCGACACGAATTCCCGCTTCCACAGCCGGTGAACGCCGAGCGACATCAGGTCGTTCATGACGTCGTAGCGCCCGGCGACGCTGTCGAACACCTCCCGCACCTTCCGCCGCTTCTCGCCGCGCGGCACGGTGGAAAACCCGAAATCGACGGTCTCGCTGCTGGTATCGGCCATGGGCTCAGGCTATAGCCCCAATCGCACCATGCCGGAACTCCCCGAAGTCGAAACCGTGATGCGCGGCCTCGCCGCGAAGCTCGAAGGCCGCCGCCTCGCCCGCGTCGTCCTTGCCCGGCCGGACCTGCGCTGGCCGATCCCCGAGGGCTTCGTGCAGTTCCTTTCCGGCGCCCGCGTCGAGGGGTTCCGCCGCCGCGGCAAATACATGTTCATGCGGCTCGACCGCGCGCTGTCGGTGCTGATCCATCTCGGCATGTCCGGCCGGATGACGATCGATTCCGCCCCCCAGCCGCACCAGCATCTCACGCTCGAAACCGACGACGGCGCCGTGATCGGCTTCGTTGATCCCCGCCGCTTCGGCGCGCTCGACCTCGTCGCGACCGAGGCCGAGGATACCCATCGCCTGATCGCCGGCCTCGGCCCCGAACCGCTCGACGATGCGTTTTCACCCGCCACCCTCGCCGCATCCCTCGCGGGGAAGAAAACCCCGATCAAGGCGGCCCTGCTCGACCAGTCGATCGTCGCCGGCCTCGGCAACATCTATGTCAGCGAGGCGCTGTTCCGCGCCGGCATCCTCCCGCATCGCCTCGCCGGCACGATCGGGCGGGGCAGGGCAGGGCGTCTGGTGCCGGCGATCAAGACCACACTCACGGACGCCATCGCCGCCGGCGGCTCCTCGCTGCGCGACTATGTCCAGCCCTCCGGCGAACTCGGCTATTTCCAGCACGCCTGGAAAGTCTACGACCGCGCCGGCCAACCCTGCGAACGCTGCCCCGGCCCCGCCGCCTGCGCGGGCATCAGCCGCACGGTCCAGTCCGGCCGCGCCACCTATTTCTGCGCCCGCACCCAGAAATAGCTCGCGCCTGGCAACCGTCGGCCCGGCCTCAGGCCGCGTGCGCCGCCGCGATGAAATCCCGGATCAGCGGCACCGATTTCTCTCCCGGCGCGCTCTCCACCCGGATGACACATCCACCGCCGCCGCCCCGCTCGCGCGCACCGCATCAGCCACGTTCGCCGGCGTCAGCCCGCCCGCCAGCAGCCACGGGGCGGGAGCCCGCCAGCCCCGCATCACCGCCCAGTCGAACGCGGTCGCATTGCCGCCCGGCCGGTCCGCGCCTGGCGGCGGCTTCGATTCGATCACGAACCCGTCCAGTCCCTCATCGTCGCGCGGCAGGTCGGCAACGCCCGAAACCCCCACGGCCCGCCACACTTTCGCGCCGAACCGCGCCCGCATCGCCCGACAGTCTGCCGCGCCGGCATAAATCTGTAGACATTCGAGGTCCTGCACCTTCAGCACCGCCTCGATCGCTTCCGGTTCGGGGGCGACGAACAGCCCCACCCTCGGCACCCGCGCATCGGCGCCGATCGCCTTCAGCGCCTCGATCGTGACGAATCGCGGCGAGCGCGGAAAGAACACGAACCCCACCCAGTCCGCCCCGGCCGCCGTCGCCGCCAGCCAGGTCTCCCGTGTGCGCAGCCCGCAGATCTTCGCCCGCGCCATCAGCCGATCGACGCGGCGATGGAAGCCGCCGCCGCTGCCGGATCGGCGGCCGTGGTGATCGGCCGGCCGACCACGATATAGCTCGCCCCCGCCGCGATCGCCGCTTCCGGCGTCGCCACCCGCGCCTGATCCCCATGATCCGTGCCCGCGGGCCTTATGCCCGGCACCACCAGCACCGGATCGGCGCCGAACGCGTCGCGCAGCACCGAAATCTCCTCGGCGCTGCACACCAGCCCGTCCGCCCCGGCGGCCAGCGCCAGCTTCGCCAGCCGCAGCACCTGCTGGCGCGGCCCGCCGGCCACCCCGGTCTCCGCCAGCGCGCCGGCCGAAAGACTGGTCAGTACCGTCACCGCGAGCAATCGCGGCCGCGCCGCGCCCGCCATCTCCGCCGCCTCCCGCGCCGCCGCGATCATGGCGCTGCCGCCCGCGGCGTGCACCGTCAGCATCGCCGGCCGCAACGGCAGCAGCGCGCGCACCGCCCCGGCCACCGTGTTCGGAATGTCGTGCAGCTTGAGATCGAGAAACACGTCATGCCCCGCTGCTGCCTCCAGCAGCGCCGGCCCGTTGGCGCAGAACGCCTCCAGCCCCAGCTTCACCAGCCCGCAATGCGGCCCCACCGCGCCGATCAGGCGTCTCGCCTCATCGAGCGCAGGCGTATCGATCGCGGCGATCAGCCGCCGCGCGCCATGTCCTGCCGCGCCCATCTCAGGCGGCCGGCGGCAGGCTGAGCGTTTCGTCCGCCGGCGCGGCCGGTGCCGGCGGCTGCGCCTGCAGCGCGGCGAGCTGGCGCTCGGCCCGCTTCGCCCGGCGCTGCGCCCGCATCCGCCGTGGCAGATGGATCAGCATGCCCAGCAGCACGCCCAGCCCGAAGGCGATCAGCACGATCGCGCCCAGCGCCACTGTGCCCATCGTGCCGAACGGAAAGAACGCCACCATCACCGGCGCGCGGTTCGACAACAGGAAAATCGCCAGCGCCAGAATCACCAGCGCCCCGAGACTGAGCCGGATCGTCTTCAGCGGTCTACTCCTCGTCCTCGTCGTCGTCATCGTCCGCGGCGTCATCCGCCCCGGCTTCGAGCGGTTTCATGCCCGCGTTGACCATCTCGCGCAATTCGCGCCCGGCGCGGAAGAACGGCACGGTCTTCTCGTCCACCTTCACCGTCTCGCCGGTCCTGGGGTTGCGCCCCGCCCGCGCCTGCCGCTGCTTCACCGAGAACGCGCCGAAGCCGCGCAGCTCCACCCGTCCGCCAGCGGCGAGTGTCGCGGTCATCTGGTCGAACATCGCGGTCACGATGCGTTCGACATCCGCTAGAGTCAGGTGCGGATGATCCGCCGCCAGCGCGGCGATCAGTTCAGATCTGGTCATTTGCCCGTCTCCCGTTGCGATGACGGTGCCAGACGCTTCCGGTCCGGTCAATCCGCGTTGCATCTACAATATTGAAAACGGCGGAGATTTCCGCCTCAGCCGAGATGCAGCGCCGCCTGCGTGCCCTCGATGATGAACTGTGCGGCCAGCGCCGCCACCAGAATGCCCAGAACCCGGCCCACCACGCTCGCCCCGGTCGTGCCCATCAGCCGCGCCAGCCGCCGCGCGCCCAGCATCGACACCAGGGTGGCCACGATCATCGCCGCCAGCGCCAGCGCGTTGGCCAGCACCGCGCCCGGCTGCCCGCCCGCCTTGGCGTGCAGCAGCACCATCGTGGTCATTCCGCCCGGCCCGGCGATCAGCGGAATCGCCAGCGGAAACACGCTGATATCCTCGGTCGATTCGCTCGCGGCGGTGCGCTCCTCGCTGCTCGCCCGCAACTCGCCCTTCGCCGTCACCATGTCCTTGGCCGAGAGGAACAGCAGCGCGCCGCCGGCGATCTGCAAGGCCGGAATCCCGATCCCGAGCAGCCGCAGCAGCTTTTCCCCCGCAAGGCCGAACACCAGCAGCACGAGGAAGCTGATCAGCGCGGCCCGCTTCGCGATCGTCCGCCGCTTCGCCGCGTCGTCATGGATGGTGAGCGCGGCGAAGATGATCGCGGTGCCGACCGGATCGATGATCACGAACAGCGCGACCACCGCATAGAGGAAATCGGCGATGAAGGCGTTCAGCACCGCCCGGCCTCCGCCGCGTCGAGATCCGCCTGCGTGTTGATGTTCACGAACGGGTCGGGCGCGTCAGCGAACGCCACCGCGCGCATCCCGATCGTCGCCGCGAAGCCCGATACCCGATACGGTCCCGGTCCGTCGAGGAAGCGCTCCAGCGCATCGGCCGCCGTCACCGGCCAGAGTGCGACGAGATGATGCCGCCGCCCGCGCGATGCCGCCTCCGCCGGGGCGGCGCCGAGCCGGGCCACGAGGTCGCGCGGCGCGAAGGGCGTGTCCACCGGCAGGCTCAGCAGCGTCTCGCCGCCTGAAGCCGCCGCCCAGCGCATCCCGGCGAGAACCCCGGCCAGCGGTCCCTTGCCGCGATGCCGCCCATCGTCCAGCACCTCCAGCCCGAACCGTGCAAACCGCGCCGCATCGCCGGCGGCGCTGAGCGCTGTGGCGTCAACCTGTCCGGCGAGTGTGGCGATGGCATGATCGAGCATCGTTCGTCCGTGCAGGATCAGCAGCGCCTTGTCCACCCCGCCGAGCCGCCGCCCAGCGCCGCCGGCCAGGATCACCGCCCGGAGATGAGAACCCGATACATCTGTCATGGTGGAACTGTGAGGAGGAAAAATTGGGGCGAACGATGGGGCTCGAACCCACGACATCCAGGACCACAACCTGGCGCTCTACCAGCTGAGCTACGTCCGCCAACGCGGAGCGGTTTAGGCCGATCGACGCGGTCTCGTCAATCGGCCTTCCCGGATAATCAGGCGGCCTTCCGGCCGATCAGCCCACGCTTGATGATGGTCTCGGCGATCTGCACCGCGTTCAGCGCCGCGCCCTTGCGCAGATTGTCCGAAACGCACCAGAAGCCGAGCCCGTGCGGCACCGTGGGATCGACCCGCAGCCGTGACACGTACACCGCGTCCTCGCCCTGGCATTCCAGCGGGGTGACGTAGCCGCCATCCTCGCGCTCGTCGAACAGCGTCACGCCGGGCGCCGCGCGCAGCGCCGCCCGCGCCGCCTCCAGCGGGGCCGGGTTGGCGAACTCGACATGCACCGCCTCGCCATGGCCGATGAACACCGGCACGCGCACGCAGGTCGCGAACACCGCGATGTCCGGGTCGAGGATCTTGCGGGTCTCGACCGTCATCTTCCACTCTTCCTTGGTCGCCCCGTCCTTCATGAACACGTCGATATGCGGGATCACGTTGAAGGCGATCGGCTTGGTGAAGACTTCCGGCTTCGTCACCTCGTGGACATAGGTGGCCTTTGTCGCGCGCTCCAGCTCGTCCATCCCCTCCTTGCCCGCGCCGGAGACCGACTGATACGTCGCGACCGACACCCGGCTTATGCCGAATTTCTCGTGCAGCGGCTTCAGCGCCACCACCATCTGGATCGTCGAGCAGTTCGGATTGGCGATGATCCGCCGCCAGTCCGGCTTCGCCATGAACGCTTCCAGCGCATGGGTGTTCACCTCCGGCACCACCAGCGGCACGTCCGGGTCCATGCGGAACTGGCTGGTGTTGTCGATCACGATGCACCCCGCCTCGGCGGCGCGCGGCGCATGCACCGCCGAAATCGAGGCCCCCGGTGAGAACAGGCCGAAATCCACCCCGCGGAAATCGAAGGTCTCCAGGTTCTTCACGGTGAGAATCGCCTCGTCGCCGAAACTCACCTGCTGCCCCGCCGAGCGCGGGGAGGCGAGGGCGATCACCTCGGAGGCGGGAAAGTTCCGCTCCGCGAGCGTCTTGAGCATCTCGCGCCCGACCGCGCCGGTGGCCCCGACAACTGCAACTCTATACGCCATCTGCCTTCATCCTCATCCAATTCAGCTGCACGAGCTAGCGTCACGCCCCGCCCGGTGCAAGGGAAATGCCAGCAACTCACACCGCAACGGCGCGAAATTCCTCGCGGTGGATCGCCGTGCGCAGCATCCTGTCGCCGCCGATCATGCCGCGATACATGCCGGACGAATTGAACGGCATCACCGGGTCGCCGCCAGTGCCGAGCGCGATCAGCCCGCCATCGCCGCCGCGCGGCGCCAGCTCGGCGATCACGTCCGCCGCCGCCTTCGCCAGGCTCTCGCCCTTGTAGCGCAGCCGCGCCGCGATCTCGGCGGCGGCGGTGTAGCGGATGAACACCTCGCCCGTCCCGGTGCAGCTCACCGCGCAGGTCTCGTCATCGGCGAAGGTGCCGGCGCCGAACACCGGCGTGTCGCCCACCCGCCCGGCGCGCTTGGCGGTGATCCCCCCGGTCGAGGTCGCCGCCGCGAGATGACCGTGCGCATCCCGCGCCACCGCCCCCACCGTGCCGTGCCGGTCGGCGTCCGAGCGCGTGTCCGGCGCGCCCGTGGCCCGGCGCGCCAGCTCCCTCTCCAGCGCCGCCCGCCGGTTCGGCGTCTCGAAATAGGTCTCGGTCTCGAATTCCAGCCCCGCCGCCCGCGCCACCGCCAGCGCGCCGTCGCCGATCATCAGCACATGCGGCGTCGTCTCCATCACCGCCCGCGCCGCCAGCACCGGGTTCACCGGCCCGCAGATCCCGGCCACCGCCCCCGCCGCGCGATCCGCCCCGCTCATGATCGCGGCGTCCATCTCCAGCGTGCCGGCATCGGTCAGCACCGCCCCGCGCCCGGCATTGAACAGCGGATCGTCCTCCAGCATCACCACCGCCGCCGCCACCGCGTCCAGCGCCGAACCGCCCTCGCTCAGCACGTCCCAGCCCGCGCGCAGCGCCCGCCGCAGCCCCTCGTGCCGCGCCTCGGCCATCTCCGGCGTCATGTCCGCCGCCCGCATCGTGCCCGCCCCGCCATGGATCGCGATCGAGATGCTCATTTCGTCTCCTCATTGCCGTATGCGTCAGTTCTCGCCATACTCGGCGCACAGGCGCACACTAGTCGCCCGGAACGCAGGGAGGAACAGAAATGGCGGCAGAGCTGATCGTGGAAAGCGTCGGGGCGGTGCGGGTGCTGAAGCTCAACCGGCCCGACCGTCTGAACGCGCTGAACGAGGCGGTGCACGAGGCGCTCGCCGCCGCCTTCGCCGCCATCGAGGCCGACGATTCGGTCCGCGCCGTGCTGCTGACCGGCGAGGGCAGGGGTTCTGCGCCGGCGCCGATCTCAACCAGTCCCTCGGCGGCGGCCCGCGCGATCTCGGCGCCTCGATCGACCGGCATTACAACCCGCTGGTCCGCCGCATGCGCGCCCTGCCGAAGCCGATCGTCGCCGCCGTCAACGGCGTCGCCGCCGGCGCCGGCGCCAATCTCGCCCTCGCGGCGGATATCGTGCTCGCCTGCGAGGCGGCGAATTTTACCCAGGCCTTCATCCGCATCGGCCTGATCCCGGATGCCGGCGGCACTCATTTCCTCCCCCGCGCGGTGGGCGATGCCCGCGCCCGCGGCCTTGCCATGTTGGGCGAGACCATCACCGCCCGCCAGGCCGCCGACTGGGGCCTGATCTGGCGCTGCCTGCCCGACGAGGGCTTCCTCGCCGCCGCCCTTGCCGTGGCGGCCGATCTCGCCGCCCGCCCGACCCAGGCGCTCGCCGCGATGAAGGCCGCCTTCAACGCCGCCGGCGCCAACGGGCTCGACGCCCAGCTCGATCTCGAACGCGACCTCCAGCGCCGCATGGGAAGCACGCCGGATTTCGCCGAGGGTGTGACCGCCTTCCGCGAAAAGCGCCCGGCGAAATTTACCGGCGCGCCGCCAGCGCGAGACTGAGCGCGATCGCCCCGAGCCCCGCGAACAGCGCACGGGGCCCGATTCCCGCGTGCAGCAGCGCGGTCAGGATCAGGCTCGCCGCGACCATCCCGGCGGCGGAGAGAATGTTCGTCCCCGCCACCGCCCGCGCCCGCGCCTCCGCCGGCGCCCAGGCCTGCACCGCGGCGAAGCTCGGCACCGCGATCACCCCGCCGCCGAGGGCTGCGACGAACAGCAGCGCCAGCGTCACCCCGAACCGGTCGGCCGCCGCCAGCGCCCCCAGCGCCAGCGCCGCGATGCCGACCGCCACCGTCCCGCCCCAAGCCGGCGCCAGCGCGATCCGCCCGCGCAGCCGTGACGCGGCCAGAAAACTCCCCGCGCCGATCCCAAGCGAGAACACCGTCAGCCCCAGCGTCACCGCCCCCGGCCCGCGCATCAGCGTCGTCCGCGTCAGCACCGGCAGCAGCGTCATGCAGGTGATCCCGGCGAACCAGAACCAGGCGTTGACCAGCGCCGCCCGCCACAGCGGGGCCGCGCCGCGCAGCGTGCGCAGCAGATCCGCCGAGGCCGCCACCGGGCTCGCCGAGAGCTTCAGCCCCGGCCGCGCCGCCCCCGGCCGGGGATCAGCGCCGCCGCCCCGAAGGCGAGCAGGGCGAACCCCATCACCACGGCGCCGAGCAGCCAGGGCTCCCGCGCGCCGAGCAGCCCGCCCAGCGCCGTCCCCGCCAGAATCGCGAGGAAGGTCGCGAAATCCACCATCGCGTTGGCGAGCGGCAGCCGCGCCGTCTCCAGCAGGTCCGGCAGCAGCCCGTATTTCACCGGCCCGAACAGCGCCGCCAGCACCCCGAAGCCGAGCAGGGCGGCGAACAGCACCGGCACCGAACCGGCGAGAAACCCCGCCACCGCGAGCCCCGCCGCGCCGATCTCGACCCCCTTCACCACGGTCGCGACCCGCGCCTTGTCGAACCGGTCCGCCATCTCCCCGGCAATCCCCGAGCACAGCAGGTAGGGCAGGATGAACACCCCGCCCGCCAGCGCCACCAGCGCGGGGCTGCCCTTCGCGCGGTAGAGAATCAGCACCACCAGCGCGGTCTTGAGGAAATTGTCGTTGAAGGCGGCGAAGGCCTGGCACCAGAACAGCGGCGCGAAGCGCCGGTCCAGCAACAGCGCGCCTGGTTTCGCGCTCAGGTTTCGTCCGGCGTCTTGAGGTCGAGGCTGAGCGCGTGCAGCCCGGTCTCGAACTCGGCCTTCAGCGCCTCGTTCACCGCCCGCTGCCGCGCCACCCGGTTCATCCCCCGGAACGCCCCGGCCACCATCCGCAGCCGGTAATGCGTCTCGCCCGCCTCCGGCGCGTGGCCCGGCCCGGTCATCCGGCCGATATGGCTGGCGTGTTTCGCGCTGTCGTCCTTCAATTCCAGCAGCTCGGGGGCGAAACATTCGCCGAGGATCGCGCGGATTCGGTCGGATCGTGATGTCATGGGTGGATTGTGCGCCGCCGCCGCCCGGTTGCCAAGACGCCGACAAAGGGCAAATTAGCGGTCATGACGAGACTATGCCCATGACCCGGACCACCCGCCGCGTGCGCGCCTTCGCGCCCGACCCGGATGCCCCGGGCCGCGCCTGCGACATGCCCGACTGCGACAAGCCCGGCGAATACCGCGCCCCCCGCTCGCGCGAGAATTTGCGCGACTGGCACTGGTTCTGCCTTGAGCATGTCCGCGCCTACAATGCCGGCTGGGACTACTACAAGGGCATGAGCCCCGGCGAGATCGAGGCGCATCTGCGCGCCGACACCGCCTGGCAGCGCCCGACCTGGCCGCTCGGCCGCGCCGGCGCCGTCGGCGAGGCGGTCGAGGCCGAACTCGCCGCGTTTTCCGGCATCGGCCGCCCCCGCCGGCCCGAACCCGAGCGCGCCCCGCCGGAGCTGCGCGAGGCGCTCGATGTGCTTGGCCTCGCCTGGCCCGTCACCCGCGAGGCGGTGCGCGCCCGCTACAAGGAACTTGCCAAGCGTCACCACCCCGACGCCAATGGCGGTGACCGCAGCGCCGAGGAACGCCTCAAGACCATCAACCTCGCCTATGCCACGCTGCGCTCCCGCCTGCCGGCCGAGGGGCAGCCCCGCGCCGCCGCCGGCGCCTGATCCCTTGCGCGCCGCGCCATGGCGAGTAGTCTGACCCCGAGCTGTGAGGATGAACGACCGATGAACAATATCGCTGCACTGGCCGAAACCCGCGGCACGCCGACCTCGGCGATCAACCTGCCGGACCGCACCGTCTCGGCGCGCGAGGTCTTCGGCATCGATTGCGGCTTCGACATCCCGGCCTTTTCCGAGCGCACCGAACACGTCCCCGAGACGGACGACACCTACCGCTTCGACCCCGAAACCACCATCGCCATCCTCGCCGGCTTCGCCCTCAACCGCCGGGTGATGATCCAGGGCTATCACGGCACCGGCAAGTCGACGCATATCGAGCAGGTCGCCGCCCGCCTCAACTGGCCCTGCATCCGCGTCAATCTCGACAGCCACATCTCCCGCATCGACCTCGTCGGCAAGGACGCGATCGTGCTGAAGGACGGCAAGCAGGTCACCGAATTCCGCGAGGGGCTGCTGCCCTGGGCGCTGCAGCACCCCTGCGCGCTGGTCTTCGACGAATACGACGCCGGCCGGCCGGACGTGATGTTCGTCATCCAGCGCGTGCTGGAGGTCGAGGGCAAGCTCACCCTGCTCGACCAGAACCGCGTCATCCGCCCGCATCCGGCCTTTCGCCTCTTCGCCACCGCCAACACCGTCGGCCTCGGCGACACCACCGGCCTCTATCACGGCACCCAGCAGATCAATCAGGGCCAGATGGACCGCTGGAACATCGTCGCCACGCTGAACTACCTGCCGCACGGCCAGGAAGTCTCCATCGTCATGGCCAAGCTCGGCATCTCCGAGGCGGATGCCGCGGAGAAAAAGCGGATCGAGAGCATGGTCGCCCTGGCCGATCTCACCCGTGCGGGCTTCATCAACGGCGACATCTCGACCGTGATGTCCCCGCGCACCGTCATCACCTGGGCCGAGAACGCCCGCATCTTCAACGATGTCGGCTTCGCCTTCCGCCTCACCTTCCTCAACAAGTGCGACGAGGCCGAGCGCGCCACCGTCGCCGAATACTACCAGCGCTGCTTCAACGCGGAGGTTGAAACCGGCGTGCATCCCCGCCGCGGCGCCTGATGCCGGCCGAACCCTCCCGCAGCGAGGAATTCAAGCGCGCCACCGCCGGCGCCATGCGCGCCATCGCCGGGTCGGACGAGGTGCAGGTCGCCTATCAGCCGGGTGCGGCGGGCCTCGCCGGCAAGCGCGCCCGCCTGCCGGCGCCCACCCGCGCCCTGCCGCCGGCCGAGATGGCCCGGCTGCGCGGCATCGCCGATGCGATGGCGCTGCGCCTGCGCCATCACGACGACGCCATCCACGCCGCCCGCGCTCCCGTCGCCCGCGACGCCCGCGACGCCTACGACGCGCTGGAACAGGCCCGCGTCGAGATCGTCGGCGCCGCCCACATGCAGGGTGTCGCCGCCAATCTCCAGCGCAAGCTGAACGAGGATTCCGAGGCCGAGGGGCTCGACCGGATGAGCCGCGCCGAGCAACTCCCCACCGCCCAGGCGCTCGGCCTGCTCGCCCGCCAGCGGATGGACCCGGCCTCGATCCCCGAGTCCGCCCGCCACATTCTCGACCTCTGGCGCGAAACCCTCTCCGGCGACGCCGACCAGGCGCTGGACGATCTCGCCGCCGAGCGCACCGACCAGGACGCCTTCGCCCGCGCCGCCCGCCGCCTGCTCGCGGTGATGGACCTCGCCGAGGCCGAGTCCGAGGCCGAAGAAGGCGAGGACAGCGAGGAACAGGGCGAGCAGGGCGAACAATCCCTCTCGCAGGACAATTCCGGCGAGGGCGAGCCGCAGACCCGCGAGGACGACCAGGACCAGCTCGCCGAGGCGCCAGATCAGCTCGAATCCGAAGCCTCCGACGCCGAGGCCGACGAGGAGACCGACGACGATTCCGCCGCCGCGCCGGACGAGGCGCCCGCCGGCCCGCAGCAGCGCCGCAAGCCGGTGGAGGATGACACCGGCGCCGCCTACCACGCCTATACCCGCGCCTTCGACGAGGAGGTCAGCGCCGCGCAGCTCTGCGATCCCGAGGAACTCGCCCGCCTGCGCCAGCAGCTCGACCAGCAGCTCCAGCATCTCCACGGCGTGGTCTCCAAGCTCGCCAACCGCCTCCAGCGCCGCCTGCTCGCCCAGCAGCAGCGCGCCTGGGATTTTGACCTGGAGGAAGGTTTGCTCGATGTCGGCCGCCTCGCCCGCGTCGTCGCCGACCCGCTGCTGCCGCTCTCCTTCAAGCGCGAGCGCGAGATGGAATTCCGCGACACGGTGGTGACCCTGCTGATCGACAATTCCGGCTCGATGCGCGGCCGGCCGATCTCGGTCGCCGCCATGTGCGGCGACATCCTGGCCCGCACGCTGGAGCGCTGCGCGGTGAAGGTCGAAATCCTCGGCTTCACCACCCGCGCCTGGAAGGGCGGGCAGAGCCGCGAGAAATGGGTGGCGGACGGCAAGCCGCGCAATCCCGGCCGGCTGAACGATCTCCGCCACATCGTCTACAAGGGCGCCGACGAACCCTGGCGCCGCGCCCGCCGCAATCTCGGCCTGATGCTGCGCGAGGGGCTGCTCAAGGAAAACATCGACGGCGAGGCCCTGGCCTGGGCCTATCGCCGCCTCTGCGCCCGCCCCGAGCACCGCCGCATCCTGATGGTCATCTCCGATGGCGCGCCGGTCGACGATTCCACCCTCTCGGTCAACCAGGGCAGCTATCTCGAACGCCACCTGCGCGATGTGATCCGCGACATCGAAAGCCGCGACTTCGTCGAACTCGTCGCCATCGGCATCGGCCACGACGTCACGCGCTACTATCGCCGCGCCGTCACCCTGGTCGACGCCGAGGAACTCGGCGGCACGATGATGAAGAAACTCGCCGAACTGTTCGACCAGGACGCCGGCGAAAGCTGGGCCCGCGCCGCCGCCCTCCGCGCCCCGCTGGTCGCCTGAGCCGAAGGCAGGGCGCGGCCGCTCAATCCGCCGAGGTGAGCCGGAACTCGATCCGCCGGTTCTGCGCCAGGTCCTTCGGCGTGTCGCCGCTGGCGATCGGGTGATCCGCGCCGAACCCGGCCGCCACCACCCGGCTCTTCGGCACCCCATCCGCGATCAGCAGATGCAGCACGGAAAGCGCGCGCGCCGCCGAGAGGTCGAAATTGTCCTTGTACGGCCCGCCGGTGATCGCCTCCTTGTCGGCATAGCCGGTGACGCTCAGCACCCAGTTGATCTTGGCGGGGATCTTCGGCGCGATCGTTTCGATCGCCTGCGCCACCTTGGCGATCTCCGCCTTGCCCGTGGCCGAAAGCTGCGCCGAGTCGGAGGGGAACAGCACCGCGCTCTCGAACACGAAGCGGTCGCCCACCACCTTGATGTCCTTCTGCCCCGCCAGCGCCTGGCGCAGCACGCCGAAGAACTCGCTGCGATACTGTTCGAGCGACTGCACCTTGCGCGCCAGCGCCTCGTTCAGCTGCTTGCCGAGATCGGCGATCTGCACATGCTCTTCCTGGTCCTTCTTCTGCGCCGCATCGAGTGCGGCGGCGATGGTCGCGAGCTGCAACCGCAGCGCCGCGATCTGCTGGTTGAGCAGGCTGACGGTCGCGATCTCCTGAGCGTTCAGCTTCACCTGCCCGGCGAGCTTTCCGCCCGCCGCCGCCACGGCGGCGCCGAGCGTCGCGGTCTTCGCGTTCAGCGCCGCATTGGCCGAGCTCAGCGTTGAATTCGCCGCCATCAGCGCCGCTTCCCGCGTCTTCGTCGCCTTCATCAGCGCCGCCATGCTGGACAGCTCGTCCTGCAACGAGGCGGTCTTCGCCTTCTGCAATGCCAGAACCTGCGAAAGCTGCGCGATCTCGCTGCGCAGCGCGCCGATCGTCTTGTTCCGGCTCGACAGCGCCACCGAGAGAAACGCCTCCGCCAGGACAAACACGAGCAGCACGAAAATCGTCACCATCAGCAGGGTCGACAGCGCGTCGACATAGCCCGGCCAGATCTCCAGCCCGTTGTTGCGGCCGCGAATGGTGCGCGCCATGGCTCAGCCCTTCGCCTCGTCGAACCGCGCCGCCACGGTTCTGGTCAGGATCTTCAGGTCGTGGCGCAGATCGGCCAGGCCCTGCACGCGCCCCTGTTCCGCCTCGGCGATCAGCCGCGCCATCAGCAGCTCGATATTGCGCAGATGCGCCCGCGCGACCTCGTTGTCCTTGCGCTCCTCGCCGCGCTCGACGATGCGTGAAAGCGCCGCCACCCCTTCGCCCACCCGCAGCATCACCCGCTGCGAGGCCTGGATCGATTCCGCCAGCACCGTCATCCGCTCGCTCAGCACCTGGATCGTCTGCGCCGTCTCGCCGCGCCCCTCCTCGCTGCGCATCAGCAGGCGCTGCAGCGATTCGACAGTCTCGGCGCTCTGCTCCAGCACCGCCTGCACATAGGCCGGCAGCCCCCCTTCCGCCTCGGCGGCGATCGCGCCGCTCGAAACCCGCGTCAGCCCGGCGAGCCATTCCTCCAGATCGTTGAAGAAGCGGTTCATCGCCTGGCCCGCCGTCAGGTCGAGGAACCCCAGGATCAGCGCGCCCGACAGCCCGAACATCGAGGATGAGAACGCTGTGCCCATCCCCGCCAGCGGCCCGGCGAGCCCGGCCTTGAGCTGGGCGAACATCCCGTTCACATCCCCGCCCGCGAGGTTCATCGCCGCGATCACCGCGGCCACCGCATGCACCGTCTTCAGCAGGCCCCAGAACGTCCCGAGCAGGCCGAGAAAGATCATCACCCCGGTGACATAGCGCGAGGTCTCGCGGCTTTCGTCGAGCCGGCTGGCGATGCCATCGAGCATGGTGCGCATGCTGGCGACCGAGAGCGTCACCCGCCGCCCGTCATCCTGCCGGCCGCCGAACATCCTCGCCATCGGCAGCAGCAGCCGCGGCTTCGGCCCATGCTCGATCGAGGCGCGCGAGCGCTGGAACCGCTCCACCCAGTCCACTTCCGGGCTCAGCCGCATCACCTGCCGCAAATTCCAGAAAATCCCGAACACCTCGACCACCGCGATCACCGAATTGACCACCGGATTGGCGAGGAAGAACGATTTCAGCACCGGCGCGAGGAAAGCGGCCAGGCCATAGACCACCACCAGAAACACCAGCATGCGGATCAGGTAGCTGTTCGGGCGGGTCATGTTCGCTCCAGTTCAGGGAAGGGTGCTCAGCGTCACGCGGTCGTCCGGCGCATCTGGCGCATCGCCGAGTGCCTGCACGATGATACGCTGCGCCGGAATGCCGGCGGCGACCAGCATGCCGCGCACCGCGAGCCCCCGCCGCAGCGCCAGCCGCCGCGCCTCCGAGGGGTCATCCGAGCCGCCCGGCGCGGTCGCCCGCACCAGAAACCGCAGCCCGCGCGGCCGGGAGGCGGCGAGAAACCGCCTGACCGAAGCCGCCGCCGCCGGGCCGGGCGTCGCCTCGTCGCCCGGAAACACGATCACGAGCGGCGCCGGCGCCACTGGTTTTGCCGGCGGTTTGGGCGGCGGGGCAGGGCGCCTGGTCGCGATGACGGGCGGCGGCGGCGGCGGCATCGGCAGCCGCGCCGCCGCCACATGCGCCGCCACAGGATGTTTCACCGCATGTCTCACCGCGCGATGCGCCGGTTTGCGATGCTCTGCAATCCGGTGGTCCTCCCGGCGATCCGGCATCGCGCGCCGCGTCACCGCCGGGTTCCGGGCCGGCGCGGGGCCGCCGAGCTGGCGCAGCGCCTGCGGATTGACGACAACCTGTGCCCCCGCCGGACCCGTGAGCATGACCGCGGCCGCCGCGCACGCCGCAAGGAAAAAACCCTGTCGCATTCCGCCCGACATTAGCGCATGTCTCCCATGCCGCTCAATGCCGACCAGCTCGGGCCGACCAGCTCGGGCCGGCCAGCTCGGGCCGGCCAGCTCGGGCCGGTTCGTTTCAGGCCCTGGCACTCTCCAGCGCCGAGGCCGCCAGCTCGCGCAGCCGCGCATGAATATGCGGATTGCCGGCGACGATATCGCCGGTCACCGCATCGCTGCCATCGGGTGCCGTGGCGTAGCCGCCGGCCTCGCGCACCAGCAAGGCGCCGGCGGCGATGTCCCACGGATGGGTGCCATATTCGAAATAGCCATCGAACCGCCCGGCGGCGGTCCAGGCGAGATCGAGCGCCGCCGCCCCCATCCGCCGCACGCCCGCCGTCTCGGGCATCAGCGCGCCGAGCACGCGGGCGAAGGCGAGGCGGTTGCGCGGCGCGGTGCGGGCGAAGGGAATCCCGGTGGCGAACAGCGCGCTCGACCACTCCCTGCGCGAGGACACGCGCAGCCGGCGGTCGTTCAGATAAGCGCCGGCGCCCTTTTCGGCCCAGAACAGCTCGTCCAGCGCCGGCGCCATCACCATCGCCGCGGCGATCTCGCTGCTGCCATCCGCCAGCCGCTTTTCCAGCGCGATCGAGATCGCCCAGTTCGGAATCGCGTGCAGGAAATTGGTCGTCCCGTCGAGCGGATCGACGATCCACCGCCACGCCCAGTTCTCCGAGCCATGCGCGCCGCTTTCCTCCATCAGGAAGGCGTAGCCGGGCCGGGCGCGCTCCAGCTCCTCGCGGATCGTCTGCTCGGCGCGCATGTCCGCCTGGCTGACGAAGTCGGACGGCCCCTTTACCGAGACCTGGAGATGCTCGACCTCGTTGAAATCGCGGATCAGCCGGCGCGCGGCCTTCTGGGCCGCGGCGACCATGATGGTCATGTGCGCGGAACGGCGGGGTGTCATGGCTCGTTACTCCGGAAAACGGTCGGGCGCGGCGGCTCCGCCGCGCGCGGCCTCAGCCCTTGGCCCGCTCGACGTAGGTCGAATCCTCGGTGCGGACGACGATGCGCTCCCCCGCCTCGATGAAGGGCGGAACCATCACCTTCACCCCGTTCGACAGCTTCGCCGGCTTGTAGGAGGAGGACGCGGTCTGCCCCTTCACCACCGGATCGGCCTCGACGATATCCAGCGTCACCGTCGCCGGCAGGTGGATGCCGACCGGGTCGCCCTCCACGAGATCGACGATCACCGCCATGTTGTCCTGCAGGAACGGCGCCTGGTCACCCAGCAGGGCTGCCGGCACCAGAAACTGCTCGAAGGTTTCGCCGTCCATCAGCACGAGATTGTCGCCGTCGGTATAGGAATAGGTGTAGTCGCGGTTGTCCGTCATCAGCCGCTCGACCGTGTCGGCGGTGCGCCAGCGTTCGTTGGTCTTGTTCCCGGTCTTGAGGTCGCGCATCTCCACCTGGATGAACGCGCCGCCCTTGCCCGGAGTGATGATCTGCTGCTTGAGCACCGTCCAGCGGCGACCATCATGCTCGATCACCTGGCCGGCGCGGATCAGATTCGCCTGCTGCTTCATGAAATGACACCCGATCTTGGATAAGGATGGGGCGGCTTAGCCCGCCGCGCTGCTTTGGGCAAGTTTTCGCTCCGCCGCGACCAGCGCCGCGTGGATGATCCCGAGCCCCTCGCGATGCCAACGCTGGACCGATTTGTGGTCCGCCCCCAGCACGCCGCCGAGCCTGCGCCAGGGAAACAGGTGCCGCCCGGTCAGCGGATGGGTCAGCGCCCGCGCGCCCAGAATCCGCCGCAGCACGAACCGCTCCTCCGGAATCGCGGCGAGCCAGCCGAGCGCCTCGTCCATCCGGTCGATCTCCGCCCCCGAGGGGTGCGGCGGGCGGATGCGCGAGGCCTCCCAGCCATAGGCGTCGAGCGCGCTGCGCACCACCTCGTAGCGGCTGATCCGCAGATGCGGCGAATAGCCCCGCTCCGGCAGCGCCAGCAGGCACGCCCCTGCCGCCTCCAGCCGCTGCGCGATCGCGCCGATCGGGTCCGCCGCCCCGCTCACCGCCGGGCAGGGGCCGATCTCCACCCGCCGCGCCGCGCCGGCGGCGCCGATCCCCGAGCCGAGCACCTCGCCCGCACGCCGCACCCGAATTTCGGCCGCGCGATGTGCCCGCGCCGCGCTCATCGCTCATCCTCCCGCCCGGGGGCGGCGAGAGGAACGAACGCCGCGCCCTCCAGAATCGTCCCGCGCGTCAGCAGCCCCCAGGAGCGCGGATGCCCGGCCGGCAGCGGCGGGCGGTTCGGATCGTCCTCCGGCGGCGGCTTCGGCCGCGCCGCCTGGCTCGGCCCGCCGGCGGCGCAGAGCCGCCGCCCGCGCTCGATGATCGTGTTGCGCGACAGGCCGAGCACGGCGGCAATCGCCGCCCAGGTCGCCCCGTCCCCCCGCATGCGGCGGATCGTCTGGTCGGCGGCGTCGGTCCAGATGCGGCGTTCGGGCATCGCTCATCTCCTTCGTGGATGAGTGTATTGTTAGTAGATACGCTAACGTGCGTCAATAATACTAACATCATGGAGCGACGGAACTGAGCCCCCGGCACACCGCCAGGCGCATCAGTCCGAACAACAATATATTGATAAATCGATGAAAATAGGCGAAGGCGCCAAGCCGGAAAAAATTTCAGTCCAGCGCGAAAAACCGGGCGCGGAGCAGAATATCGGTCTCCAGCGCGGTGCGGACGGCGGCTTCTCCGTTAGTATCCGCGACAACCACGACGGCGGCGAAATCCGGCAGCGTCCCCCGCGCCCGGCCGAGAAACAGCTCCGTCAGCGCCAGCGCCGCGGGCCCGCGCGGCACGCAGCAGGCGCAGCCGATCCCGTGCCCCGGCCGCGCCGGCGCCACGCCGAACCGCGCCACCGCCGCCACGTCGGCGGGCGGATCAAAACCCTCCTGCACCAGCGCCGCCTCATCCGCTCCCGCCGCGCCGCCGAACCGCACGCCGATCCGCATCGTCACGCTCCCTTCGCTCCGCCGCCGCGCCGTCCCGGCGCCGCCGTCACCACCAGCCCGGCGAGCACCAGCGCCGCCCCCGCCCAGCCCGCCGCCGGCAGCCGCTCGCCGACGACGAGTACCGCCAGCACCGCCGCCACCACCGGCTCGACCAACGTGATCGTCGTCGCCACACTCACCGGAATCCGCGCCAGCCCGAGGCCGAAGCAGAGATAGCCGAGAAACATCGGCACCGCCGCCATGTAGATGCCCACCGCCGCATTGCCCCAGGAGTCGAGAAAGGCGCCGCCGGTCGCCAGCAGCACCGGCATCAGCAGCGCGCCGCCGATCCCGAACGTCGCCCCCATCGCCACCATCGAGCGGACGCCGCGCAGCATCATCCCCCGCGCCGTCCAGGCATAGAGCGCATAAGTCAGCCCGCCGACGAGGCCGAGCGCGATGCCGAGGCTGCTCCCATCGCCCGCCGTCGCCCCGGGTTCGGAAAGGGCAAGCAGCGCCATGCCGGCAATCCCCGGCAGCGCGCCGGCAACCCAGCGGGCGGAGAGCCGCGTGCCGGCGAGCGCGCGCTCGATCAGTGCGGAGAAGATCGGCGCCGAGCCGAGCGTCACCACCGTTCCCACCGCAACGCCGGAGAGCCGCATCGAGCTGTAAAAGGCGAGGGGATACAGCGCGACCGCGACGCCCCCCGCCGCCAGCAACCGCCCGTGCCGCGCCAGCGCCGGCAGGTCGCGCAGGATGCGCGGTGCGGCGAGCAGCGCCTGCAACAGCCCGCCGATCCCCATCGCGCAGGCGCCGATCGCCAGCGGCCCGACCGCGGGCGCGAACGTCGCCGCCGTGCCCGTCGTGCCCCAGACCAGCGCGGCGAACAGCACCGCCGCCACCCCGGTCGCGAATCCGCCGTCGCGCGGATGCGCGCCGTGTTTGTCGTGCGGATGCGCGCCGTGTTTGTCGCGCGGATGCGCGCCGTGTTTGTCGTGCGGATGCGCGCCGTGTTTGTCGTGCGGATGCGCGCCGTGTTTGTCGCGCATGTGCGCGCCCTGGTTGTCGCGCTCGCGCGCGCCGTCGCCTCCGGTCCCCGTCATCCAGCCCTCCATCTCGTGGGCTATTTCCCGCTTCAGCGCCGCCTCCGCAATCCGGCGGCCTTCATGCCGGGAATGTCATGGCCTTCAGCAACAGCGAGGCGGCGAGCAGCAGCATGGTGACGCCGACCACCCGGTCCAGCACCCACCACGCGGCGGGCCGGCCGAACACCGGCCGCAGCGCGCGCGCGCCGAAGCCGAGCGCGGCGAACCACGAAAGGCTGGCGCTCATCGCCCCGGCGGCGAAAACCGGCCGCAGCGCCGCCGGCTGCGTCGCCCCGATCGCGCCCAGCAGCAGCACGGTGTCGAGATAGACATGCGGGTTGAGAAAGGTGAACCCCGCCGTCGCCAGCAGCGCGCGGCGCAGCGTCACCCGCTCGCCCGCGCCAAGGTCGACGGCCGTCGGCGCCCGCCGCCGGAGCGACGCGATGCCGTTCCAGCCGAGAAACGCCGCCCCGCCCAGCGTCAGCGCCAGCGTGAAGCGCGGCGCGGCGCCGATGAACGCGCCCACCCCGCCCACCCCGGCGGCGATCAGCACCGCATCCGCGAGGGCGCAGAACGCCACCACCGCGCCGACATGCTCGCGCCGCAGCCCCTGCCGCAGCACGAACAGGTTCTGCGCCCCGATCGCGACGATCAGCGCCGCCGAAGCCGCATACCCGGCGAGAAAGGAAGCTGCATATCCGCTCATGCGTCCGCCTATGGGCGCGCCGGACAAAACAGGAAAGCTTGTTTTTCTAATGTCGATGAAGCATCGCTTCACCCGTGCTGGATTATCCCGCCCTTGCCGCCCTGCGCGCGGTGCTCCGCGAAGGCAGTTTCGAGCGCGCCGCCGCCGTGCTCGGCGTTACCCCGTCCGCGATCTCCCAGCGTGTCCGCGGTCTTGAGGAGCGGATCGGCGCGGTCCTGGTCATCCGCGGCCAGCCCTGCACGCCGACCGCGCTGGGCAGCCGCCTCTGCGCCCATGCCGATCGCGTTCACCTGCTCGAAGCCGATCTCGCGCCGCTCCTGCCCGAGGCGGCCGCCGGCCATGCGCCAACCATCCGCATCGCGGTCAACGCCGACAGCCTCGCCACCTGGTTCCCCGACGCCATCGCCGGTTTCGGCCGCGATGGCTCAACCCTCCTGGACCTCGTGCTGGATGACGAATCCCGCACCGCCGCCCGCCTGCGCGCCGGCGAGGTGCTGGCCGCCGTCACCGCCGATCCCGATCCCGCCCAGGGCTGCCGCACCATCCCGCTCGGCGCCCTGCGCTATGCCGCCTGCTCCAGCCCCGCTTTCCTTGCCCGCCATTTCCCGGATGGCGTCACCGCCACCGCCCTGGCGGCCGCCCCGCATCTGCGCTTCGACCGGCGCGATACGTTGCAGGCGCGCTGGGCGCAGGCGGCGCACGGCGTCAGCCTCGCCGGCCCCACCCATTTCGTGCCCTCGCCGCACGCCTTTCTCGATCTCGCCTTGGCCGGCCTCGGCTGGGGCCTGCACCCGCTCGCCCTCGCCGCGCCGCATCTCGCCGCCGGCCGCCTCGTCGAACTCCCCCCGGCCCAGCCGCTCGACGTCGCTCTCTACTGGACGGCGGCCCGCCTCCACGCCGCCCCGCTGCGCCGCCTGACCCGCGATGTCGCCGCCGCCGCCCGCCGCCATCTCGCCTGATCCCGCCCGGCGTCACGCGCCCCCGCCGCCGCCGATTGGAATTCTCGCGCCGTTCCTATATCTGCTTGCATCATGACCGGAATTTCACTTCTCGAAGCCCTCCGCCACCGTGTCCTCCTGTGCGACGGCGGCATGGGCTCGCGCGTCCAGGCCCTCACCCTCGATACCGAGCGCGATTACTGGGGCAAGGAAAACTGCACCGAGGTGCTGAACCTCTCCCGCCCCGACCTCGTGCGCGAAATCCATCGCGGCTACTTCGAAGCCGGCGCCGACATGGTCGAAACCAACAGCTTCGGCGGCTCGCCCATCACCCTCGCCGAATTCGAGCTGGGCGACCGCGCCCGCGAGATCAACCGCATCGCCGCCGAACTCGCCCGCGAGGCCGCCGAAACCTTCGCCGACGGGCGCGACCGCTACGTGATCGGCAGCGTCGGCCCCGGCACCAAGCTGCCCACCCTCGGCAACATCGCCTACGACCCGCTCGAAGCCGGCCTCGCCGAGCAGTGCCGCGGCCTGATCGAAGGCGGGGTCGACGCCATCCTGATCGAAACCTGCCAGGACACGCTGCAGATCAAGGCCGCCGTCAACGGCGCGAAGATCGCCCGCGCCGAGCTGAACCGCGATACCCCGATCTTCGTCCAGGTCACCGTCGAAACCACCGGCACCCTCCTCGTCGGGCCGGACATCGCCGCCGCCGCCACCGTGATCGAGGCGCTCGACGTGCCGCTGATCGGCCTGAACTGCGCCACCGGCCCGCAGGAAATGGCCGAGCATGTCCGCTACCTCTCGCAGAACTGGCCCGGCCTGATCTCGGTGCAGCCCAATGCCGGCCTGCCCGAGCTGGTCGATGGCAAGACCCATTACCCGCTCGCCCCAGCCGAACTCGCCACCTGGCTCGAACGCTTCATCCGCGAGGACGGCATCAACCTCATCGGCGGCTGCTGCGGCACCTCCACCCCGCATATCGCCGCCCTCGACGCCATGCTCCGCCGCAATGGCGAAATCCGCCCCGCGCCGGTCCCGCGCAAGCCGGTCTGGATGCCCTCCGTCGCCAGCCTCTACGGTGCCACCCCGCTGCGCCAGGAAAACGCCTATTTCTCCATCGGCGAGCGCTGCAACGCCAACGGCTCGAAGAAATGGCGCGAGCTCCAGGAAAAGCACGACTGGGACGGCTGCGTCGCCATGGGCCGCGAACAGGTCGCCGAGGCCTCCAACGCGCTCGACATCTGCACCGCCTTCGTCGGCCGCGACGAACTCGGCGAAATGTCCGAGGTCATCACCCGCTTCACCTCCTCGGTGAACGCGCCGCTGGTGATCGACTCCACCGAAACCCCGGTCATCGAGGCCGCCCTCAAGCTCCACGGCGGCAAGCCCATCATCAACTCGATCAATTTCGAGGATGGCGAACACATCGCCGAAGAGCGCATGGTGCTCGCCCGCAAGTTCGGCGCCGCCGTCATCGCCCTCACCATCGATGAGGTCGGCATGGCCAAGGAGCCGGCGCAGAAGCTCGAAATCGCCACCCGCCTGGTCGATTTCGCATGCCGCAAGCACGGCCTCCCGCAATCCGACCTGCTGATCGACCCGCTCACCTTCACCATCGCCACCGGCAACGAGGACGACCGCAAGCTCGGCCTCTGGACCCTCGAAGGCATCAGGCTGATCCGCGATGCCTTCCCCGACATCCAGATCATCCTCGGCCTGTCCAACATCTCCTTCGGCCTCAACCCCGCCGCCCGCGCGGTGCTGAACTCCGTCTTCCTCGACCACGCGGTAAAGGCCGGCATGACCGGCGCCATCGTCCACGTCTCCAAAATCCGCCCCCTGCACCTCATTCCGCCCGAGGAAGTGCAGGTCATGGAAGACCTCATCTTCGACCGCCGCCGCGAGGATTACGACCCCCTCCAGCGCGTCCTCGAAATGTTCGCCGACCGCAAGGCCGCCGACGCCGTGAAAAAGGTCAAGGCCGACACCGTCGAGGGCCGCCTGCGCGACCGCATCGTCGATGGCGACCGCAAGGGCCTCGCCGACGATCTCGACGAGGCGATGAAATCCCACGCCCCGCTCGACATCATCAACAACCTCCTGCTCGATGGCATGAAAACCGTGGGCGAACTGTTCGGCGCCGGCAAGATGCAGCTCCCCTTCGTCCTGCAATCCGCCGAAACCATGAAGGCCGCCGTCGCCTACCTCGAACCCTACATGGAGCGCGTCGAGGGCCAGCAGAAAGGCACCATCGTCCTCGCCACCGTGAAGGGCGACGTCCACGACATCGGCAAGAACCTCGTCGACATCATCCTGACCAACAACGGCTACCGCGTCGTCAATCTCGGCATCAAGGTCCCCCTGGCCGACATGGTCGCCGCCGCCAGGGAACACCGCGCCCACGCCATCGGCATGTCCGGCCTCCTCGTCAAATCCACCGTCGTCATGCGCGAAAACCTCCAGGAAATGTCCCGCCAGGGGCTCGACATCCCCGTCCTCCTCGGCGGCGCAGCACTCACCCGCAACTATGTCGAGGAAGACTGCGTCGCCGCCTACGCCTCCGGCCGCGTCGCCTACGCCCGCGACGCCTTCGACGGCCTCCATCTGATGGACAAGGTCACCGGCAACGGCTTCGACGATTACCTCGCCGCCCTCCAGTCCAAGCGCCGCGGCAAGGCCCGCAACACCAAACGCACCCTCGGCCAGGCCGACGCCCGCGGCTTCGCGCCGGTCGACATCTCCGCCGTCCAGGCCCGCCGCCGCCGCCTCACCCGCGAAACCCCCGTCCTCACCCCGCCCTTCTGGGGTGCGAAAATCATCGAGGCCCCGCAGAAAGCCCTCGTCCCCTACATCAACGAACGCTCCCTCTTCCAGTTCCAGTGGGGCTTCCGCAAGCAGGGCAAGTCGCTGGAAGACTTCATGGGCTGGGCCCGCCAGGAACTCCGCCCCGTCATGAAGCGCATGCTCGACCTCTGCGCCGCCGACTCCATCCTCAAGCCCCAGGCCATCTACGGCTACTGGAAAGCCGCCGGCCAGGGCAACGACCTCATCCTCTTCGCCGAGGACGGCGCCACCGAACTCGCCCGCTTCACCCTCCCGCGCCAGCCCCGCGACGACGGCGAATGCATCGCCGACTTCTTCCGCGACGTGGACGACGCCGAACGCGACGTCATCGGCCTGCAAGTCGTCACCATGGGCGAAAAAGCCTCCGACACCGCCCGCGCCTGGTTCGAGGAAAACCGCTACCAGGACTACCTCTACCTCCACGGCCTCTCCGTCGAAATGGCCGAGGCCATGGCCGAATACACCCACAAACGCATCCGCGCCGAACTCGGTTTTTTCCGCCGAAGACGACCGCGACATGGAAAAAATGCTCGCCCAGTCCTACCGCGGCTCACGCTACTCCTTCGGCTACCCCGCCTGCCCGAACCTCGAGGACCAGAGTCTTTTGCTCCGCCTCCTCGACGCCGAACGCATCGGCGTGTCGCTCTCGGATGAACTCCAGCTCCACCCCGAACAATCCACCAGCGCCATCGTCGTTTTGAACCCCCACGCGAAGTATTTCTCCGTGTGAGGGGTCAGGCGGGGGAAGGGGAGCAAAAGAGCTTCTTTTTGAAAAAAGAAGCAAAAACTTTTGCTCAGCATTTTGATTATATGTTGGGCAAAAATGAAATTATTTACGTATTTTTACAAAAATGTTTTTGAAGATAAAACCATGATTATATCGAAACCGAAAAATTTCTGTCAAAGTCATCGCGATTTATGCTGCCAATGCCATTTTAAATGCTTCATTTGAAGCGTCTTCTTCAATAACATCTCCAACCTGCGCCAATATATTGTATAAATTGCCCATCTCAGTAATGTTTTTGACAACAGAAATGGTTTTTGGTGCGTTCTTCAACAGAGCTATATCATTAAGCGCCGCGTGCGCGTAATAAACTGACATGGCGTGATTACCTACCGCTTTAAACGCGGCTGTTTGCTTCCCCTTTTTAACAACGGCAGTAATATCCCACTCACGGCTAGATGCGCCCCGAAAGTCCGGGATACTTTCAACGTTGGACGCTCCGAATAAAGCGGTCAATTTCTCAAGTAGATGAGAGGCAACTTCACCCTCACCTTCGTTTTGAATACGCGCAACTGCCTGATGTGTTGTTTCAGTGGAAACGCCAGAAATATCAGTGATAGTAGCAGCAAGCTGCTCAAACGTCGCAATTGCACTGAATGATCTGTCGAGAAACTGCACGCCTATCCTATCCGCCGCCTTTTTGGCTCGACGGACAAAAACCACTTCAGCTCCCACCATTTTTGATTCCCGGTATCCAAAACCGAGATCACTTACCCGAAATGCATTGCCTTCAACGGTTATGCTGACAATCGCTCCGGCGCCACTCGGGTAGAAGCTTGGCACCGAAACGAGACACTCGTTTTTCATCTCACGGACGTGCACGAGGTCCCTAGCCTGAAGTTTTACTTGGGAATGACCTGAACGTGGCGGATAGCCTCGCGTAGCGCTGATTTCTTGCGAGCGTTTTGTGTCCATAAATGGGGCTTGCGGTGCGACTCGATCTGTGATTCGCTCGGGTTATGTTCATCGATGTGGTTCCGAATGGCCGATCGGCGCCGGCCGTGCTGTTGCGGGAGAGTTTCCGCGAGGGGCGGAAGGTTCACAAGCGTACCATCGCCAATCTGAGCCAGATGCCGCCCGCGTTGATCGATGGCCTACGAGCGCTGCTCGCGGGTGGCGCGGTGGTTGGTGGTGCCGATCAGGCGCTGGAGATCCGGCGTTCGCTGCCGCATGGTCATGTGGCGGCGGCACTCGGGATGATGCGCAAGCTCGGGATACCCCGCCTGCTGGGCCGGAGGGCGTCGCGCGAGCGCAGTCTCGCCCTGGCGCTGATCGCCGGCCGGGTGATCGCGCCGGGATCGAAGCTCTCGACCCTGCGCGGCCTGAACCCGGAGACCGCAACATCGAGCCTCGGGCAGATGCTTGATCTCGGTGTCATTGAAGAGCGCGAGATCTATGCGGCGCTGGACTGGCTGGGCACGCAGCAGGGGCGGATCGAACGGGAGTTTGCAAGGCGCCATCTGCGCGACGGCACGCTGGTGCTCTACGACGTCAGTTCATCCTACCTCGAAGGCCGGCATTGCGAACTGGCACACCACGGATACAGCCGGGATCACCGGCCCGATCGGCCGCAGATCGTCTATGGTCTGCTGTGCGATCGCGAGGGGCGGCCGATCGCAGTGGAAGTGTTCGAAGGCAACACCGCCGATCCGGCGACGATCGCCGCCCAGGTGGAGAAACTCAAGCGCCGGTTCCATCTCGAGCGCGTCGTCCTGGTGGGTGATCGCGGAATGATCACCACGGCGCGGATCCGCGAGACGATCAAGCCGGCGGGGGCTGGACTGGATCAGCTGCCTGCGCGCGGGGCAGATCCAGGATCTTGCCGAGGACCGCTGCAGATGTCGCTGTTCGACGAGCGCGATATCGCCGCGATCACGTCGCCCGATTATCCGGGCGAGCGGCTGATCGCCTGTCGCAACGCCGCCCTGGCGACCGAACGACGGCGCAAGCGCGAGGCGCTGCTCGTGGCCACCGAGACGGAACTGGCGCGGATCCGGGATGCGACACGGCGCAAACGCGCTCCTCTTCATGGCGAGGCCGCGATCGGGCTGGCGGTGGGGGCGGTGATCAACCAGCGCAAGATGG
>NZ_CAJQZK010000063.1:0-6256 GCF_907164655.1 Acidocella sp. C78
CGCCTCGGTCTGGACACGGGACATGGAGGCCGCGGCGCGCATCGGCGGCGAGATCGAGACCGGCACCGTGTTCATGAACCGCTGCGACTATCTCGACCGGCGCTGGCCTGGGTCGGGGTGAAGGATTCCGGCCGCGGCTGCACCCTCTCGCGGATCGGCTTCGAGCATCTCACCCGGCCGAAATCCTTCCACCTGAAAGCCGTGCCCTGACGCATCGTCCGGCCCGGGCAGGATCAGTCCAGCCGGACCATGACGTGGCGGACCACGGTATAATCCTCCAGCGCGTAGGCGGAGAGATCCTTGCCGTAGCCCGACCGCTTCAGCCCGCCATGCGGCATTTCGTTGGCGAGCATGAAGTGGCAATTCACCCAGTCGCGCCATAGCGCAGCCCGGCGGCCAGGCGCATCGCCCGCCCGACATCGCGCGTCCAGACCGATGAGGCGAGGCCGTAATCGGAGTCGTTTGCCCAGACGATCCGCCTGCTCGGGATCGGTGAAGCGCGTGACGGACACGACGGGGCCGAACACTTCGCGGCGCACGATCTCGTCGTCCTGCGCCGCACCGGCAATCACGGTGGGTTCGTAATAGAACCCGCCCCCGCCGCATCGCGCCCGCCGGCGACGACCTCGACATGCGGCAGCGCCGCCGCGCGGGCGACGAAGCCGCCCACCCGCTCACGCTGGCGCGCCGAGATCACCGGGCCGATATCGTTCTCGGAATCATCCGCCCGGTCGTAACGGAGCTTCGCCACCGCCGAAGCGAGATCGGCCACGAACCGGTCATAGACCTTGGCTCCGGCATAGACCCGGCAGGCCGCCGTGCAGTCCTGTCCGGAATTGTAGTATCCGAAGTCCCGCACCGCGGCGACGGCGGCGTCGATATCGGCGTCGTCGAAGATGATCACCGGCGCCTTGCCGCCGAGTTCGAGATGGGTGCGCTTGATCGAGGTCGAGGCGCCTGGATCACCCGCTCGCCGGTGCCGATCGAGCCGGTGAGCGAGATCATCGCCACCCCGGCGTGTCGATCAGCGCCTGGCCGGTGCTCGGCCCGCGCCCCGAAATCACGTTGAGCACGCCCTCTGGCAGAATGCCGGCGGCGAGCCTTGCGAGCTTCAGCGCGGTCAGCGGCGTCAGTTCCGAGGGCTTGAGCACGACCGTGTTGCCGGCGGCGAGAGCGGGGGCGATCTTCCACGCCGCCATCATCAGCGGATAGTTCCACGGCGCGATCTGCGCGACCGGGCCGACCGGATCGCGCCGGATCATCGAGGTGTGACCGGCAGATACTCCCCCGCCGCACTGCCGGACAGGCAGCGGGCGGCGCCGGCGAAGAAGCGGAAACAGTCGACGATGGCGGGCATCTCGTCGCGCAGCACGGCCGGGCGCGGCTTGCCGCAGTTCAGCGCCTCCAGCGCGGCGAAATCCTCCGCCTCCGCCTCGATCGCATCGGCGAGGCGCAGCAGCAGCGCCGCGCGCTCGCCCGGCGGCAGCGCCGCATAGGCGGGAAAGGCGCGCCCGGCGGCTTCCACCGCGCGGGCCACCTGGCCGGCATCGGCCTCGGCGATCTCGGCGATCACCGCACCCGTCCGGGGTTGACCACCGGCACCGGCGCGCCCGCGCCCGCCTCGAACGCGCCGCCGATCAGCAGATGCGTCGGCAGGGTTGCGGTCGGTGCCATCTCAGCCTCCCGCCCCTTCATGGACCGCGCGTTCCTCGGCCGCGATTTCTGCCGCCCGGCTCGCGATCGCCTCGCGGCTGATCGGCGGGCCGGGGAAGCGCACCCGCGCCACGCCGAACCAGAGCACCAGCATCAGCACGATCAGGCCGAGACCATAGGTGATCAGGATATCGTTGGGCGGCTGGATGCCGATATAGATCAGCACGAACACGCCGATGATCGAGACGACCGCGAGCGGCTTCGAGAGCGCGCCGAGGCGGAACGGGCCGAACTCGGTCCAGGTCTTGCCCTCGGCGAACAGCCCGGCCGCGACCGGCATGGCGTAGGAGATATAGAGGAACATCGCGCAGCCCGCCGCCAGCGCCGCGAAGGCCGGCGAATACAGCGTCGCCGCGACCGAGAGCACCGCGGTCAGCCAGATCGCGCCGACCGGCGTGCGGTGCGTCGGGCTCACCCGCCGCCAGATCGCGTGGCCGGGCAGCCCGCCATCGCGCGCGAAGGCGAAGATCATCCGCGAGGTCGAGGTCACCCCCGCCAGCGCGCAGAGATAGTTGGCGACGACGATGCCGACATAGAGCAGGTATTTCACCGGCAGGATCACCGGCAGCCCCGGCGAGCAGGTTGAAGAACACGTTGCCGCCCTGCGCCGCCGCCTTGCCGAGATCCGGCATCGCCAGCAGGATCGCGGCCTCCATCACCAGGCCGAAGGCGAACGACCAGAACACCGAATTGATGATCCCGCGCGGCACGGTGCGCCGTGCGTTCACCGTCTCTTCCGATGTGTGGGCCGCGCCGTCGAACCCGGTGATGGTGTAGAGCGGCAGCAGCAGCCCGAGCATGAAGAGGTAGAACAGGTTGCCGCTATGCGGCACCACCCCGCCGCCGGCCTTGCGGAATAGTTGATGAAGGTGAACAGCCGCGAGACATCGTAATGCTGCGCGCCCACCAGCATCGCGATGGTCAGCACGATGGCGATGAAGAAGATCAGGTAGCCGGAGAAATCGGTCAGCCGCGTGGTGGTGCGAATGCCCATGTGGTTGAACGCGCCCTGGCTCGCGGTGATCAGGACGACGGCGATGGTCTGCTGCCAGAACCCCCAGTGCGACGTGTCGATATGGAACATGTTGCCGAGGATCAGGCTGGTGAACAGGTCGTAGGCGCCGACATTCACCGAGGCGACGACGAAGATCAGCCCGAGCAGGTTGACGAAGGCGGTCGCCCAGCCCCAGCCCCGCCGCCGAGCAGCGACGACCAGTGATACAGCGCGCCGGCCGTCGGGTAGGCGGAGGCGATCTGCGCCATCGACAGCGCGATCACCATCGAAAAGATCGACCCACGATCCAGCCGACGAACACGCCCCCCGGCCCGGCGGCGGAGAACGCCGCCTGGAACGAGGTGATTCCGCCCGCCAGGATGCAGATGATCGAGAAGGCGATTGCGAAGTTGGAAAATCCGTGCATGCGCCGGGACAGTTCCTGCGCATAGCCCATCTTGTGCAGCGTTGCGGTATCCTCGGCGAGGATCCGCGCCTCATCCTGGTCGTTCGACATCTCCGTCTCCCATGTTGACCGTCAGGCCGTGTGCGCCGGGCTTTCCCGCCGGTCGTGCTGTCAGGCATCGTTCGCGCGCCGAGCTTGCGGCGCACCGCCTCGGGCGAGGCGCCATGCAGCCGGCGGCAGGCCCGCGAGAAGGCGCTCACCTCGGAATAGCCGAGCAGTTCGGCGACCGCGGCGATCGAGAGATGCGGCTCGGCGAGATACATCAGCGCGAGCCGCGCCCGCACCTGGTCGATGCACCCGGAATAGGTGAGGCCGTACTCGGCGAGCCGGCGCTGCAGCGTCCAGCGGGCAGGCCGAGGCTTGCGGCCACGCGGTCGATCCCGGCCGGGCCTCGGGCAGCTTCCTGCGGATCTCGCTCGTCACCGCGCCGAGCAGGTCGCGCGGCGCGCCGCCGCCGCCGATCCGGCGCAGCTCCTCGGCCAGGCGGCGAAGCGCGCCGGGTCGCGCGCCGGCATCGGCCGGTCCAGCCCCGCCGCGCGGAAGCTGATCGCGTTCGCCGGGGCGGCGAGAACACCGGCGCGCCGAACGCCGCCGCATGCGCCTGCGCCTGTTCCGGCGCCGGGTGCTCGAACCAGACCTCCTCGATCTCCAGCGCGCCGCCGAGCGCGCGCCCGCAGCAGGTTGGCGAACATCCCCATCGTCAGCTCGGCATCCTGCCGTCGCGACCAGATCCGCGGATCGACGATCCGGTATTCCAGCCGCAGCGATCGCCCCTCCCGCGCGAGGCGGGTTTCGGTATTCTGCTGGTGCTCGATGAAGTGGCGGGCGAAAGCCGCCAGCCCGGTGCCGACATCCGGCGCCGCCAGCGCGAGCTGGCCGATCAGCCCGAGCGCCTCGGGCTGGAACTGCTGGCCGAAGCGCAGGCCGAAATGCGTATCGCCGCTGCGCGCCGCCGCCCGTTCCATCATCGCGACATAGCGCGCCAGCGGCACGGTGGCGCAGGGGTCCTCAAGGTCGCGCGGATCGAATCCCGCCTCGCGAGCACCAGGTCCGGGTCGGCCCCCGCGCCACGGATGAACGAAGTCACCCCGGACGCCGCGGCGGCGAGCACATGGCAGGATGTCGATCCGGACGCGGCGGCAGGCAGACCCATGATCCCCTTCAATCCGTCGGTGCCGCGCCAGAATGCCGGGCGGCGCGGCCGTTGCGCAACGAAATTCGGCAGTCTGCCGACTGTGGCAAATTCCGCCCCGTGCCGCTTTGACATCTGAACACAAACCCGCGCGATCGCCGCTTGTCGCCGAATGTCAAGATCGTCACACTGGGCTCATGCAATAGTCCGCCGGGAGGTGCGATCATGAACAACGATCTGTCTGCACAGAACATCACCGCGTCCGGCGGCATGACGCTCGACGAACTGCGCGCGGCGGTCGATGCCGGAGCGATCGACACGATCGTGATGGCGGCGCCCGACATGCAGGGGCGGTTGCAGGGCAAGCGGGTGATGCCCCGCTTCTTCCTCGACAACGTCCTGACCGACGCCTCGGAGGGCTGCAACTATCTGCTCGCCGTCGATGTCGAGATGACGCCGGTCTCCGGCTATGATTTCGCCTCCTGGGACCGCGGCTATGGCGATTTCGTCTTCCGCCCCGATCTCGCGACCCTGCGCCGCGCCGCCTGGCAGGAGGGCGCCGCGATCGTGCTCTGCGACATCGCGCTGCATGACGGCACCCTGGCGCCGGTCGCCCCGCGCAGCATCCTGCGCCGCCAGCTCGACCGTCTCGCCGCCACGGGCCTGACCGCGCTCGCCGCGACCGAGCTGGAATTCATGCTCTTCCGCAACACCTATGAAGAGTGCATGCGGCGCGGCTATCGCGATCTCGATCCGGCCAATCTCTACAATGTCGATTATTCCATCCTCGGCACCGCCAAGGTGGAAAAGGTCATCCGCGCCATCCGCAACGCGCTCGAGGCGTCGGGCATCCGCGTCGAGAACTCCAAGGGCGAGTGCAATCTCGGCCAGCACGAGATCAATTTCGCCTATGCCCCGGCACTGGAGTGCGCCGATGGCCACGTGATCTACAAGGAAGCCGCGAAGGAGATCGCCCAGGCGCAGGACCACGCCATCACCTACATGGCGAAGTTCAACGAGCGCGAGGGCAATTCCTGCCACATCCATCTCAGCCTGCGCGACGCCGCGAACCGCCCGGTCTTCGCCGCCGGCCCGGCCACGCGCCGGAATTCGACCATTTCCTCGCCGGCCTCGCCGCCCACGCCGCCGAGCTTTCCGTGCTGTTCGCGCCCAACATCAACTCCTACAAGCGCTACGCCGTGGGCAGCTTCGCGCCGACCGGCCTGGTCTGGGGGCACGACAACCGCACCTGCGCCTTCCGCGTGCTCGGCCACGGGCGGTCGCTGCGCGTCGAAAACCGGCTGCCGGGCGGCGACGTGAACCCCTATCTCGCCCTCGCCGGCATGATCGCCGCCGGACTCGATGGCATGGAACGCCGCCTGCCGCCGCAACAAGCCTTCACCGGCAACGCCTATCACGGCGACCTGCCGCGCGTGCCCCGCACGCTGGCCGACGCCCTCGCCCTCTGGCGCCACAGCGCCTTCGCGCGCGAGGCGTTCGGCGAGCAGGTGGTGGCGCATTACGCAAGGATGGCCGAGGTCGAGGTCGAGACCTTCGCCGCCGCGGTGACCGACTGGGAACGCACACGCTGCTTTGAAAGGATGTAACCCGCGATGACCATTCTGCAGGGAACCTGGCGCTTCCCCACCGAGGTGCTGGCCGGGCCGGGCCGCATCGCCGAACTCGCCGGCCGCGCGCGCGACCTCGGCGCCCGCCGCGCGCTGTTCGTCTCCGACGCGCAGGTGGCGAAACTGCCCTTCTTCGCGCCGCTGGAGGCGAGCTTCGCCGCCGCCGGAATCGCCACCGCGCGCTTCACCGGCACCCACCCCGACCCGCTGGCGGGCGACGTCGCCGCCGGCGTCGCCGCCTTCCGCGCGCATGAGGCGGACCTCGTCGTCGCGATCGGCGGGGGCAGCGGGCTCGATTGCGGCAAGACCATCGCGCTCGCCGC
>NZ_CAJQZK010000064.1:0-154877 GCF_907164655.1 Acidocella sp. C78
AGACCGAACTGATCCGCTACATGACCGGCTATGCGGATGCTGAAACCAACGAAGCCGAAAGGGAACATCCATGAACTTACGCAAGACACTGCTCGGTGCCGCGGCGGTCGCGCTGCTCGGCGGCATGGGTATGGCGCCGGCCATGGCGGCCGCGCCCACCGTTCATTCGCTGCCGGTGCCGGCCAAGCCGGCGAAGCATTATCATTTCACGCTCATCACGAAATCCAACGCCTCGCCCTACTGGCTCGCGGTGCGCGAGGGGGCGGACGCGGCGGCGAAGAAGTTCGGCGTGTCGGTCGCTTTCGAGGCGCCGGCCAGCGGCACCGACCTCGCCGGGCAGATCGGCATGGTCAATAACGCGGTGACGGGCGGCACAAACGGCATCATCCTCGCCGCGCAGAATCCGCAGGCGCTGCTCAAGCCGGTCAAGTCGGCGCTGGCACACCACATTCCGGTGGTGACGGTGGATTCCGGCCTGTCCCCCAATATTTCGGACTGCTTCCTCGCGACCTCGAATGTCGGCGCCGCGGCGGCGCTCGCGAAATATACGGCCGACCACCTGATGGGCGGCAAGGGGAGTATGCGATCGTCGATTTCAACCATACCGCCTCGACCGGAATCGCCCGGCCGAAAGGGTTCATGCTCGGCATGAAGTCCTATCCGCATATCAGGAAGATGGGACCGATCCAGTATTCGAACAACGATGTCAGCGCCGGGCTGCGGATCGCGACGACAATGCTCACGCAATACCCGCATCTGAAGGTGATCTTCGGCGCGAATGACCGCGCGGCACTCGGCCCGGCCGAGGCGGTGCAGCGCGCTCACGCCAAGGTGAAGGTGGTGGGTTTCGATGCCGACCTTGGCGAGATCGCGCTGGTCAAGTCGGGGATCATCCAGGCCTCGATCCTGCAATCGCCGTACGACATGGGCTATTACGCGGTGGTCGCACTGCTCGACAAGCTCGACGGCAAGACCCTGCCGAAGCGGATCAACACGCCGTATTTCCTGCTGACGCCAAAGAATCTCGGCTCCAGCCAGGCGACGGCGGCCATCCGCCAGTACGCGCCCAAATATAACCCCGCGGGCTGAGGGAGACTGGCGGACGATGGACCAGCAGGCACGCACGGCCGCGCTCGACGTCGAGTCCATTCCGCGCGGGCGCATGCTGTGGCGCTTCGTCCGCCAGATCGCCTTCGCGCTGATCAGCATCGCCGTGCTCGTCGTCGTGTTCGGCGTGTTGAACCCCCGTTTCCTGAGCGGGGGGAACTGGTTCCACATCGCCCAGCAGGTCGCGGTGATCGCAATCCTCGCAACCGGGCAGACCTTCATCATCGCGACCGCCGGGATCGATATCTCGCAGGGCTCGGTGGTCGCGCTGTCGTCGATGATCTGCGCGATCGCGATCGTCGATGCGCACATGCCGGCGGCAGTCGCGATCGTGCTGACGCTGGCGCTGGGGGCGGTGATCGGCGCGATCATCGGGCTCTCGGTGGTAGCACTCGGCGTACCACCCTTCATCGCGACTCTGGGTATGCTCGCGGTGGCACTCGGGGCGGCGCTGTTGACCACCAACGGTACGCCGGTGTTCGGCCTGCCGAACGGGTTCCAGGAGATTTCGCAAGGCACAGTGATGGGCTTTCCCAACATGGCGTGGATCGCGGTGCTGCTGGCTCTGTTCTCGGCCTATCTGCTGAACAAGACGCGGTTTGGCCGCTACACGCTGGCGATCGGCAGCAATGCCGAGGCGGCGCGGCGGGTCGGCATCAACGTGCCGCGGCATCTGCTGCTGGTCTATGTGTTCGGCGGGATCGTCTCCTCGCTCGCCGGCGTGATCTATCTCGCCTATACGGCGGCGGCGCAGCCGACCTCGGGGGCGAATTACGAACTCTATGCGATCGCCGCGGTGGTGATCGGCGGCGGGTCGCTGTTCGGCGGGGTGGGGACGATCCTCGGCAGCATCCTCGGCGCGCTGCTGATGACCATCCTGAAGAACGGCACGCAGCTGGCGGGGATTTCGCCCTATGTCGAGCAGGTGATTCTCGGGATCGTGGTGGTCGGCGCCGTCTATGTCGACAATCTGCGGCGGCGGCTTCGCTGAGCTGAAAGCCGCCGGCCGGATGCGGGGCACCCGGCCGGTCGGTCGTCGTGGTCAGGCGAGATCGAAGCGGTCGAGCTCCATGACCTTGGTCCAAGCGGCGACGAAGTCCTTCACGAAGGCGGCCTCGCCGTCCTGCGTGCCATAGACCTCGGCGAGCGCGCGAAGCTGGGAATTCGAGCCGAACACGAGATCGACCCGTGTCGCCGTCCATTTCACCGCGCCGCTCTTGCGGTCGCGCAGCTCGTAGACGCCGTCTTCGCTGCCGGGGTGCCAGCTCATGCCCATGTCGAGCAGGTTGACGAAGAAGTCGTTCGTCAGCGCGCCGGGGCGGGTGGTGAAGACGCCGTGGTTCGACCCATCCGCATTGGCGCCGAGAGCGCGCATGCCGCCGATCAGCGCGGTCATTTCCGGAGCCGTCAGCGTCATCAGTTGGGCGCGGTCGATCAGCTGTTCCTCCGGCGCGCGCGGATCGCCCTTGCCGAGATAGTTGCGGAAGCCATCGGCTTTCGGCTCCAGCACCGCGAAGGAGGCGGCGTCGGTCTGCGCCTCGGTCGCGTCGGTGCGGCCAGGGGTGAAGGGCACCGCGATGTCATGCCCCGCCGCCTTCGCCGCCGCCTCGATCGCGGCGCAGCCGCCGAGCACGATCAGATCGGCCAGCGAGACCTTCTTGCCGCCGGTCGCCGCCGCGTTGAACTCGGCTTGCACTTTTTCGAGTGCGGCGAGCACCTTGGCGAGTTCGGCCGGCTCGTTCGCCGCCCAGTCCTTCTGCGGGGCGAGGCGGATGCGCGCGCCGTTGGCGCCGCCGCGCTTGTCCGAGCCGCGGAAGGTTGCCGCCGAGGCCCAGGCGGTGAGCGCGAGGCGGGTCGGTGCGATGGCGGTGGCGAGAAGCTTCGCCTTCAGCGCCGCGACGTCCGCTGCGTCGATCAGCTTGTGGTCCACCGCCGGGACGGGGTCCTGCCAGATGAGCGTTTCGGACGGGACGAGCTTGCCGAGGTAGCGCGAGACCGGGCCCATGTCGCGATGGGTGAGCTTGAACCAGGCGCGGGCGAAGGCATCGGCGAACTCGTCCGGGTTCTGGTGGAACCGGCGGGATATCTTCTCATAGGCCGGGTCCATGCGCAGCGAGAGGTCGGTGGTGAGCATGGTCGGGCGGTGCTTCTTCGCGGCATCGAACGCATCCGGAATCACTTCGCCGGCGTTCTTCGCAACCCATTGCCAGGCACCGGCGGGGCTCTTCGTCAGTTCCCATTCGTAGTTGAACAGGTTGTCGAAATAATAATTGCTCCATTGCGTGGGCGTCTGCGTCCAGGTGACTTCCGGCCCGCCGGTGATGGCATCGCCGCCCTTGCCCGAACCGAAGCTGCTGATCCAGCCGAGGCCCTGCTGCTCGATCGGCGCGGCTTCCGGCTCAGGCCCGACCAGGGCGGCATCGCCCGCGCCGTGGCATTTGCCGAACGTATGGCCGCCGGCGATCAGGGCAACGGTTTCCTCGTCATTCATCGCCATGCGGGCGAAGGTTTCGCGAATGTCGCGTGCCGCGGCCACCGGATCGGGCTGCCCGTTCGGGCCTTCGGGATTGACGTAGATCAGGCCCATCTGCACGGCGGCGAGCGGGTTTTCGAGGTCGCGATCGCCACTGTAGCGTTCATCGCCGAGCCAGGCCTTCTCAGGTCCCCAGTAGACGTCCTCTTCGGGTTCCCAGGTATCGGCGCGCCCGCCGCCGAAGCCGAAGGTCTTGAAGCCCATCGTCTCGAGCGCGACGTTGCCGGCAAGCACCATCAGGTCGGCCCAAGAGATCTTGCGGCCGTATTTCTGCTTGATCGGCCAGAGCAGGCGGCGCGCCTTGTCGAGATTGGTGTTGTCGGGCCAGCTGTTGAGCGGGGCGAAGCGCTGCTGGCCGGTGCCGGCGCCGCCACGGCCGTCGCCAATGCGGTAGGTGCCCGCGGCATGCCAGGCCATGCGCACGAAAAGCGGCCCGTAATGGCCGAAATCTGCCGGCCACCAATCCTGCGAGTCCGTCATCAATGCCTTGAGGTCGGTGACCAGTGCCTCCAGGTCGAGGCTCTTGAACTCGGTGGCGTATTCGAACGCCGGTGTCATCGGGTTCGAGAGCGCGGAATGCTGGTGCAGAATCTTGAGATTGATCTGGTTTGGCCACCAACCGGCGTTCGAATGGTTGCCGGCCTGGGTGTGTTGGCGGACGCCACCGGTGAAGGGGCATTTCGCTTCTGCTGACAAGGGATCCTCCTTGGGATTGTTGGACTGCCGCGACAATGGCCCTAGCGACAAGGAATCGATCGGTCCAATCCATTTTATGGAATATGTGAATAGGTTTTGCCTATTGAAACATCATGGTAACACTGTGGAATTCAGCCAGATGTCGAATTGGTGCGCCGCAGCACGGAAAACCGCTTGCAGACATGCAGCGGAGCGAGATACGAAATGTGCGTCCAGGTATCGTGTGTGCGACAGTCGCACAAACTGAGGAAGTCCGCCGCACCTGCGCCGCGTTTTGAAGGGAGATATCGCGTCCATGTCCGAAGCCTTTATTTGCGAGTATGTCCGCACACCGTTTGGCCGGTATGGGGGCGCGCTGTCCGCGGTGCGGGCGGACGATCTGGCGGCGGTGGCGATCCGCGGCGTTCTTGCGCGGGTGGCGGAGCTTGATCCGGCGGCGATCGACGAGGTGCTGTTCGGGTGCGCGAACCAGGCCGGCGAGGATAACCGGAATGTGGCGCGTATGGCCCTCTTGCTCGCCGGGTTGCCGGAGAGCGTGCCGGGTGCAACCGTCAACCGCCTCTGCGGCTCCGGGCTGGATGCGGTGGGGAGTGCGGCACGAGCGATACGGCTTGGCGAGGCGGCCGTCGCCATCGCTGGCGGGGTGGAGAACATGAGCCGCGCGCCCTTCGTGATGCCGAAGGCGACCGCGGCGTTCGACCGTTCGAACGCGGTCTACGACACCACGATCGGCTGGCGTTTCGTCAATCCGCTGATGAAGGCGCGGTTTGGCGCCGAATCGATGCCGGAGACCGGCGAGAACGTCGCAGCGGATTTCAATGTCTCGCGCGAAGACCAGGACCGTTTCGCCCTCTCCAGCCAGCAAAAATGTCAGGCCGCGGCGGCGGCAGGCTTCTTCGCCGGCGAGATCACGCCTGTGACGATCAAGGGGCGCAAGGGAGACTCGGTGATCGATACCGACGAGCATCCGCGTCCGGAGACAACGCTTGAAGGGCTGGCGAAGCTGAAAACACCATTCCGCGACCCCGGCACGGTGACGGCCGGGAATGCGTCGGGTGTGAATGACGGGGCGGCGGCGCTGATCCTCGCGTCGGAAGCGGCGGCAAAGGCGCATGGGCTGACGCCTCGCGGGCGGGTGGTCGGCATGGCAACGGCGGGTGTGCCGCCGCGCATCATGGGTATGGGGCCTGCCCCTGCGGTGAGGAAACTTCTGGCCCGCACCGGGGTGGCGCTGGAACAGATCGATGTGATCGAGTTGAACGAGGCCTTCGCCTCGCAGGCGCTGGCGGTGACGCGCGACCTTGGGCTCGCCGATGGCGATCCCCGCGTCAACCCGCATGGCGGTGCGATCGCGCTCGGCCATCCGCTTGGCGCCTCTGGGGCACGGCTGGCGGGCACCGCGCTGCGGGCGCTGGAGGCCCGGGACGGCCGGCTGGCGATCGCAACGATGTGCGTCGGCGTGGGCCAGGGCATTGCGGTTCTGATCGAGCGGGTGTGAGACGATGATCGACAAGTTCGTCCCCTCGATCGAGGCGGCGCTGGAGGGGATCGGCGATGGCGCCGCGATCATGGTGGGCGGGTTCGGCGCCGTGGGGCAGCCGAATGCGCTGATCGACGCGCTGGCGGCTCGTAACCTGCGGGGGCTGACGCTGATCGCCAACAACGCTGGTGGCGATTTCGGCGGCATGCCGAAGCTGATCGAGCGGGGGGCGATTGCGAAGGTGATCTGCTCCTATCCGCGTGCGAGCCGGCGGACGGCATTCGACGAACTCTACGAGGCGGGCAAGATCGAGCTTGAACTGGTGCCCCAGGGCACCCTGGCAGAACGGATACGCGCTGCAAATGCCGGAATTCCGGCTTTCTTCACCCCCACCTCGGCGGGGACCGAATTGGCGACCGGCAAGGAGACCCGACACATCAATGGACGGGATTGCGTGCTGGAATACGCGATCGAGGCCGATTTCGCGCTGATCGAGGCCTGGGCGGCGGACCGATGGGGGAACCTGACGTTCCGGCGGGCGGGGCGGAATTTCAATCAGATCATGGCGGGAGCGGCGAAGGTGACGGTGGCGAGCGTGCACCGACGGGTCGAACTTGGCGCTCTCGATCCGGACCGGATCGTCACGCCGGGCGTGTTCGTCAACCGGGTGGTGATGGTGCCGGAGCCCATGGAAGGCGAGGTGGTGTGATGGCGGAGACGATGATGCGGCAGGGCTGGTCGCGCGCCGAAATGGCCGCGCGTGTCGCGATCGACATTCCCGAGGGCTGGGTGGTCAATCTCGGCATCGGGCTGCCGACGCAGGTTGCGAACCATGTCCCCGTCGATCGGGAGGTGATCTTTCACTCCGAGAACGGGATTTTGGGGATGGGGCCGGCTCCGGGCGAGGGGGCTGAGGACCCGTTCTTGATCAACGCGGGAAAGCAGCCGGTAACATTGCGGCCGGGCGCGTCGATTGTCGGCCAGGCGGACAGTTTCGCGATCATTCGCGGGCGGCATCTCGATCTGTGCGTGCTCGGCGGGTATCAAGTTGCGGCGAACGGCGATCTCGCCAACTGGTCGGTCGGGCGCAAGGGCGTGGCGCCGGCGGTTGGCGGGGCCATGGATCTGGGCGCCGGCGCCGCGCGGGTCTGGGTGCTGATGGAGCATGGCACCAGGGAGGGCGAGCCACGGCTGGTGGGGCGTTGCACTTATCCGCTCACCGCGCTGGGCTCGATCACTCGCGTCTATACCGATCTCGCCGTGATCGACATCACCTCGCATGGCTTCGTGCTGCGCGATCTGGCGCCGGGAATCTCCGCTGATCAGGTGCGTGCACGCACGGGCGCGCCGCTTGCCGTAGGGTGAGGGGCTGCGCCTGCCGGACAAGGTCCGTCACGGTGTGAGGCTGATGCTGCTTGAGTTCCGCGGCAGCATGTAGACTGTCGACGTCATGTCAAACGGTCCAAGCTTGAGGAAATCGATTGTCGGGGTGAACGGATAATCGACCTGGCCGAGCAGTACCGACGTGTTTGGCTGGTCGAGCGAGACCGGAATGTTGATCGTCTGACCGACCGCCAGCGCGGAGGCGTTGTAGCCTTGGCTCCATGCGACCGTGGCGTTGCCATTCCCATCGATCGCGATGCTGGAGATCACGATTTCGACTGGTGCCGCGGGATAGGGGGCGAGGATGTTCGATGCCGCCGCGAAAATGTCCTGCAGTTGCGAACTGGCGCTGATGCTTGTGTATTGGGAGACGATGTTCGTGATCGTCGAGTTGGTCTGCCCGACGAGCTGATAGACGATCACGGCCTGTTCGATTTCCGTTGTCGCGAAGAAGAACAGGAGTAGCGCCGGCAGGATGAGTGCGAATTCCACCGCGGCCCCGCCCGCGCGGCTGCGGCACAGTCTCGCGAGGCGCCGGCGTAGACGCCGCGGTGCCGGTGCGCCGATAGGCGGGTCAGTAAGGCTCATTGCGGAACACTGCGGTTGCCTGCAGGAGACGCTGGCTGCCATTCACTGTCGCGAAGCTCAAATTCAGCGGACCGGCGAAGACCGGTAGCTGGTAGAAGACCTGCACCAGCACGATGTCGCCGGGGCCTCCAAGGCTGTAGGCAAGTTTTGACGTGTTGAAGCTGCCGTTGACAACGGGGTTGACCTGCGTGATCGCGCTGAAGGAGGGGAAGGTCTGCACATTGACGTTGAGATTCGCGCAAGTGAGCAACGGGTTGCCATCAGTGCAGACATCCTGGAGGAATTGCTGCGCTGTCATGCCCGATGTCTGGGCCTGACCGGTCATGATCAGCCTGGCGGTTTGCTGTGTGGCGTTCTGCAGCACTTCCTGCGTAAAGAAGATCAGGCCGGACTGAATGATGGCGAAGATCAGCGCGAAATAGGGCAGGGCGACCAGCGCGAATTCAACGGCCGCAGCGCCTTTCCTGTCGCCCGCCAGGCGGCCCATTCGTGCCGCCCGCCTCGGTTGTATCATGTTGCGGACCACGAAACTGTCACGCTATTTCGACAGATAGGACGATTGGACGGCAGTCTTGAACAGTGCCGACATCGCGGCAGAAATGTCGCCGCCGGTCTGCACCTCGAAATAAAGCCCAGGCGAGGCGCATTCCTGCAGGGTAGGACCGATATTGCTCTGGAAAGGTGCAATATAAGTATTGTACCAGGAATTTGTCGGAAGAGGCAGGTATTCGGTATACAGAACGGCAATCCTGATGCCGCGGCTTTTGATGTTCGAGCATAGATCGGCATTCAGAACTGACTGCTGGCGCCCGCCATTGACGTTCTCATCCTCGACTCCATCCGTAACGAAGAACAGCACTTCCTGCGGGGTGTCGCCGTAGGTTTTGGTCCCGTTACCCGGGTTGGGCATGATCGCATTGATACCGTTCAGTGCCGTGTCGTAGTCCGTATCTTCGTCGTTATTGTAGTCACTGGATGTCAGTCGATTGTTCGAATAGACCTCGAGCTGCTGGATGTTCGATGCCTCGGTTTGCGCCTGCGATAGATCGGAGGTTAACGGTTCGATCGTGTTCAGCCCAACATCGAAAGTATAGATGGCCATCCGGTAGGTGCTGCCATTCTGGCTTTCGGTGCTTTGTGCAGTCGTCATCAGATCTTGTGTAGCCTGACGCAGGACGTCGATCCGCAGGGTCACGCCGAGACTGCGGGCGAGCGCGTAATTATCCTCATTAAGGCCGTCTTCCCAGGGTGCCTGTTCGTGGCAACCGAAGGCGCAGCCACCCTGCGATGCCGTGTTGGCGACCATCGTGTTGATGCCGGACTGGGTCGCGGCGATGGCCATCGAAGGAGAATCATCGAGCAGGAGGTAGAAGTCGATATTCGGCGCGAGAGTTGTTGTCGCAGTGGCCTGGCCGCCGATCTCGATGCCGCTTGAACCCATGATACCCGGCAGAATCGAGTTCGATTTTGCCTGGTATTGCACCGTGGCCGTCTGCTGGTTGCCGCTCGTAGCGATGTTCACGGTCACGCCGCTGGCATTGTAGTCGATGCCGCCGAGCGACAAAGCCTGCGCGTTGAACACGTCTTCGGCCTTCGTGATGGCCGCGGCCTGACCCGCAGCGACCATGGCAGGTGTCACGGCAGCAAGGGCGGCGGCATCTGCATAGGTTTCGAGTTGCGCCTTACGGTCGACGGCGAGGCCATAATCCACCCCGACACCCAGAACGAATACGAGGATCAGGGAGACCAGTGCCGTGATGATCGCGATATTGCCTCGCCGATCACCCAACAGGGGACTCAAGATGTTTCGACTGGCCCGCATGCAAACGAATCCATCTTTAGAGCACTTTCCGATTCATCAAGGTCGGATGGAGTACTCTATGATATTGATAATTTGAGCATCTTTATCCGATCAGATGGCTCGATCCGATCGGATGATCCTCTCACTCATAGCCAGTTATCGAATCCGGGACCTCACGATCGATATGGCCATATGGAAAATACATCCTGACCAGATCGTTGGGTATCGGATTGCGGTTATTAGTCGCGAAATCGAGAATTTCTCTCGAAAGTGGAACAGTAGGCTAGAGATATGAAAAAAGAATTAATTCGGCCTTGCCGTCATGCGGCACTGGCCCTGATCAGAAATCCTCCCAGCTGTCCGCGGACGTCTGCAGTGCGGACGCACGAAGTGCCGAGACCGCGGGCTGGGCGGAAGGGCGAGCGGAGTGGCGATGAGTGGCCCTCGCTGGCGTGGGACGTGAGGGCGCCGGCGCTGCGATGTCACCGAAATCGAACCGCTGGATCAGGGTTGCGAGCTGTTCGACCTCTTGCGCGAGGCTATGGCTCGCGGCGGTCGATTGTTCCACCATCGCCGCGTTCTGCTGTGTCGCGCGATCCATCTGGCCGACCGCATCATTGACCTGGATAAGCCGCGCCGAGTTGCCCTGTGCGCCAGTCGCGATAGCGCTGACGACCTGGTTAATTTCGGTGATCTGGGCAACGATGCGATCGAGGGCCTTGCCGGTCTCCGCCACTTGATCAACGCCGGCGGAGACCTGCTGGTTGGACGTCGAGATCAGTGTCCTGATCTCTTTCGCCGCATCCGCCGAGCGTTGCGCCAGCGCCCGGACTTCCGATGCAACGACGGCGAAACCCCGCCCGGCCTCGCCGGCACGAGCCGCCTCGACGCCAGCGTTCAGCGCAAGGAGATTGGTCTGGAAGGCGATTTCGTTGATGACGCCGATGATGTTGCCGATCTGGTCGGCAGAGGCCTCGATCTCGCCCATTGCCGCAACGGCGCGGGAGACGACCGCACCACCGCTTTCCGCATCTTTCATCGCGGTGCTGACCGCCTCGCGGGCATGCGCCGCATTGGCAGCGGTGCCGCTGACGGTTTCGGTGATTTCAGCCAGCGTGGCGGCGGCCTCCTCGATAGTGGCGGCCTGCTGTTCGGTTCGCCGGGCGAGATCGTCCGCCGCGGTAGCGATTTCGCCGGTGCCGGAACGGATCGCCGAGGCATTGGCGGCAATGACCTGGAGGAGTTCCTGCAAATGCTCCATCGCGGCGTTGAAGTCGGTGCGCAGGCGTTCATATCCGGCGGCGAAGGCGGTCGTCAGGCGGAAGCTGATCCGCCCTGCTGCGAGGTGTTCCAGGCCGGTTGCGAGAGACTCAACGACGAGGGCAAGCTCCTGTGCTGCCTGATCGCGTTCCGCCGCGGCTCTGGCGGCCTCGGCCTCACGCGCCGCCCGCGCGGCGCTGGCCTCGGCTTCGAGCCGCCCCTTCTCGATCCCTGCGGCCTTGAAGACCTCGACCGCGCGGGCCATGCCGCCGATCTCATCGCTGCGCTCGATATAGGGGACGGGCGTGGCCGTGTCGCCTTTCGACAGCCGTGCCATGGCTCCGGTCATCGCGCGCAGGATGACCGTGATGTTCCGCTGGATGAAATACATCGCCAGCAAAAACAACAGAAATACCGGGACAAAGATTTCCGCTATGCGGGTCGTATCGCTCCACAGCGCGGCGCGGATCTCGCTGACATAGACGCCGGTGCCGATGACCCAGTCCCATCCGGGGACTTTCGCCATGTAGGAAATCTTGGCGAAAGGCTTTTTGCCGCCAGCTTTGGGGATGTAATATTCGTTGAATACCGGATGGCCCGCCAGCGCGCCCTCCAGCATCGGGCGGATGATGTAGTGGCCGTAGGCGTCCTTGCTGTTGATCCGGTTCTTGCCGAGCATCGCCTTGTTGGCATGCTGGATGATCGTACCGTCCTTGTCGTCCACGAAGTAATAGTTTCCGTGATCGAAGCGCGTGGCGCCGATGATTTCAAGTGCAATCGCTTGGGCGCGATCTTCCGGCATGGCGCCATATTTCGCGAGACGGGCGAACGAGGAGGCGATGGCGACGGCATTGTTCACCAGTGTGCGCACTTCCGCCTTGCGGTCTGCGAGTTCGAGGCGGTAGGCGCCGAGCAGGCTGATGGCAAGGGCAGCCGCCGCCATCGTGATGCCGAACAGGCCGATCAATGCGAATTGATGGCGGATCGAGAGTTTCTGCAGCACGGAAAATCCTCAATTTCGTGAACTGCTTGAGGAAAGCAGAAAATACTTAATGAATGATTGGTCTTTAATGTCGCCTCCCGTCGCCGCGCCCATGATCAAGCGGCGCGGGCGCAGTGTGTCTTGATCCTGGTCAAGGCGTGAGCGAGCCGTGCGCCTAGGCTTTGGGTCCGGACCATCAGGGTCTGGAACACCAGACAGGGATTGCCGTCATGACCGTGCCGCTGCAGATCACTTTCAAGGATATCGATCGTTCCCCCGCGCTCGAAGCGCGCATCCGCGAGAAGGCGGCGGTGCTGGAGCGGTTCGAGGCGCGGATTCTGCGCTGCCATGTTGTCATCGAGGCACCGCACCGGCATCATCACAAAGGCAAACTTTATCATGCGCGGATCGAGATCGTGGTGCCGCGTGGCAATATCGTGATCAACCGGGAAAGTCCGGAGAACCACGCGCACGAGGACCCGTATGTCGCGGTTCGCGATGCGTTCGATGCTGCGGTCCGCAAGCTGGAGGACCATGCGCGGCGGCTCGACAACGCGGTGAAGCACCACGATGAGGCGCTGGTACATGGCCAGGTGGTCCGGTTCGTGGCCGATGCGGACTACGGCTTCATCGCCACGGATGATGGGCGTGAGGTGTATTTCCACCGCAACAGCGTGAGCGGCGACGGGTTCGGGCGGTTGCGGGTCGGCGATGGCGTCCGCCTCGCGGTGGCGGAGGGACAGGACGGGCCGCAGGCGAGCCTCGTGCGCGCCGCCGGGCGGTGAGCCGGCTGACAGTTGCCGTGCGGCGTGCTTTGATCGCCTCCGATGACATTGTTCCGGGATGAGGCAGAGTGAAGGATCCTTACGACGTTCTGGGTGTGGCGCGCGATGCGGGCCAGGATGACATCAGGCGGGCCTATCGCCGGCTGGCGAAGGACCATCATCCCGACCTCAATCCCGGCAACGCGGCGGCGGAGGCCAGGTTCAAGGAGGTCTCGGCGGCCTATCACCTGCTGTCCGACGCCGATCAGCGCGCGCGGTTCGACCGCGGCGAGATCGATGCCGAGGGGCAGGAACGCGCGCGGCGCGGCGGCTGGCGGGACTATGCCGACACTGGCGAGGGCGCGCGTTACGGAGGCGGCGGCCCCTGGACCACCGACGATCTCGAGGCGATGTTCGGTTCGATGTTCGGCGGTGGCGGCGCGGGGCGCGGCGGGCCGGGGCGCGGGCAGGATCGGCACTACACGCTGACGATCGGCTTCGTCGAGGCGGTGGTCGGCGGCACGCGGCGGCTGTCGCTGCCCGATGGCGGCACGCTCGACGTGCGGATTCCACCCGGCACCGAGGATGGGCAGATGCTCCGCCTGCGCGGCAAGGGCGGGGTGGGGTGGAATGGCGGGCCGGCCGGCGATGCGCTGATCCGTGTCAGCGTGGCGCCGCATCGCTTCTTCACCCGCGAGGGTCAGGATATCCGGCTCGACCTCCCGGTGACGCTGGCCGAGGCGGTGCTGGGCGGGCAGGTCGAGGTGCCGACGCCGGGTGGCGCGGTGCGGATGCGGATTCCCGCAGGGTCGGACAGCGGCACGGTGCTACGGCTGCGCGGCCGCGGCGTGCCGATGCATGGTGGCTCCGCAGCGGGCGATCTCTATGCCACGCTGCGCATCGTCATCGGCAAGCCGGACCCGGCGCTGGAAGCCTTCCTGCGCGGCTGGACGCCGGATGAGACGCCGGATCCGCGCGCCGGGATGACGGAGGCGGAGGTACCGTCATGAGCGATGGGGTGACGATCGAGGTCGTGATCGCCGAGGTGGCGGGGCTGGCCCGGGCCGATCTCGAACGCTGGGTGGCGCTGGAATGGGTGCGGCCGGCGCGGGCGGAGGGAGTCTGGCTGTTCCAGGGTATCGACATCGCGCGGGTGCGGCTGATCCACGAGCTCGCCGCCGATCTGCGGGTGGACGAGGAGGCGATGCCGGTGGTGCTGTCGCTGCTCGACCAGCTTTACGATGCGCGCCGGCGGATGCGCGCGCTGGCCGAGGCGATCGCCGCGGTTCCGGAGGAACCGCGGCGCGCGGTGCTCGAACGCATCGCCGCCGCTCAGGAGCCGCCGAACCAGTTATAGCCCTGCCGAACCCAGTAGCCGCTGGGGAAGGTGTTGGTGACGCCGAGGGCGACGATCGATTTCGGGTTCTTGTAGCCGAGCTTGGTTGGAATCCGCAGCCGCACCGGCGCGCCGAACGGGGCGGTCAGCGGCGCGCCGAGAAAGTCGAGTGCCAGGATCGTCTGCGGGTGCAGGGCGGAGGCCATGTCGATGCTCTCGTAATACCCGTCGGCGCAGTGGAACGAGACATAGCGTGCCTTGAGGTCGGCATTCACCCGTCGCAGGAAGTGGCCGAGCGGCACGCCGCTCCACTGGCCCACCACCCGCCAGCCCTCGACGCAGACGAAGCGGGTGATCTGGCTTTCCTGCGGCAGGGCGCGCAGTTCGGCGAGGCGCCAGGGCCGCTTGTCGCCGATGCGGCCGGTGAGGCCGAGGCGCCAGGCGGCGAGATCGACGCGGGGCGCCTGGTCGATGCTGTAGAAGGCGTTGAAGCGCGGTGGGTTCGTGATGGCGGAGGCCGGGAAGGTCGGCGCCAGCGTGTGCCGGTCGAACAGGGCGGCTTGCACCTCGTCGTTCCAGCGGGACATCGCGGTGAGAGCGCGGTCGGCAAGGTCGGGGTGTTTCAGGTTGTCGTAGTCGCAGCCGGTGAGGCTGGCGGCGGCGCCGAAGGCGAGGCTGCGGCCGAGCAGGGCGCGGCGGTTGAGAAGCGTGTTCATGGGTCTTACTCCGCGGCTTCGGTCGTTTGGGTAAGGGGGGCGGGAAGGCGGCCGCCGGTGATCATCGCGGGGAGGACGCGCGGCACCAGGGCGACCAGCAGGACGTGGACGATCAGGAAGGCGGAAATTCCGGCCATCGCGACGAAGTGGACGACGCGGGAATCGAAGAATCCACCGAACAGATCCGACAGAAGCCAGAGCTGCACCGGCTTCCAGACCGCCAGCCCCGACAATACGGCGAGAAGGCCGAGCGCGATGACGCCGAGATAAAGCAGCCGCTGCACCGCATTGTAGGCGCCGACCTCGTGCGGCAGGCGCAGGCGCAGCGCGGCCCAGACATCGCGCAGCACGGCGCGGGGCGTCACCGGCAGGAGCTTGCGGCGGAAATGGCCGCTTGCCGTGCCCCAGACGAGATAGGCGAGTCCGTTGAGCATCAGCAGCCAGATCGCGGCGAGATGCCAGGCGATCGCCCCGCCCAGCCATTGCCCGATCGTCGCCCATTGCGGGAAGGTGAAGGGCAGGAAGGGAGAGGCATCGTAGATCTCCCAGCCGCTGCCGATCAGCGTGATGATGGCGATCGCGTTCAGCCAGTGCGTGATGCGCAGCGGCAGGGGGTGGATGGGGCGATTTCGGCGCATTGTCGGTTTCCTCGCCAGTTGGTGCGATGCAGCCGTGATGCGCCCGCCGCGGCGCCCGCGTCGAGGTATCGAAACGATGACCAAACGGCATTGGATCGGCCGCGCGTGGCCGGTCATGTTTGCGGGGCGGGCCACGATGACCGGTCCGCAGGAAGCAGACCGGGGCACCGCCCCCAGACAGAGGAGACCACCATGATCCGCATTCTCGCCACCACCGCCCTTGCCCTCGGCCTCGTCGCCGGCGTTGCCCAGGCGCAGACCACCAGCACGATGGGCACGACACGATGAGCCACACGACCGCGATGGGCCACAAGACCGCTATGGGTCACGACGCGATGGGCCACGATACCATGGGCCACAATGCCATGGGCCATGGCACCGCCATGAGCCACGACAAAACCGGCAAAGACAAGATGGGGCACTCCGCCTCGTAGGGCGCCCCCGATCCTGCCGGATCGGTCGATGCCCCGACGCATCGCAGCCGCCGCCCGATCGTCCCGGTTTTGGCCGGGAATTGATCGGGATGGCGGCTTTGGTATTGTCCGTACATCACGGAGACGTATCGGCCATGGGCCTCGACGAGCAGCTTCAGGCGGAACGCCAGCGCCGCACCGCGGATGAGGCGGTGCGCCTTGCTTATGAGGATGTCTTCACCACGCTGAGCCATAACGGGTTTCTCTCCGGCGTGCTGCCGGAAGATGCGGCGTTTCCGGATTTCGTATTGCCCAATGTCGAGGGGCGGCTGGTCTCGCTTGCCAGCCGTCTCGCCGAGGGCCGGTTGTCGTGCAGTTCTTTCGTGGCGAGTGGTGCCCCTTCTGCCGGTTGATGCTCGACGCGCTGGTGACTGCCTTGCCCGAGATCGAGGCGGCCGGAGCGTCGCTCCTCGCGCTGACGCCCGACATGGGCCCCTGGGCGCGGCAGGCCAAACAGAATCACGGCGCCACCTTCGAAGTTCTGTCGGATGTGGATTGCGGGGTTGGCCTCGCCGCCGGGGTCGTGTTCCGGATTCCGGCGATCTATCGGTCACGCCTCATGAGGGCAGGGATCGATTTCGCCGACCGGCATGGCAACGGCTCCCAGTTCCTGCCGATTCCCGCGGTGTTCCTGCTCGATGGCGGCGGGCGGGTAGCGTGGCGCTTCGTCAATGTTGATTTTACCCGCCGTGCGGCGCCCGATCGTATTCTGGGCGCGCTGCGCTGCCTCGCCAGGCCGGAACGGGAGTAGGCGCGGTGGAGCTGACCCAGGTGCGCTACTTCGTCGCGCTGAGCCGGCTTCTCAATTTCACCCGCGCCGCGGAGGCCTGCAATGTGAGCCAGCCCGCGCTGACGCGCGCGATCCAGCGGCTGGAGGACGAGCTTGGCGGTCCGCTCCTCTATCGCGAGCGCAACCTCACGCAACTGACCGAACTCGGCCGTGCCATGCTGCCGCATCTCGATGCGATGCTGGAAGCGGCCGACAACGCCGTGGCGCTGGCCGAGGCGCGGCGGCGGCAACCGGCGGCCAGCCTGAAGATCGGCCTCGGCCCCGGCGTCGGCGCCGCGGCGATCGCCGGCGCTGTGCGCGAGATCGCGACGCTGATGCCCGATCTGATGGTCCGTTTCGAGGAAGCGGCCGCGGCGATGCTGGTCGAATCGATGCTCTCCGACATGCTGGATTGCGCGGTGCTCCCGGCCGACTGCGCCTTGCCGGAACGTTTCAACCACTGGAAACTCTACGACGAGGGCGTGGTCGCGGTGATTCCGCCGCAGCACCGGCTGGCGAATGCCGAAAGTGTGACCGCCTCCGACCTGAACGGCGAGGTGCTGCTGCATGGCGAACGCTGCGGCGGCTTCGCCCAGGCGCTGTGCGCGGCCTGCGACGGGGCGTTCCGTTTGCGCCGTTGCGATGGCGGCACCGGGCACATGCTCGATCTCGTCGCGGCGGGGCTTGGCATCGCCATTCTTTCGGAACGGATGGCGGTGCCCTCGCCGCTGGTGACCTGCCGCCTGGCCGAGCCGCCGCTGAGCCGCGAGGTGCGCCTCGCCGCGATTGCCGGCCGGCCGCAGGGCCCGGCGGTGTCGGGGTTCATCAAGCTCTGCCGCGCCGGACGAGGCCTCTGAGCCACGCGGCAAGGTTGATTTTCCAACCCCGCGCGCCGAATGTGCCGGGGGAAGCGGACCCAATCCGCCGAAGGGGGCAATGCCGATGAACGACATGCAGCATGACGCGATCAGCCGGTTCCCGGTGCCCGACCTCGCCGCGCTTCCCGCTGATATCCGTGAGAAGATCCTCGCGGTGCAGGAAAAGGCGGGCTTCGTGCCCAACGTGTTCCTCGCCCTCGCGCACCGGCCCGACGAGTTCCGCGCCTTCTTCGCCTATCACGATGCGCTGATGCTCCGCCCGGCCGGGCTGAGCAAGGCCGAGCGCGAGATGATCGTGGTCGCAACCTCGGGCGCCAATCACTGCCTCTATTGCGTGGTGGCGCACGGGGCGATCCTGCGGATTTATGCGAAGGATCCGGAAATCGCCGACCGGCTCGCGGTCAATCCGGGCAAGGCGCGGCTCGCCCCGCGCCAGCGCGCGATGATCGATTACGCGATGAAGGTCGCGACTGCCTCGGACCCGACTTGAACAGCGACCTGAAAATAGTCCAATGAAAACAGCCATGTATTGTGGGCGCGTGGTTTCTTAGCACCACACCCTGCGGCTTTCGGGAGGATTTGGATCAGGAAGCGGATGCGTCTCGCACGTTGGCTGGCAGGGCGACGCCGGCGGCCTTGAAGATCGGCCCGATCGAGTTGGTTGCTGGGGTGCGCAGGACGATCTGCTGCCCGCGCTTGCTGATGGTGACCTCCTGGAGGCGGTCGAGATCACGCAGGAGATCGGCCCATTCGACGCGCTTGCCGGCCCGGCGGAGTTTTTCGTCGAGCGCCTGGTGCAGGATCAGCGCGAGGAACGAGCAGAAGACGTGGCCGCGGATGGCGGCGTCGGAGGAATGGTAGATTGGCCGGGTGCGCATTGTCGCCTTCGCGACACGGAACAGCCGTTCGACATTCTGCAGGTCCCGGTAGCGGATCACCGCCTGCAGCGGTGAAATCCGGGCGTTGGAGCGCAGCACGAAGACGCCGTCGAAGCGGGCTTCCTCGGCGAGCTTGCCGGCGTCGATCTCGAACAGCTTGTGCTTGCGGCCGGGCTTTGCGTCACTGACCGGGCGCAGGAAGCGGCGATAGGCGGAGTTGCCGATCAGCGCCTTATCGCCGCGCGTCAGCTGACGATCGAGGGCGGCGACCACCTTGCGCCTGGTCTCGGCCTCTTCGATGGCCACCGCCTCGTTGCGGCAGACGATATAGCGCTTGCCCGCGACCTTGACCTCCTTGATGAAGAGCTGGGTCTCGTCGCCACCGGCGCGCTCGAGGCAGAGCGGGGTGTAGGGGCGCTCATCGGCCAGCACCACCTCGCGGACGATGCGGTCGGTGCGTTCCCTTGCGCCGAGCACGTATTCCAGCCCGCGCTCCTCCAGCGCGGCGATCGTCGCGGCACTGATCATGCCGCGATCGGCGACGACGCAGACCCGGCCGATGCCGAAGCGCGACCGCAGGCGGTCGATCACCGGCACCAGCACCGAGACATCGGCGGTGTTTCCTGGCCACATCTCGGTGCAGATTGGCCTTCCGTCCTGATCGATCACCACGCCGAGGATCATCTGCGCGAGCTGTGGGCGGTAATCCTTGGAGTGGCCCCGCGCGCCCAGCGTCTCGCCGCCGGCACCTTCGAAATACAGCGAGGTGGTGTCCATGAACACGACCGAGAGGTCGGTGAACAGATCATGCCGTCGGGCGAAGAGACGCTCTTCCACCAGATCCTTCACCGTCCGTGGCGCAAAGGGCGTGGCATCCCCCTGTTCCTCGTCCGGCAGCTCTTCGCCGAGCCAGGCCATGGCGCGGTAGAGGTGATGCAGGCCGAGCTCCTCGGTGCCGGGAATGTCGTAATCCTCGAGCCATTTGTCGCAGGCGCGATCCGAGCCCGAGACCATGATCCGGTGGAGCACGGTGGCGAACACCGCGCGCTCGACCGGGAACTCGAACTGCCGCCCGGCCAGCAGCTCCTCGAACACAGCAGCGATCCCGCTCTCCTGCCACAGTCGGCCGAACAACAGCGGCGCGCCGATCCGCTTGCAGCTCAGCCCGTCCGGATTGCCTGCCGCCAGCTGGGCCAGGACCGAGGCACGGTCGGCATAGCGCGCGATCGAGGCGGCGAGGCGGTCGAGACCTCCATCGGCCAGGACGACTTCCTTCCGGCCCAGGTTCTTGATGATGCGCTGCTTGCTGCGCCCGTCCTCACGGACGCTCTCGACCAGATAAAGGTAGCTGTAGCCGTTGATTCGCTTCTCGCGCACGAACATGCCGAATTGGCAGCCGAAAACCAATCATAAATCAAGTTAAAAGAAGCAATTTACGCAATTATTTAGCACCACGTTTTTGCAAAATCCCGACGTGCCTACGAAAATCTCGAGTGAAATCAAAGATCTCAACTTACGATACCGTATCGTTCCGGGTTTGACTGTTTAAGTCGGGTCGGACATGGTTGGGCCGGACGATCACGCCGCACTCCACGAACAGGGGTTCGACGCCGACGAGATCTGGGATATCGGCGCGATTGCGGCGTTTTTTGCCATGTCGAACCGGCTCGCCAACATGGCCGGGATGCAGCCCAACCCGGAATTCTTCGCGATGGGCCGGCTGCCGAAAGCCTGAACGGTCAGCCTGGCGCGAGGCGCCGGCCGGACTCGCCGTCAAAAACATGGAGCTGTTCTGCGGGCAGGTCGGCGCCGAGTTCGGCGGCGTCCGGCGCCGGCCCGCTGACGCGGATCGCGAAAGCTTCGCCATTGGCGAGATGGCCGTGCAGCAGGGTTTCCGAGCCAAGCGGCTCGACGAGGTCGATCGCCACGCGCATTGCGTCGGGCGATGTGGAGAGGGCCACGTGCTGCGGGCGGATGCCGATCGTCACACCCGCGCCCTCGTTCCCCCACGAGCCGGCGGGCAGCGCGATTTCCGGCCCGGCATCCAGCCGGGCGCTGCGGCCCTCGGGCCCGAGGCGGGCGGCGCAGAAATTCATCGCCGGCTCGCCGATGAAACCGGCGACATAGGTATCGGCCGGATGGGCGAAGACCTCGACCGGCGGGGCGATCTGCGCCGCACGGCCCTGGTGCATCACGATCAGCCGGTCGGCGAGCGTCATCGCCTCGATCTGGTCGTGGGTGACGTAGAGGCTGGTGACGTTGAGGCGCTTCTGCAGCTTGCGGATATCGGCGCGCACCTGCACGCGCAGCCTGGCGTCGAGATTGGAGAGCGGCTCGTCGAACAGGAACAGTTTCGGCTCGCGCACGATGGCGCGCCCCATCGCGACGCGCTGGCGCTGGCCGCCGGAGAGAGCGCGAGGCTTGCGGCCGAGCAGTTCCGAAAGCCCGAGCGTGTCGGCGGCATCCTCCACCCGGCGGGCGATCTCGGCCTTCGCCATGCCCTTCAGCTTCAGCCCGTAGGCCATGTTGTCGAACACGCTCATGTGCGGATAGAGCGCGTAGTTCTGGAACACCATGGCGATGTCGCGCTTCGAGGGATCGACAGCGGTGATGTCGCGCCCGTCGAGCAGGATGCGGCCGCCGCTCGGCGCCTCAAGCCCGGCGACGAGGCGCAGCAGGGTGGATTTGCCGCAGCCCGACGCGCCGACGATGACCAGCATCTCGCCATCCGCGAGGCGCAGGTCGATGCCGTGCAGCACGGTTGTTCTGCCGAAGCTCTTGGTCAGTCCCTGCAGTTCCAGCGTTGCCATTACTTGTCCACTTCGGTGAGGCCGGCGACGAACCAGCGCTGCATCGCCACCACGACGAAGACCGGCGGCACGATGGCGAGGATGGTCGCCGCCATGACGAGGTTCCAGGGCGTGAGCTGGTCCGAGGTGATCATCTGCACGATGCCGAGCACGATCGTGTCGAGCCGCCCGTTGGTCGCGACCAGCAGCGGCCAGAGATACTGGTTCCAGCCATAGACGAACAGGATCACGAACAGGGCGGCGAGATTGGCGCCGGAAACCGGCAGCAGGATGTCGAAGAAGAAGCGCATCGGCCCGGCGCCGTCGAGCTTCGCCGCCTCGACCAGTTCATCCGGCACCGCGAGAAAAACCTGGCGGAACAGCAGCGTCGCCGTTGCCGAGGCGATCAGCGGCATGGTCAGGCCGGTGAAGGTGTTGATCAGGTGGAAATCCGACATCACCGAATAGGTCGGGATGATCCGCACCTCGACCGGCAGCATCAGGGTGATGAAGATCAGCCAGAAGGCGACCATGCGGAAGGGAAAGCGGAAGAAGGCGATGGCGAAGGCCGAGATCGAGGAGATCGCGATCTTGCCGATGGCGATGCCGAGCGCCATCAGCGCGCTGACCATCATCATGTGCCAGATCGGCACGCCGCCCTTTGCGGTGTTGCCGAAGCCGAGCGCATTTATGAAGACGGGCAGGCCCGAGAGGCGCGGGATCAGCGACAGGTCGCCGCGGTTGATCGCCCCGGCCGACTGGGTGGCGCCGGCGAAGGCGACCCAGATCGGGAAGATGAAGATAAGCACGCCGACAATGAGCACGGCATGGGCAAGATAGTCGGGCCTGCGGTTCATGTGGCGCGCTTGCCGGTGTAGCGGAACTGGACCGTGGTGAGGACCACGATCAGCGCCATCAGGATGACCGATTGCGCGGCCGAGCCGCCGAGGTCGAGATTGATCACCCCGTCGCGATAGACCTTGACCACCAGCGTCGTCGTCGCGCTGCCGGGGCCGCCGCCGGTGAGTGCGAAGATCAGGGCGAAGGCGTCGAAGGCAGCGTAGACGGTGTTGATCACCAGCAGGAAGAAGGTGGTGGGGGCGAGCAGCGGCCAGATCACGGTGCGGAACCGGTAGAACCCCCGCGCGCCGTCGAGCGTCGCCGCCTCGATCACCGAGGCGGGCACCGATTGCAGGCCCGCGAGGTAGAAGATGAAATTGTAGCTCACCTGCTTCCAGGCGGCGATCAGCACGATCAGGCCGAACGCATCGTTGCCGTTGGTGGCGTAGTTGAAATCGATGCCGAGCCGGGTAAGCGCGTTGGAGAGCAGCCCGATCTGCGGCTGGAGCAGGAAGACGAAAATCACCGAGGCCAGCGCCGGTGCGATCGCGTAGGGCCAGATCAGCAGGACGCGATAGACCGCCTGGCCGCGGATGCCGCGATTGGCGAAACAGGCCAGCACAAGGCCGCCCGCCATCGACAGCACGGTGACCGCCGCACAGAACACGACGGTCCGCAGCAGCGCCGCCTGATAGACCGGCGAGCCCAGCAGCGAGCCGAAATTGGCGAGGCCGACGAAGGTGGTGTTCAGCCCGAAGGCGTCCGTCGCCTGGACGCTTTCGGAGAAAGCGCGCCAGGCGGGAAGCAGGAAGAAAAGGATCGTGATGGCGAGCTGTGGGGCCACCAGGACGGCCGGCAGCAGCCGGCCGTCGAACAGGGTGCGTCTCTCCATCGCGCCGGCTGGATCAGCCGTGCAGGGCGCGGGCGAAGCGGTTGACCACCGCCTGGCTGCGCTGCTGGGCGCGCGCCAGCGCCTTGTGGGCCGGCGTGCCGTTCTGGATCGCGCTTTCCCATTCTTCCTCGATGATCACGCGGACTTCCGGCATGCCGCCCAGGCGGATGCCGCGCGAATACTTCGTCGGCTCCGTGCGGGTGAGCTGCTTGACCGCGAGGTCGCCGCCCGGCTGCTTTGCGTAAAAGCCCTGCTTGGCGATGTAGTCGTTCCCCGCCAGCGTCACCGGCACATAGCCGGTGGCCTCGGCCCAGCTGGCATCGTTCTGCGGCTCGGAGATGAACTTGAAGAAGCGCGCCACGGCCTCGTATTCCGCCTTGCCGCGCCCCGGCGCGGTCATCGCCCAGAAGGCGGCACCGCCGATGATCGAGTTGATCGGGCTCTTGATGATCGACTGATGATAGGGAAGGTAGGCGTTGGCGAAGCGGAACTTGGCGCTCTTCACCAGCTGGCCGTAGATCGAGGAGCTGTCGAAGGTGATCGCGGCCTTGCCGGCGTAGAAGATCGGGCTCGGCTTGCCGTCGCGGCCCTCATAGTGAAACAGGCCGTCCTTCTGCATCGTCAGCAGCGTGTCGAGATTGCGCACGAAGGGATGCGAGTCGAGCCGCAGTTTCGGGTTCGGGCCGCCGAAGCCGTCATTCAGCGTGGCGTATTCGACATTGTGGATGGCGGCGAACTGCTCGAAATGCACCCAGGTCGGCCATGAGGTCATCACCGGGATTTCCGCGGCACCCTTCGCCTTGATCGCGCGGGCGGCCTTGATCACGTCGTCCCAGGTCTCGAGCGGGGCCTTCGGGTCGAGCCCGGCCTTCTCGAAGGCGTCCTCGTTGATCCACATCAGCGCGGTCGAGGAGTTGAACGGAGCGGCTCCCATCTTGCCGTCATTCAGGCTGTAATAGCCCCGCACGGCGGGAATGTAGGTCGAGGGTTCGATGCCGACGCCCGTCATTTCGGCGAGCTTGTAGACATCGACCACCGCGCGGCCGGCGCCGAGCATGTCGGCGGTGCCGACATCGAACACCTGGGCGATCGAGGGCGCCTTGCCGGCGCGCCAGGCGGCGATGGTGGCTGTCAGCACCTGCGGGTAGGAACCCTTGTAGACGGCCTCGACCGCGAAATCGGTCTGGCTCTTGTTGAAGGCGTCGACGATCGACTGCAGCTTGTCGCCGAGCGCGCCGCCCATGGCGTGCCAGAGTACGACCCGTGTGGGGGCGGCGGCGCGCGCGGTGGCGGCGACCAGCGCCGTGGCCGGGGCCGAGGCGATCAGGGTGCGACGTTTCATGAGAAGTCCCTTTGGCTGAAGTTGGCGTAGCCAGTTAACGCGACTGCATGGCGTGGCGATGACAGTATCGTGACACATTGATGACAAGATCGTGGGTCGGTGCGCCGATCAAGGGGTGCTGACGGTTGCCGGATGCCGCGCGCCGGTCCTATGGTCCGCGCTGCAACGAGGCGACGAAGGGAGCAGGCGATGTTCGTGACGGCGGGTGACATCAACGTTCATGTCAGGATCGATGGGCGGGATGGATCGCCGCCGCTGGTGCTGCTGCATTCGCTCGGGACCGATCACAGGGTGTGGGACGACCAGGTGGCGGCGCTTGCCCGCAGCTTCCGGGTCATTCGCCCCGACATGCGCGGCCACGGCCTCACCGAATCGACGCCGGGCGACTACACGATGGCGCTGTTGGCCGGTGATGTCGCCGCGGTGCTCGATGCGCTTGGTGTCGGGGCTGCGGTGATCGGCGGTATCTCGATAGGCGGGATGATCGCGCAGGAGTTTGCGGCGCGACATCCCGGCCGCACCGAGGCGCTGATGCTCTGCGACACCGCGATGGCGATCCCCTCGCTGGAATCCTGGCGTGAGCGGGTGACGAACCTGCGCGCGCACGGGATGGGCGCCATCGAGGACGGCGTGCTGGCGCGCTGGGTGACGCCAGGCTTCATCGACGCGCCGCCGGCGCGCGGCCTGCGCGCGATGCTGCGCGGCACCAGCGTCGATGGCTATGCCGGCTGCGCCATGGCGATCGCGATGGCCGATCTCGCGCCGTCGACCCGCCGGCTCAAGGTGCCGGCCTTGGTGCTGGTCGGCGATGGCGATGTTTCGACGCCGGTGGCCAGCGCGCAGGCGCTGATGACGGCGCTGGCCGAGGGCGGCGCGCCGGATGTGCGTTTCGTGGTCATCGAGAATGCCGCGCATATCCCCACCGTGGAGAAGCCCGCCGAGGTTACCCGCGCGATGCTGGATTTCCTCGCCGCCCGCAGCGGCGGCGATACCTATGAGGCCGGGCTCGGCGTGCGCCGGGCGGTGCTCGGCCCCGCCCATGTCGCCCGCTCGCTGGACGGGGCGACGGAATTCGACCGCGACTTCCAGCGCTTCATCACCGAAACCGCCTGGGGCAAGGTCTGGACCCGTCCAGGCCTGCCGCGGGCGATGCGCTCGCTGCTGGTGCTGGCGATCACCGCGTCACTCGGGCGCGAGGAAGAGTTCAAGCTCCATCTGCGCGCGACCCGCAACACCGGGGCGACGCGGGAGGAAATCGCCGAAGCGCTGATGCAGGTCGCCGTCTATGCCGGGGTGCCGGCGGCGAATTCCGCCTTCCGCATGGCCAAGGCGATCTTCCGCGAGGAAGAGGCGGGATAGGGTTCCCGCTGCCGCTCGGCGGCCGACCGGGTCCATCGCCCGCATTTTTGAACCGTGTCGCCGGCCGGGCGTCAGCCTGGTGACGGGCCGGCGGCACGGTCGATGGCGCCGGCGGCGATCAGCGGCGCGGCATCGATTTCCGCCGCATCGAGCAGCGTTCCGACGCGTTCGAGCGCGGCGAGGATCATCGCCTGTTCCCAGAGCGGCAGCGTCTCGAACCGATCGCGGAAACGTTCCTGCAACAGGTCCGGCGCCCGGGCGAGAGCGGCGCGGCCCGCCTCGGTCGCGGCCATGATCACCTGGCGTTTGTCCCGCTCGCCGCGGCGGCGGGAGATCAGCCCGGCGGCAACGAGCCGGTCGGCGATATTGGTGATGGTCGCCTGGCCGAATTGAAGCGCCGCGGCGATGGCCCCCGGCGTCGCATCGCCCCGGCGGTCGATTTCCTGCAACACAAGAAACTGCGAGGTGGTCAGCCCCGTTGCCGCATAGAGGCGGTGGCTGCCCTGGTCGGTGGCACGCAGGATGCGGCGGATCGCACGCAAGGTCGCGCTGGTGAGAACTTCGTCCATGCGGCTGATGGAGCCCCAGAAGCCTGACATTTGCAACCGCAATATATTTCATTATGCGAAGAATATTTCTGGGATTCTGACGACCTCCGGTTGAACGAATTCATAAAAAACTTGAAAAAGGCGCAAGATTTCTTATCCTATCGCAAGCAGGGTCGCCGAGCGCGGCATCATACGACATAATACTGCTTCGGAGGTTAAAATAATTTTGGGCCATATCGATCATCTTGCGGCACCGTGCGGCAGCGCGGTGTCGTTGCGTCGGCCAACCGCTGCCGATGGTCCGGCGGTGACCGCATTGATTGCGGACTGCCCGCCGCTCGATCTCAACTCGGCGTATTGCAACCTCCTGCAATGCACGGACTTCGCCGAAACCTGCGTGATCGCGGAACGCGAGGCGACGGTGGTGGGGTGGATTTCGGGATATCTGCCGCCCTCCGACCCATCGCGTATCTTCGTCTGGCAAGTCGCGGTGTCGGCCGCTGCGCGCGGCATCGGCCTTGGCGGGCAGATGCTCGACGCGCTGCTCGATCGCCCGGCGATGGCCGGCGTCCGCGCCCTTGCGACGACCATTACCGAAGGGAATACGGCCTCGTGGCGGCTGTTCGAGAGCCTCGCCCGACGGCGCGGCGCTTCCTTCGTCCGCGCGGTGCGGTTCGACCGCGCCACGCATTTCGCCGGCCGCCACGACTCAGAGTTCGAGGTGACGATCGGCCTGCCCCGACCCGCCAGCGACCAAGCATGAAAGGACATCATATGACCGACCTGCCGCGCCCTTCCCGGCGCAAGCCGGATACCGCGATCTATGAGCGCATGGAGTCGCGGGTGCGGAGCTACTGCACCGCGATCCCGCGGCAGTTCACGCGGGCCGAAGGCGCCTGGCTGCATGACAGTCAGGGCGGAAGATATCTCGACTTCCTCGCCGGCTGCTCGTCGCTGAATTATGGCCACAACCATCCGGTGCTGAAACAGGCCCTGATCGACTACATCGCCCGCGACGGCATTGCTCACGGCCTCGATTTCCATACCGACGCCAAGGCCGATTTCCTCGACGCGCTGGAGACCGTGATCCTGAAGCCACGCGGCATGGACTATCGCGCCATGTTCGTCGGCCCGACCGGGACCAACGCGGTCGAGGCCGCGCTAAAGCTTGCCCGCAAGGTGACCGGACGGCAGACCGTGATCGCCTTCACCAACGGCTTCCACGGCATGACGCTCGGCGCGCTCGCCTGCACCGGCAACGAGGGCAAGCGCGGCGGCGCCGGCGTGCCGCTCGCTCATGTCAGCCACGAGCCCTATGACGGGTATTACGGCCCGGAGATCGATACCGCCGACCTGATCGAGCAGCGCCTTGCCGACGGCTCCTCCGGCCTCGATGCGCCGGCGGCGTTCCTCGTCGAGACGGTGCAGGGCGAGGGCGGGCTGAACGCCGCCTCCGCCGGATGGCTGCGCAAGATCGCCGCCCTCGCGAAGCGCCACGGCGCGCTGCTGATCGTGGACGACATCCAGGCCGGCTGCGGCCGCACCGGGCGCTTTTTCAGTTTCGAGGAAATGGGCATCCGCCCCGACATCATCACCCTCGCGAAGTCGCTCTCCGGCATCGGGTCGCCCTTCGCGCTGACCCTGTTCCGCCCGGAACTCGACCAGTGGAAGCCCGGCGAGCATAACGGCACCTTCCGCGGCAACAACCACGCCTTCGTCACCGCCGCCGCCGCGATCCGCCATTTCTGGAGCGACGGCGCCTTTGCCGCCGACATCACGAGGCGCGGTGACCTGCTTGGCCGCCGGCTTGATGCGATCGCGGCGCGGCACGGGATGAGCACGCGCGGTCGCGGCATGATGCGGGGCATCAATGTCGGCACCGGCGAGATGGCCGACCGCATCACCGGCATCGCCTTCCGCGAGGGGCTGGTGATCGAGACCAGCGGCGCCGATGGCGAGATCGTCAAGGTGCTGGCGCCGCTCACCATCGATGACGACCTTCTGGCGGCCGGGCTCGACATTCTCGAAACCGCCGTCGATGAGGCCGCCGCGCCCACCTACAGCATTGCCGCCGAATAACGCCAGGCGACAGCAAGCAAGGAGCAGAACATGATCATCCGGACTCTGAAGGAGGCGCAGGCCTCCGAGCGAAAGGTCGTCACCGATGGCTGGGACAGCGTGCGCATGCTGCTGCGCGACGACGGCATGGGTTTCTCGTTCCACATCACCACGATGTACGCGGGCAAGGAATTGCGGATGCATTACAAGCATCATCTCGAATCGGTCTTCGTGCTGAGCGGGGAAGGGACGATCGAGGATCTCGACGCCGGCGAGACGCACGAGCTGAAGCCGGGCGTGCTCTACGTGCTCAACAAGCACGACCGCCACGTGGTCCGGCCCAAGACCGATATCGTCACCGCCTGCGTGTTCAACCCGCCGGTTACCGGCCAGGAAGTGCATGACGCATCCGGCGCCTATCCGCCCGCCCCGGTCGGCAAGGCCGCCTGAGATCCTGGTCCGCAACGAACGAAACGTGGGAGAACAGACAATGGACGATCTCTACCCGTCGCGCCGCGAACCCACCCCCTCGCTGCTGCCGCGCTATGATCCGGTGGTGCATGGGCGCTGGGCGCCCGGTGCCCCGTTGAGCGACGAACAGACGGGGTTCTACGACATCAACGGCTATCTCGTGCTGGAGAACGTGTTCGATCCGGCCGAGATCGCGCTGTTGCAATCCGGGTCGATGGACCTGCTGGCCGATCCCGCCGGGCTCGACCGCGAGACCATCATCACCGAGCGCGGCAGCGACGAGGTGCGCTCGATCTTCGCGATCCACGCGCAGAACGAACTGCTCGGCCGTCTCGCCGCGGATTCGCGGATTGCCGGGGTGGCGCGCTTCCTGCTGGATGACGATGTCTACATTCATCAGTCGCGGCTGAACTACAAGCCGGGTTTCGATGGCAAGGAATTCTACTGGCACTCCGATTTCGAGACCTGGCATGTCGAGGACGGCATGCCGCGGATGCGCGCTCTGTCGATGTCGATCCTGCTGGCCGAGAACACCGCGAATAACGGCCCGCTGATGGTCATTCCCGGCTCGCACCGCAAATATCTCACCTGCGTCGGCGAGACGCCGGAGAACCATTACCGCGCCTCGCTCAAGAAGCAGGAATATGGCGTGCCCGACCGCGAGATGCTGACGGCGCTCGCCAGCGATCATGGCATCGTCGCGCCGACCGGCAAGGCCGGCACCGTGGTGCTGTTCGACTGCAACACGATGCATGGCTCGAACGGCAACATCACGCCCTTCCCGCGCTCGAACGCGTTTTTCGTGTTCAACGCGAAGGCGAACAGCCTGGTCGAGCCGTTCGGCCCGAAGACGCGGCGGCCTGAATTCATCGCCGATCGCGATTTTCGGACTGTGGATATCGTGGCGGGTCCGCTGGTGCGGCGCGAGCGCGCGGCATGAGCATTGCCCCGAGTGTCGAGAAGATCGGCGGCACGTCGATCACGGCGACGGACGCGGTTGTCGGCAACGTATTGATCGCCGGCCGCGCCGGCCGCGATCTCTACCAGCGGATCTTCGTGGTCTCGGCCTATGGCGGGATCACCGATCTGCTGCTGGAGCCGAAGAAGAAGACCGATGCCGCGAAGCCGCCGGGGCTCTTTGCGAGCTTCGCCGCCGATGGCGACAAGGGCGACTGGCGCGACGCGCTGGAAGCGGTCGCCGCCGCGATGCGCGCCCGCAACGAGGAGGTATTCGGCACGACGGCGGAGCGCGCCGTCGCCGACGATTTCGTCGCTTCCCGCATGAGCGAGACCCGCGCCTGCCTCGACGATCTCGACAGCCTGCGCGGCCACGGGCATTTCCGGCTCGACGAACCGCTCGCCACCCTGCGCGAGCTGCTCGCCGGGCTTGGCGAGGCGCATAGCGCGCACAATACCGCCCTGCTGCTGCGCGCCCGTGGCGTCAACGCAGCCTTCGTCGACCTGACCGGCTGGCAGGACGGGCGCAATTTCGACCTCGAGGAGCGGATCCGCACCGGGCTGGACGGGCTCGATCTCGCGACCACCCTGCCGATCGTCACCGGCTACGCGAAATGCGCGGATGGCATGGTCCGCAAATACGACCGCGGCTATACGGAGATGACCTTTGCCCGGCTCGCCGTGCTCACCGGCGCGCGCGAGGCGATCATCCACAAGGAGTTTCATCTCTCCAGCGCCGATCCGAAGGTCGTCGGCGTCGGCAAGGCGCGCAAGATCGGCCGCACCAATTATGACGTGGCCGACCAGCTCGCCAATCTCGGCGTCGAGGCCATTCACCCGGGGGCGGCGCGTGGCCTGCGCCAGGCGGGCATCCCGCTGCGGGTGCGCAATACGTTCGACCGGCACGACGAGGGTACGCTGATCTGCGCCGACTACGTCTCTGCCGCGCCGCGCATCGAGATCGTCACCGGCATCCGCGAGGTCCGCGCGCTGCAGTTCTTCGAGCAGGACATGGTCGGCAAGAAGGGCTATGACGCCGCAATCCTCGACACGTTGACGAAACACCGCGCGCGTATCGTCAGCAAGTCGTCCAACGCCAACACCATCACCCACTACCTCGCCGCCGGCGGGCCGACGGTTCGGCGGGTGATTGCCGATCTTGAGGCGCGCTTCCCGAATGCCGAGGTCTCGGCGCCACGCCTGGCCATGGTCGCGCTGATCGGCAGCGATCTCAGCGAGGAGGGCTGTGTCGCCCGCGCGCTGGGCGCGCTCGGCGCGGCGGGAATCGGGGTGAAGGCGATGCAGCATCAGATGCGCAATGTCGATATCCAGTTCATTCTGGATGCCGACCGGTTCGATGACGCGATCCGTGCCCTGCATGGGGAGTTGGTGGAATGTCGAGCGGTGGAGGATGGCGAAGGTCGGAAGCTTCGTGCGGCTGCCTGATCGCGTATCCGTGCGAATCTGACCCGCGCACGCGGCATTGACCACGGCAAAATCCGCGCCTAGGCCGAAGTTCAGCTTTCGGGACGGAGCATCGTTTTCCGTCGCGAATCCGCGGCGCTGCGAGGCAGGAAGGTAAGATCTGATGGTTGCTTCGCTGGTTTCCGTCCGCAGCCTGCTTCTTTCCATCTTCATGCTGATGGCCGGCAGCGGCTTTCTCTCGACGCTGATGAGCCTGCGGCTCGAGGCGACCGGGACGACACAGTTGCTGATCGGCCTGATCGGCACCGCCTATTTCGCCGGGCTCACACTCGGCGCGCTCCGCGCGGGGCGGATCATCGAGCGGGTCGGTCACATTCGCGCCTTCACCGCCTTCGTATCGCTGTTCTCTGCGAGCACGCTGGCATGCACGATCTGGCAGGATTTCAGCTTCTGGGCGGTGCTGCGCTTCGTCGAGGGCATATCCCTCGCCGGCGTGTTCATCTGCATCGAAAGCTGGCTGAACGAAAGAGCGACGCCGCAGACCCGCGGCGCCATTCTCGCCTTCTACATGGTGGCGCTCTATGCCGGGCAGGGGGCCGGGCAATTCCTGCTCGACCTCGGCAATCGCGCCCCGGCGCTGCCGTTCATCGCAGCTTCGATCCTGTTGTCGCTCGCCGTGATCCCGATCGCGCTGACCCGGCTTCCCGGGCCGGTACTGGGCGTTTCGACGCCGCTTTCCTTCCTCAGGCTCTACCGGATTTCCCCGCTCGGCATCTTCGGGGCGGCGATGACCGGGGTGATGCTGGGCGGCTTCTACGCGCTCGGCGCGATCTACGCCCATGGGCTCGGCATGGCCCGGTCGCAAACCGCGCTGTTCATGAGCGTGGTGATCATGGGAGGCGTCGTGCTACAGGTTCCCATAGGTCGCCTCTCCGACCGGTTCGACCGCCGCAAGGTCATCATCGGCACCTTCGCCGGGGCAGGGATCGTCAGCGTGATACTCGGCGCGCCGATATGGCCGCCCGGGGTGGTGGATGCGCTGGGGTTGCTGTTCGGCGGGCTTGTCTTCACCCTCTATCCGCTTTGCGTCGCCCATACCAACGACTTTCTGGACCCCGAGCAGCGCGTGGGCGCAAGCGGCGGTCTTGTGCTGGTCTATTCAATCGGTGCCGCGATCGGGCCGGTGATCGCAGCCATTGCGATGACACGGACCGGCCCGGGCGGATTGTTCATCTTTCTCGCGCTCGCCGCACTTGCCGCCGTCGGCTTCGGCGTCTGGCGGCAGCGGGTGCGTGAGCCGGTTCCGAACGAGCAGCAGCAGCCTTATCAAATCCTCACGCGCACCACGCCGATCGTCGCCACTCTTGATCCGAACACGCCGGAAGAGGGTTGAGCGGCCGCGATTACCGGAACCGCCCGACCAGGGTGACTGCCTGACGCAGCACGCTGGCGAGGGCGCCGCGCTGCGCCGCAACCAGGTCTTCCGGCGTTATGCCAACGAGCGGCGCCGAGGCGGCAAGGCGCCGCTGCGCCAGCGGCCTGTCGCCGATGCCGACCGGCTTTGCGATGACAAGGGTCAGCGCCGCGCGGGCCTCGCCTCGCGCGGGCGCGGCGAGCAGCGTATCGAGCGTGCCGCCCACGGTCAGGTCCGCCGTCACCGATGATCCATCCCCGACCACCGCGGCGAAATCGCCCGAGGCCTGGAGCCAGGCGATCAGCGCGGCGGTCGCCGCATCCGCCGGCGCCGTGGCCCAGCGATTGTAGTAGCCACGATGGATGCTGCCATTGGCTTCGAGCGTGATCAGCCCGCGATCGGTCAGCACCGGGCCGGCATCGAGGCCATGCACCTTCACCACACTGCGCGAAGGGCGGGATGCCGCCCGGAGATCCGGAGGCGGAGCGAGCGGCCAGTCGATGCGCGGGCGGTAGGGTTGTTCCGACAGCACCGTGCCACAGCCGGCAAGCGCCAGCGGGGCTGCGAGGGCGAGGCGGCGGGAGATCGGGGTCATGGCGTCTCTCTCGGGGGTTCCCGGCCGCGCAGCACGGCGGCGGGATTGCGTTTCAGCGTATCGGACAGGTCTTCGAGATTCGCCGATGCCTGCTTCAGCGATTGCAGGATCGGCAGCATCTGCCGCTCGACCGTCGCTGTCGCCTCGTTGGCGTGGCGGATCGTTGCCTCCGACTGGGCAACCAGCGCCGGCATCGCCGCACTTGCCTTTGCAAGTGCCGTGCTGGTGGCTTCGAGCTGCTGCAGGATTTCGCGGGTCTGCGTGCCGTCGGCCAGGGTGCGCATCGAGCGGGTCGTCGCCGGCAGGTCGGCCAGCTTGACCTGCTGCTGCAACTCGACCAGCAGGCCGTTGGCATTGACGAGCGCGTCATGAGCGCTGCCGGTGGTCAGTTCGCGGTTCACCGTGCTGATCATCGAGGTGAGGGTATCGATCGTCTGGCCGAGCTTCACGTTGCGCATGTTGTTGAGCAGGCCCTGAACCGCGTCCTGCACCTCGGTCAGCGTGCTCGGCACCGAGGGGATGACAAGGTGATGCGGCGTCCACGGCACGGTTTGCGGCGGATTGGTCTGAGCGTTGACGAAGCTGAGTTCGAGATAGGCAAGGCCGGTGATGCCCTGCGGTGCGACCTGCACGCGCAGCCCGTGCCGGATCGCCTCGCGGATGTCGGCATCGCGGCCGAGCTTGCTCGGGTCGATCCGGTACTGGACCACCACCTGATGATAGACCTTGCGGTTGAGGTTCTTCTGATCGGGCGGCGGATATTCGGCGGCGACAAGTGCTATGGCGGTCACCTTGCCGATGGTCACGCCGCGGAACTTTACCGCCGAGCCGACATCGAGCCCCTGGACCGATTCCCGGAAATAGGATTCGTAGACGGCTCCGCGCTGGAACATGTTGCCAGACAGCAGGAAGACCAGCCCGATCAGCACGACGACGGCGCCGATCACGAACAGGCCGGTGCGCAGCGCGGCGCCTCTGGGTTCCATCAGCGTTCTCCCGTGATCCGGCTCATGCGGGATCCTCCTCGCGGTTAAAAAATGCGCGCACGCGCGGATGCGCGGCCTCGGTCCGGAGCTCGCGCGGCACGCCGAGCGCGATCATGCCGCGCGCGTCCCGATCGAGCATCAGGCAGCGGTCGGCGATCGCGAAGATCGAGGCGAGTTCGTGGGTGATCACGACGAAGGTGCATCCGAGGGCGGCGCGCAGGTCGAGAATCAGCCGGTCGAGCCCGGCGCCGGTAATGGGGTCGAGCCCGGCGGAGGGCTCATCCAGAAACAGGATCGGCGGGTCGAGCGCGAGCGCGCGGGCGATTGCGGCGCGCTTGGCCATGCCGCCGGAAATCTCCGCCGGCAGCCGGTTCGCCGCCTCCGCGAGGCCGACCAGCGCGAGTTTCACCCGTGCGATTTCGGCGCGGGCGGCGGCCGGCAGGTCGGTGAAGACGGTGAGCGGCAGCATCACGTTCTCCAGCAGCGTCATCGAGCCGAACAGCGCGCCGGACTGGAACATCACCCCGATCTCGCGGCGGACGGCTTCAACCTCCGTCACCGTGTCGTGCCCGGCGACGCTGATCCGCCCTTCGGTTGGGCGGAGCAGCCCGATCATCTGCTTGAACAGGGTGGACTTGCCGCAGCCCGAGCCGCCGAGCACGACGAATACCTCGCCGCGCGCGACCTCGAAACTTACGTTCTGGAAGATCACCCGCGCATCGAAGCTCTGCGCCACACCTTCGACGCGGATGGCCGGCGCGTCGGCGTTCACTGGCCGAGCCTGTAAAGGATCACCGCGAACAGCCCGTCGAGCAGGATGGTCGCGACGATGCCGCCCACCACCGCCGAGGTCGCGGCCTCGCCCACCGCGCGCGGCCCGCCCCCGGCGGTCAGCCCGGCGCGGCAGCCGATCAGCCCGACCGCGGCGCCGAAGACAACCGATTTCATCAGCCCGAGCAGCACGTCGTGCGGGCTGGTCGCCATCTGCATCTGCGCGACGATCGCCGAGGGCGGAAAGCCGAGAATGCCCATCACGAAGCCCATGCCGAGCACGCCAGACACGTCGATCCCGAGGGCGAGCGCCGGCATCACCAGCATCGCCGCCGCCATCCGGGGAATGACGAGCATGGTGCCGGGGTCGATCCCCATCGTGGTCAGCGCCGCGACCTCCTCGTTCACCATCATCGTGCCGAGTTCGGCGGCGAAGGCCGAGCCGGTGCGCCCGGCGAGAATGACGGCGGCGAGCAGCGGGCCGAGTTCGCGGAACAGCGAGAGCGAGACCAGGGCGGCGACGTAGATATCGGCGCCGAACTGGCGCATCGGGATCGCTGACTGGAAGGCGAGGATCATGCCGATGAGAAAGCCGAGCATGATCACCAGTGGCAGCGCCTGCGCGCCGGCGCGCTCGGTGATGCGATAGAAATTGCCGCCGCGCAGGAAGCGCCGCCGCCCCGGCAGGCCAGCCGTGGCAAGAATGGTTTCGCCGAAAAAGGCGATGCGCACGCCGAGAGTCCGCAGCGGTCCCCGCGTTTGTATCGCGCGCGGTGAGGGTGGCGTGCCGGTCTCGGGCAGGGCGGCGCGCAGCCGGGCGATCAGGCCCTCGGCCGCCGGCGTCACCCCCTGCCAGCGGGTTTCTCCCGCATGGCCGCGTTCGAGGGCGAGCAGCAGGGCCGCACCCGATGTGTCGATCCGTGCCGCGCGCGAGAGGTCGAGCGTCATCACCCCCTGTGCCGCGCGGGCGACGGCAATGGCGCGGGGCCAGGCCTCGGTCAGCGCGGAGGCGGTGAGCGGCCCGGTCAGGGCAATCACCGGTCCGTCCGCGCCGCTGGAAATCTCGACCGCGGCCTCGCTCATCCGAACCAGCCCGGAAGGTGCCAGCCCAGATGCGTCGCTACCTGAAGGATGCCGCCATGGATCATCTCAAGTGCGACATATAGGACGATCGCGAGCCCGACCCAGACCAGCCAGCGCCGTTTCGTGAGCAGACGTGCGACGAAGTTGGCCGCGATGCCCATCAGCACCACCGAAACCAGCAGGCCGGCGGCGAGCAGGGCGGGGTGGTCGCGCGCCGCCCCCGCGACCGCCAGAACGTTGTCGAGGCTCATCGAGATGTCGGCGATGATGATCCGTAGCGCCGCGTCGCGCAGCTTGCCAGGGGCTTCGCTTGCCGCCTCATCCGGCCGGCGGTTGAACTCCCGCCAGGATTTCCAGACCACGTAGAGCAGCAGGATGCCGCCCGCGAGCGTCAGCCCGATGATCGCCAGTAGCCGGAGCGCGACCAGCGCGAGGGCGATGCGGATCACGGTTGCCGCCGCGACGCCGATCAGGATCGCCTGTTTCTGCTGCGCCTTGGGTAGCCGCGCCACGGCCAGGCCGATGACGATCGCGTTGTCGCCCGCGAGGACGAGGTCGATCATCAGAACCTGCGCGAGCACCAGCGCATCGGCGAGCATCAATTCCATCATGTCGGGTTCGCGGAGCCGGCCGGTCTTGTCAACCGGACGGCCCCGGCCCAAAACGGCGCCGCGCCGGCCGCCGGCCTGGAAGATGGGAGAATTTCGATGGTTCCGCGTTACGCCCGCCCGCAGATGGTCGCGATCTGGCAGGAATTGAACCGCTACCGGATCTGGTTCGAGATCGAGGCGCTGGCCGCCGAGGCGATGGCCGCCACCGGCGACGTGCCGGCCGAGGCCGCGCGCACCATCCGCGAGAAGGGCGGCGCGCGCATCGCCGCGATGACCGAGGCCGATGTCGAGCGTATCGCCGAAATCGAGCGCGAGACCCGGCACGACGTCATCGCCTTCCTCACCTGGCTGGCCGAGGGGGTGGGGCCGGACTCCCGCTTCGTCCATCTCGGCATGACCTCGTCGGATGTGCTGGATACCTGCCTCGCCGTGCAGCTCACCCAGGCGAGCGATCTGCTGCTGGAGGGGATCGACGCGGTGATGGCGGCACTCAAGCGCCGGGCGATCGAGCACAAGCTGACGCCGACCATCGGCCGCAGCCATGGCATCCATGCCGAGCCGACCAGCTTCGGCCTCAAGCTCGCCGGCCACTATGCCGAATTCGCCCGCAACCGCGCCCGCCTGCTCGCCGCACGCGAGGAGATCGCGACCTGCGCGATCTCCGGCGCCGTCGGCACCTTCGCGCATCTCGACCTCTCGATCGAGGCGCATGTGGCCCAGAAGCTCGGCCTGCGACCCGAGCCGGTCTCGACCCAGGTGATCCCGCGCGATCGCCACGCCGCCTTCTTCGCCGCCCTCGGCGTGATCGCCTCCGGCATCGAGCGGCTGGCGACCGAGGTGCGCCACCTGCAGCGCAGCGAGGTGCGCGAGGCCGAGGAATTCTTCCATCCCGGGCAGAAGGGCTCGTCGGCGATGCCGCACAAGCGCAACCCGGTGCTGTCGGAAAATCTCACCGGCCTCGCCCGCATCGTGCGCGGCTACGTGGTGCCGGCGATGGAGAACGTCGCTCTCTGGCACGAGCGCGACATCAGCCACTCCTCGGTCGAGCGGGTGATCGGGCCGGATGCGACGATCACGCTCGATTTCGCCCTGCACCGGCTGGCCGGCATGATCGAGAAGCTTACCGTCTATCCGGAGCGGATGACCGAAAACATCGAATCGCTCGGCGGCGTCGTGCATTCGGGCGAGGTGCTGCTGCTGCTCGCCCGCGCCGGAATCTCGCGCGAGGATGCCTACCGGATCATCCAGCGCAACGCGATGGCGACCTGGACCGCGCTCGGCCAGCCCGATTTCCGCCGCTTCCGCGACCATCTGCTGGCCGACCCGGAAGTGGCCGGCCGGATCAGCCCGGAAGCGATCGACGCGGCGATGGACCCGCGCCTGCATCTCGCCCGGGTCGATGCCATTTTCGACCGGGTGTTCGGATCGCACTGACCGGCGGCGCGCGATGTGCTCGCTGATCCTCTCGTTCCTGCCGGGGGATGCCTGGCCGGTGGTGATCGGCGCCAATCGCGACGAGATGCTGGCGCGGCCGTGGGACCCGCCGGCCGCGCACTGGCCCGACCGCCCGGGCGTGATCGCCGGGCGGGATCGCACCGCCGGCGGCACCTGGCTCGGCCTGAACCGTCACGGCGTGGTCGCCGCCCTGCTCAACCGTACCGGCAGCCTCGGCCCCGCGCCGGACAAGGCGAGCCGGGGCGCGCTGCCGTTGATGGCGCTGGAGGAAGCCTCGGCTTCGGCGGCAGCGGCGCGGCTCGCCCGGCTGGATGCCGGGCGCTACCGCAGTTTCAACCTGCTTGTCGCCGATGCGGCCGGCGGGTTCGTGCTGCGCGGCCTGGAGCGCGGCGCACCGGAGGCGATGCGGCTTGCGCCCGGCATCACCATGATCACCGCGCACGACCCGAACGATCCGGACAGCCCGCGCATCGCCCGCTATCGCGGCGCGTTCGAAGCCGCTTCCCGCCCCGATCCCGCCGCCGATGCGTGGGAGGCCTGGCGGGTGTTGCTGGCGGACCGCGCCGCGCCGGCCGACACCGCGCTCAATGTCGGCCCGCGCGGCGGGTTCGGCACCGTATCCTCGGCGCTGATCGCCCTGGGCAACGCAACGCCCCGCTTCCTTTTTGCCGCGGGGCCGCCTGACCACGCAGCGTTCGCGCCGGTAATCTGAGGCCCGCCGGGCCGGGGAAGGGCCGGCACCGGGCCGGCCCTTCGACACTCGGATCGATGACCCTGCCTACCTCATGGTCGGGATCGCGAATTCAGCACCGGCGCGGATGCCGGTCGGCCAGCGCGAGGTCATGGTCTTCAGCTTGGTGTAGAAATGCACGCCTTCATGGCCGTGCATGCCGTGATCGCCGAAGGCCGAGCGCTTCCAGCCGCCGAAGGAATGGAACGCCATCGGCACCGGGATCGGCACGTTGATGCCGACCATGCCGACCTCGATCTGGTCGGCGAAGCTGCGCGCGGCGTCGCCGTCGCGGGTGAAGATCGAGGTGCCGTTGCCGAATTCGTGCTCGTTGATGATCTTCACCGCGCCATCGAAATTCGCTTCGCGCACGACCGAGAGCACCGGGCCGAAGATTTCCTCGCGGTGGATCTTCATCCCCGGCCGGACGTTGTCGAACAGGGTGGGGCCGACGAAATGGCCGTCCTCGTGGCCTTGCAGTTTCAGCCCCCGGCCATCGACGACGAGGCGCGCGCCTTCCGCCACCCCTGCCTCGATATAGGATTCGACCTTGGCCTTGTGGTCCCTGGTGATCAGCGGCCCCATCTCGGCCTCGGGGTCGAGCCCGGGGCCGACTTTCAGGCTGCGTGCCCGGCTGGCGATGCGCTCGACCAGCGGGTCGGCAATGCAACCCACCGCGATCGCGACCGAGATCGCCATGCAGCGCTCGCCGGCCGAGCCGTAGGCGGCGCCGATCAGCGCGTCCACCGCCTGGTCGAGATCGGCGTCGGGCATGACGATCATGTGGTTCTTGGCGCCGCCCAGCGCCTGCACGCGCTTTCCGTGATGCGAGGCGGTGCGGTAGATGTGCTCGGCGATCGGCGTCGAGCCGACGAAGCTGACGGCGGCGATGCGCGGATCGGTCAGCAGCGCGTCGACGGCGGTGCGGTCGCCGTTGATCACGTTGAACACGCCGGCGGGCAGGCCGGCTTCCTTCAGCAGTTCGGCGAGCAGCAGGCCGGGTGACGGGTCCTTTTCCGAGGGCTTGAGGATGAAGCTGTTGCCGCAGGCGATCGCCATCGGGAACATCCACATCGGCACCATCACCGGGAAGTTGAACGGCGTGATGCCGGCGACGACGCCGAGCGGCGCGCGGAACGAGTAGCTGTCGATATTGGTGCCGACATTGCGCGAATAATCGCCCTTCAGCAGCTCGGGAATGCCGCAGGCGAATTCCACCACCTCGAGCCCGCGCACGACCTCGCCGGCGGCGTCGGAAATGACCTTGCCGTGTTCGAGCGTGATCGCCTTGGCCAGTTCGTCCTTGTGCTGCTCGACGAGTTCCTTGAAGCGGAACATGATCCGCGCGCGGCGCAGCGGCGGGGTCGCGGCCCAGGCGGGGAAGGCGGCGCGCGCCGTGGCGATGGCCGCCTCGATTTCCGCCGCCGTCGCGACCGCAACCGCGCCGCTCTGCGCGCCGGTCGCCGGGTTGAACACCGGCAGGCGCTCCGCCCCGGCACCCGCAATGCTCTCGTTGTTGATGAAATGACCGATTGTCTTCATGGCGTATCCCCGTTTTCTGTTGCGTCATAATGTTCCGCGTCGGCGCAGCGGCGCAAGGGGCGGTCTTGCGCGCGGGTGGGGCCGGAGGCCATCATGCCGGCATGACGCAGAACACGAATTACCGGATCAATGGCGCTCGCCTGTGGCACGCGCTGATGGACATGGCCGAGATCGGCGCGACGCCGAAAGGCGGGGTCAACCGCGTGACGCTGACCGAGGTGGACCGCGCGGGCCGCGCCCGCTTCGCCGAATGGTGCGCCGCCGCCGGACTCGGCCTTCGCACCGATACGATGGGCAACATGTTCGCCCGCCGCGAGGGGCGCGACCCCGACCGCTTGCCGGTGATGTTCGGCTCGCATCTCGACAGCCAGCCCACCGGCGGCAAGTTCGACGGCGCGCTCGGCGTTCTTGCTGGGCTGGAGGTGATGCGCACGCTCGACGAACTCGGCATCGTCACCGAGGCGCCGCTCGAACTGGTCAACTGGACCGACGAGGAAGGCTGCCGCTTTGGCCGTGCCATGATGGGCAGCGCGGTCTGGGCGGGCGTGCAGCCCGAGGCGGCGATCCGCGCCCTGCGCGACGCGTCGGGCGTTACCGTCGCCGAGGCCCTGGCCGCGATCGGCGCCGAGGGAGACGAGCCAGCGACCCATCGCCCGGCGGATGCGTTCTTCGAACTGCATATCGAGCAGGGGCCGCTGCTTGAGGCCGGGGGCGAGGCGATCGGCATCGTGACCGGCGCGCAGGCGCAGGTCTGGTTCGACATTGTGCTGACCGGCCGCGACTCCCATGCCGGCACCACCCCGCCCGCCGCCCGCCGCGACGCGCTGGCCGGCGCCGCCGAGATCATTCTCCTGGTCGAACGGTTGATGCGCGACTGCGGCGAGCAGGGGCGCGGCACGGTCGGGCGGCTGAGCGTTCATCCGAACTCGCCCAATGTGGTTCCCGGCGAGGTGTGTTTCGCCGCCGAGTTCCGCAATCCGTCGGATGCCGAGATCGTCCGCCTCGCACGGGAATTCCCCGAACAGGCGGCGGCCCTCGCCGGGGCCCGCGGCCTCGAAATCGTGATCACGCCCGTCTTCCGGGTCGAGGCGACGCCGTTTGATCCCGCTTGTGTCGACCTTGTGCGCGCAGCCTGCCGGCAACGCGGGCTGGCAGCACGGGAAATGGTCTCCGGCGCGGGGCATGACGCCGTGCATCTCGCCCGCGTGGTCCCGAGCGCCATGATCTTCACGCCCTGCAAGGACGGGCTGTCGCACAATGAGGCGGAGTCGATCACCGAGGCCGAAGCCGAGGCCGGCGCGCAGATCCTGTTCGACGTGGTGCTGGCCCGCGCCAACCGGCAGATCACGGTCGCTTGATTAAGGTCAACGACCCCGGCGAGGCCGGCGGCTAGCTTTCCGACGTTACGGGGGCGGCATGCCTCCGCAGACGAAAGGAGCACGCCGATGGCGATGAAATGGAAACTGGCGGCAGCCTCTGTCCTGCTGGCCGCGGGAACCGGGCTGGCGGTGGCGCAGGGGCCCGGACCCGGTGGCTATGGGCCTGGCATGATGTGGGGAAATGGGCCGGGCCCCGGTGCCTGGAGCGGCGGGGCGGGGCGGCGATTTTCCGCCGCGCGGCTCGATGGGCTGCGGCAGACCCTGAAGATCACCACAGCCCAGCGCCCCGCCTGGGATCACTACGTCAAGGCCGTGATGGATGCGCACGAGCAGGCCTGGAACGGCATGCGATCGGCGATGCAGCCGGGCGCGATCATGAATCTCACGCCCGACCAGCGCTTCGCCTTCATGCAGGACATGCTCGATCTTCGGAAAAAGACGTTCGAAAGCGAGAAGTCGGCTGCCCAGGCCCTGCTGCCCCATTTGAGCGAATTTCAGCAGGGCCAGGCGAGCATGGTTCTGCCGGGTCTGGCGCCGGCCGGCTATGGTCTCGGGTATGGTCGCCATCGCTTCGGCGGCTGGGGCATGATGGGCGGATTTGGCGGCGGGGGCGGCCCGGGGATGACGGGTTTCGGGCCAGGCCGGCCATAAGGGCGCGAGGCCTTCCGCGCGTTCGCCAGATCTCCCGCTTTTCTGTTGTCTTCGCCACCCTGACGGCCGATATGCTGACCGGCACCATTTCGGGTGATCACATCAGAGGAGGATCTGCCGATGCGGATCAAGCGTATCGCGTCACGCGCCGTGGCGGTTCTGGCCACGGTGCTGGCGCTGGCCGTCTCCGGCGGTATGGCCCGCGCCAATCCCTCGATGCTCGGCACCTTCGATTTCGATCATCCGGCGTTTCTGCACGCGAACCCGGCGGCAACCCGTCACGTGGTGATCCAGGTCAGCGCAGCGGCGCCGGGCCATTGGCTGATGGCGCTGAACAACGCGCAGAACCTCCTCGCGGCGCTGGGGGCGCGAAAGGTGCAGATCGTCGTGGTGGCGTTCGGGCCGGGGGTAAAGATGCTCCTGGCCGGTTCGCCCGTGGCGCGGCGGGTGGCGGCACTCGATGCGGAAGGGGTCGAGTTCGACGCGTGCCACAACACGATGGCGGCGATGGCCCGCCATCTCGGCCATATGCCGAAGCTGGTGCCGCAGGCGGTGATCGTCCCGGCGGGCGCGGAGCGTATCGTCCAGCTCGAAGCCCATGGCTTCGCTTACCTCAAGCCATAGGCGAACGCTTGCGATCCGCGGCATCTGTCGGCGGCGATGGCTTGTCGCGCGACCGCACCGGCAGATGTCCCGGCTGCCCGCCCCTGGAGCTTGCGCGTGGATTTCGGGCCGGGTTCAGCTTCCCGATCCCAGCGCGCGCAGCGCGTTGAGGATCACCGCGACGTCGATGGCCTCCTGCAACAGGGCGCCGGCAACCGGCGGAAGATAGCCGGCGGCGGCAGCGGCCATCGCAAGCAATGAGAGCCCCATGCCCGCGACGATCGACTGCAGCGCGATGAGCCGGGCGCGGCGCGCGATGGCTACAGCCTCGGCGATGCGGTCGAGCCGGTCGAGCATCAGCACCACCTCGGCGGCCTCGGCTGCGGCAGCGGTGCCGCGGGCGCCCATGGCAATGCCGACATCCGCCGCCGCCAGCGCCGGAGCGTCGTTGATCCCGTCGCCGACCATCATCGTCGTGCCATGCGCGCGTTCCTCTCGGGCGCGCTCGATCTTTTCAGCGGGCGACAGTCCGGCATGGACCGCGTCAAGACCCAATTCGGCGCCGGCCCGCGCCGCCGGTTCGGCGCGGTCGCCGCTCAGCATCACGATGCGGTGGAAGCCAAGCTGGCGAAGCGATGCGATCAACGGTTTCGCGTCCGGCCTGATCGCGTCGGTCAGCATGATCGCGCCCGCCGGCACGCCGTTGACGGCGACCCAAGCGGTTGCCGCCGCGCCATTGGCCTGTTCGGCGACGTGATTGTCGCGCGGCAGTTGTATTCCCGCGATCTCGAACATCCTGGCGCCGCCCACCATGACGAGATCGGCGCCGACCTGGCCGGACAGGCCGAGACCGGGCATTTCGGTCACGTCAGCGGGCGTGGCCAGCCGGCCAGCCGCTCGCCCGGCGGCGACGATCGCCCCGGCCACGCCGTGTTGGGAGACCTGTTCGAGCGAGGCGGCGAGGCGCAGCAAGTCCGTTGGGGCGAAACCGTCGAGTGCCGCGACGCCGGTGAGCGACGGGGTGCCGGCGGTGAGTGTGCCCGTCTTGTCGAACAGGGCGATGTCGGCGCGCGCCAGGCGTTCCAGCGCGCCGCCGCCCTTGACGATCACCCCGCGCCCGGCCGCCCGCGAAATGCCGCAGATCAGCGCGACGGGCGTCGCCAGGATCAGCGGGCACGGTGTGGCGACCACCAGCACGGCAAGGGCGCGCAGCGGGTCGCCGCTGGCCAGCCAGGCGGCGGCGCAGACCGTAAGCGTGAGGGTGAGAAACCCGAGCGCCCAGCGATCGGCGAGGCGGGCCATCGGCGGGCGCTCCCGTTCGGCAGCGGCAACCAGCCTGATCACCGCGGCATAGGTGCTCGCCTCGGCGGTCGCCGTGGCGCGCAGGGCGATCGGTCCGCCGGCGTTCAGCACACCACTCCGCACCGCTCCGCCTGCCTGCCGTGACACCGGCAGCGGTTCTCCGGTCAGGGCCGACTCGTCGAGCGTGGCGGCGCCCTGCAGCGTGCCATCGACCGGGACCACCTCGCCGGGCTTGACCAGAAGGTTGTCGCCAATGGCGACAACTCCGGCGGGAATGTCCTCGATCGCGCCATCGGTGTGGCGGTGCGCCGTTGTCGGGGTGCGCTTGACCAGTGCCGAGAGTTCGCGCCGGGCACGCGCCCCCGCATAATCCTCGAGCGCCGCGCCGCCCGCCACCATGCCGGCGATGATCACGCCGGCGAGGTGCTGCCCGAGAAGCACCGAGCCCAGGATGGCGAGGAGGGCGATCAGATCGACCCCCAGCATGCCGCGAAGCACGCCGATGGCGAAATCGGTGGCAACCTCGGCCGCCACCAGCAGTGCCGGCGCGATCCACAACCCGGCGGCGAGTTGATCGAACCCGGCGGCACGCGCTGCAAGGCCAAGCGTGAACCCCGCCCCGACTGCGATCGGCGCAGACCGCCGCAGCGCCGCGCGCCATCCCATGCCGTCTCCTGTTCACCCGGCGGTGCCGGGGCTGCGCCGGGATTCCCTCCGCGACATGATGAACATATCGGGACAATGTCGTCCCCGGCTTGACCTGCATCAAGGACGCCGGCGACTCTGCATGAGATCACGAGACGCCTGAAAAAACGGAGGGTACGATGACCAGCACTTTCGAGGCGCATCGGATGGGCAAGGGAGCCGATGTGTTCCTTGTGTCGAGCCTCTCGCCGGTAATGTTCGAGACGATCGCCGGCAGCATGATGCGCGTGGCCGAGGCGGAATTCGCGCTGATGCAGGCCATAATGCAGGCGCAGTTCGGCATGATGGAGGCCATGTTCCGCATGGGCGTTCCTGCCGGAGAGCGGGTGGGGCGCGCAGCCGGGCGGGAGAGTGGCCGGGCGGCGGCCTGAGCCGATGGCGGAAGCCGTTGTTGATCTCTCAGGCAAGGTCGGGCTTGTGCTCGGCATTGCCAATGAGCATTCGATCGCCACGGGCTGCGCCCGCGCTTTCGCCGCCGCCGGCGGACGATTCTGCGCCACGTATTTGAATGAGAAGGCGAAACCCTTCGTCGAGCCCGTCACGCGTGACATGCCCTGCGAGATGTTGCTTCCTTGCGACGTCCAGCAGGAGGGGGCGCTGGAGACCGTGTTCGACACGATCGCCCGCCGCTGGGGCAAACTCGATTTCGTTCTCCATTCCATTGCCTTCGCGCCGAAGGCCGATTTGCGCGCCCGGCTTGCCGACTCCTCCGCCGCCGGCTTTGCCCAGGCGATGGATGTTTCGTGCCATTCCTTCATCCGCTGCGCGCGGCTGGCCGAGCCGCTGATGCGCGCCGGCGGGGCGCTGCTCTGTGTGTCCTACGAGGGATCGGTCCGCGTGGTCGAGCATTACGACCTGATGGGGCCGGTGAAGGCGGCGCTGGAATCGAGCGTGCGCTATCTCGCCGCCGAACTCGGCCCGCGCGGAATTCGTGTCAACGCCCTCTCGCCCGGACCGATCGCCACGCGGGCGGCAAGCGGAATCGACCATTTCGACGACCTTCTGGCCGAAGCGGCGCGACTTGCGCCGGAGCGCCATCTGGTAACGATCGAGGATGTCGGCGCGCTTGCCGCCTTTCTGGCCTCTCCTGCCGCCACCAGGATCACCGGCGCGGTTGTGCCTGTGGATGGCGGACAGCACATCATGGCGTGACATGACCCGGATACCTGCAAGGATAATCAGACCCGTGAGCACCGAAACCAGCCGCAGCCGATCAGGCGCCCGACCGAAACCGCCCGCCGAGGCACTCAAGCCGTCACCCCTGCCGCCGCCAGTGCTGCCCGCCTCGATCGCGCCGCATGAGCCTGTTTCGACGACGGATGCGCTGGACCGGTCGCTGCATGCGGCGGAGGCGCGGCTCACCGCTGGTCTGGCGCCCGCCGGCATCGCGCTGGCCTGGCGCGACTGGGCCGTGCATCTGGCGAACCAGCCCACGCGGCGGATGGACCTGGCCCGGCGCGCCATGGAGGATTGGGCGGCGGTCTGGCGTGTGGCGCTCGGCCTTGAGGAGGCCGTCACACCGCCCTGCGACAATGATCATCGTTTCGATCATCCCGCTGGCAGGACATGCCGTATCGGCTCTACAAGGAATACTTTCTCCGAGTCGAACGCTGGTGGCACGATGCGGCGACCGGCATCGCCGGGGTCGATGCCGCCCATGAGCGTATCGTCGATTTCATGATCCGCCAGTCGTTGGATGCGATCGCACCCGCCAACCTGCCGATGCTCAACCCGGAGGTGGAGCACGCGGCCCGCGAAAGCCACGGCGAGTCGATCCGGGCCGGGCTGCGTAACCTGCTCAAGGATACGGAAATCGCCCTGAACCATGAGAATCGGCTGCCGCTCGCGCCGGGACGCGATGTTGCGATCACCCCGGGGAAAGTGGTCTACCGCAACCGGCTGATCGAGCTGATCCAGTATTCCCCGACGACGGGTGAAGTGCGGCCCGAACCGGTGCTGATCGTCCCGGCCTGGATCATGAAATATTATATCCTCGATCTCTCGCCGGAGAACTCGCTGGTCCGTTATCTCGTTGGCCAAGGCTATACGGTGTTCATGATGTCCTGGCACAATCCGGACAAGGGCGATCGCGATCTGACCCTCGATGACTACCGTGCCGATGGCGTGATGGCCGCGCTCGATGCCGTCAGCGCCATCACCGGCGCGCTCAAGATTCACGCCACGGGATATTGCCTGGGCGGCACACTGCTCTCCATCGCCGCCGCCGCGATGGCCCGCGATCATGACAGCCGCCTCGCCTCCGTCACGCTCTTTGCCGCGCAGACCGATTTCACCGAGGCTGGCGAACTCCAGCTCTTCATCACCGAGGCGCAACTCGCCTTCCTTGAAGACCTGATGTGGCAACATGGCTATCTCGATACCAAGCAGATGGCCGGCGCCTTCCAGATGCTGCGCTCGAACGACCTGATCTGGTCGCGGATGATCCGCCGCTACTTCATCGGCGAGCAGGAGCATCCGAACGATCTCATGTCCTGGAACATGGACGCGACGCGCATGCCCTATCGGATGCACGCCGAATATCTGCGTCATCTGTTCCTGCATAACGACCTCGCCGAGGGGCGGCTTTCGGCCGGCGGCCGGCCGGTCGCCATTGGCGATATCGATGTGCCATTCTTCGTCGTCGGCACCGAGCGGGACCATATCGCGCCCTGGCATTCGGTCTACAAGCTGCACCTGCTCAACCGTGGCCCCATCACCTTCGTGCTGACGTCCGGCGGGCATAATGCCGGCATTGTCAGCGAGCCGGGTCATCCGCACCGTCATTACGCCAGTCTCCAGCGTCTTCCGGGCGAGCCCTATCTCGCGCCGGAGGCGTGGCAGGACGAGGCGCCGAAGCATGACGGTTCGTGGTGGCCGGAATGGGTCGCCTTCCTCGGCGCGCATTCCAGTCCGCCGGCCGCGCCGCCGCCGCTCGGCCGCGAGGAGGCCGGATATCCGGTGCTCGACGCAGCGCCTGGGCATTACATCCACGAACGCTGACCGGAGACCGACATGAACGATATCGGGCCGGCGCCCGCCCCCCTCGCGGCGCCGATGATCGAGAACCGCGTGTTCGACGAACTGAAAGTGGGCGACTCCGCGAGCGTGCGGCGCATCCTGCGGGCCGATGACATTGCCCTGTTCGCCTATATTTCCGGGGACATCAATCCGGCGCATCTCGACCCCGAATATGCCCGCGGTGACATGTTCCACCATATCATCGTCCATGGCATGTGGACGGCGGGCCTTATTTCGGCGGTGCTGGGCACGAAGCTGCCTGGCCCCGGCACGATCTATCTCGATCAGAGCTTGCAGTTCCGCGCCCCGGTCGGGCCGGGGGACGAGATTACCGCGACGGTGACGGTCACCGAACTTGAGCCGGCACGGCATCGGGTCACGCTTGCCTGCACGGCGGTCAACCAGTCGGGCACCGAGGTTCTGCGCGGCACCGCCCTCGTCGCCGCGCCGACCGAGAAGGTGCGGCGGCCGGCGATGCCGCTGCCGGAGGTTCGCCTCAGCCGGCACGAGCGGTTCAACGCCTTGCTGGGCGAGGCCCGGGCGCGCGGCCCGCTGGTCACCGCAGTGGTGCATCCCTGCGACGATGTCAGCCTGCGCGGCGCGCTCGATGCCGCCCGTGCCGGGCTGATCGTGCCCATCCTGGTCGGGCCCGAGGCGAAGATTCGCGCCGCCGCCGAAAAGGCCGGGCTCGATCTGGGAGATCTGCGGATCGAGCCGGTTCCGCACAGCCACGCCGCCGCCGCGCGCGGTGTTGAACTGGTCCGCGACGGTACGGCGAAGCTGCTGATGAAGGGCGCTTTGCACACCGACGAACTGATGCACGAGGTGATGCTGGCCGAGAACGGCCTGCGCACCGGGCGGCGCCTGTCGCATGTCTATGTCATGGACGTGCCGAGCTATCCGCGCCCGCTGCTGGTGACCGACGCGGCGATCAACATCGCCCCCGATCTCGCGACCAAGCGCGACATTGCCCAGAACGCGATCGATCTTGCGCGCGCTATCGGAATCGAGACGCCGCGCCTCGCCGTACTGTCGGCGGTGGAAACGGTGAACCCCGCAATGCCCTCGACCCTCGATGCCGCCGCACTCTGCAAGATGGGCCAGCGCGGCCAGATCACCGGCGGCATCATCGATGGCCCGCTTGCCTTCGACAATGCGGTGAGCGCGCGCGCGGCGGCGGAGAAGGGGATCGAGTCGCCGGTCGCCGGCCGGGCGGACATCCTGCTGGTGCCGGATATCGAGGCGGGAAACATGGTCGCGAAACAGCTTACCTTCCTGGCCGGGGCGGATGCGGCCGGCGTCGTCGTCGGCGCGCGCATACCGATTGTGCTGACCAGCCGGGCGGATGATGCCCGCACCCGTCTCGCTTCCTGTGCTGTGGCGCTGATGCTGGCCGGCACGCCCGGCTGAAGGGGGGAGATTCGATGATCGAGGACTGGCAAGCGCTGATCGGCGCGATGAATGGTGGCGTCGCCGACCTGCGCAAGGCGGCGCCGGAGGCGATGGCCGGCTTTTCCGCCCTGGCGAAGGCCGCCTGCGCCAGTGGCGCGCTCGACCGCAAGACGAAGGAGCTGATCGCGCTGGCGATCGGGGTGGCGACGCGCTGCCAGCCCTGCATCGCCTATCACGCGCAGGGTGCCGCGAGCGCGGGCGCCACCCGTGCCGAAATCGCCGAGACGCTGGGCATGGCTGTCTATATGGGTGCCGGCCCATCGGCGATGTATGCGGCCGAGGCGCTTGAAGCGTTCGACCAGCTGGCCGGATCGCCGCGTTAACCATTCCTTGGTCCGGGTCTGTCAGTTTGCGTCGGACGAGCCCCGGCGGGGCGCAAGCCTTGGAAGCCTGGATGGATCATGTGGTGCAGATCGCGATGCTCGTGCCGCTGGCGGTCGCCTGCTGGCAGGATCTGCTGCTGCGCCGCATTCCTGATGGCGTCTCGCTGGTGCTCGCCCTTGCCGGGGTGGCGCTGCGGCTTCGCGATGGCATCCAGCCTCTCGGTGTGAGCCTCGCCATGGCCGCGGTGCTGTTTCTGGCGCTGTTTGCGCTCTATTTGCGGCGGCTGGTCGGTGGCGGCGATGTGAAGCTGATTGTGGCGCTCGCCATTGGCTTCCCACCCCTGGCCCTTGCGGGTTTCCTCTTCGCGACGGCCCTCGCCGGCGGCGTTCTGGCGCTGGCCTATCTGGCGCTGCGCCTGGCGCGGCGGCCCTTGTTACCGGTCCCGCATGGCGCCGGACTGCTTCGCCGGCTGTGGGCGGCCGAGCGCTGGCGTGCCCGGAAGGCGGTCTTGCCCTATGGCATTGCCATTGCCGCAGGTGCCGCCTGGGTGCTGCTGCCCGCCGCGAGGCTTTGACTGCTGCCGAAATGGGCAGACTCGCCTCGATACTGCTCATGCTTGACCTGCCGCAGGCTATTTACACAGGCACGGTTTTTGCTGCATCGGAAAGATCGGGGACAAACAACAGGGGCAAGGCGGGAATGGCCGAGGCGGGCACAATCACGGTTGAGACAAAAGGGATCGACAAGGTCACCCCGGAAGAGACCCGCGGCAGTCCGCGTGCGCTGTTCGGGCTCTGGATGGCCGCGAACGTGGAGTTCGCAACCATTACCACCGGCGCGCTGGCAACCGGCGTATTCGGCCTGTCCGCGGTCGACGCGATCGCCGCAATCCTGCTCGGCAATCTGATCGGCTCGGTATTGTTGGGGCTGTTCTCGACATTCGGGGTGGAATACGGATTGCCCCAGATGATCCAGGGCGCTGCCTGGTTTGGTCGGCTGGGCAACCGGTTGCCGTCATTCCTGAACTTCTTCGGCGGCTTCTCGTGGTTCGGCGTCAACACGATCATCGGCGGCTATGCGCTCGAATACATGCTCGGCACCGGGCTCATCCCGAACATCATTGCGCTGTGCGTGATCCAGGTCGCGATTGCCGCAATCGGTCACGACCTGATCCATGCGGCGGAGAAATATTTCTTTTTCCTGCTGGTGGCGATCTTTCTGGTGCTCACCGCGTTCGCTGCCGCCCATGTCGGCCATCTGCCCCCCGCCAACCCGAAAATGCTGAAGACTGTCGGCGGCACGTCGGGCGCCTTCATTCTGACCACCTCCATCATCGTTGCCTACGTTCTCGGGTGGATTCCCTATTCGTCTGACTACACCCGCTATCTTCACCACACGGGCGACCGCTCGGCGACCGGGCGGGCCGTTTTCACCAACGCATTCCTGGCCACGTTCCTCTCCTGCGTCTGGATGGAGGTGCTGGGGGCGCTGATCGGCGCAACCGTCGCACTCTCGAAACCCTCGGACCTGTTCACCCCATGGATGCCGCATTGGTTCCATGCGCCGCTGATCATCGCCATCGTGGTCGGCACGATCAGTGCCAACATCATCAACATCTATTCCGCAACCCTCTCATCCCTGGCTCTCGGTTTCCGGCTCAAGCAATACCAGGCCGCGCTGCTGAGCGGCGCGATCGGCACCGCGATCTCGGTTCTCGCCGCCACCCATTTCATCAAGAGTTACGAGAGTTTTCTTTTTTTCCTTGGATACTGGACCGCCCCGTGGATTGCCGTCACGATGCTGGCGCATTATTCGCGCCGGCACAGCCGGATAAGCGGGGCGAATGCCGCTTTCATCGCCTGGATCGCGGGCATTGCGGCGAGCGTTCCCTTCTTCAACCAGTATCCGCTCTTCGTCGGAAGTTTCGCCGCGGCGCATCCCGGGTTTGGCGATATCTCCTTCCTGGTTTCCGCCGTGGTTTCGGGTGTCGTGTATCTCGCACTGACAGCAAGAGTAAGGATTGCTGCCGCTTGATTTCGAATCTGCGTAGTCTAAGTTCCTGAAACGGAAACTTTATGCCGCAAGGAACCATGGATGGCCGTCCGCTTGAATCTGATCCTGTCAGAAGATTTGCATGCACAGATCGAGCAATGCGCGGCCACGCCTGACGACAAGGCGCTGTTGATCCGCAAGGCGCTCGCACTCTACCTGGAAGCGACGCGGGCGGCGCGGGAGAAGGACCTCGGGCTTGCGCTGTTCGACCGGCACAGCCGCGAGATCAGGACCGAAATCGTCGGGTTTTGACCACGACATCTGATCCGTCCGGATCGGAAGTCGTGGTCTATCGTATTGGCAATCAGAGTATCATCATCTGATCGGATGATGCTCTAGTGTCCCGAATCTGAAATCCACCGGATTTCAGATTCGGGACACTAGGAAAATCAATCATTTAATGTCCTGCTCGTTTCTGAAATTCACCCATGAATTTCGGAAGCAGGACACTAGCTCCGGTAGTCGCCGTTTCCCTCGATGAGGCGGAGGGCGGATTGCCATGCCATCTCGTAATGCGCCATGCGGTTTGCCTCGTCCTTGTTGAACTGGGCGGCGGTATGCTCGCAGACCTCGCGCGGCGGGATCACCAGCTTCGCGCCGCCCGACATGGCGGCGACCTGCGCCTGGCAGGCGCGCTCGAGGAAATAGATCTCGTGGAACGCCTCGGGAATGCTGCGGCCGCCGACCAGCAGGCCGTGATTGCGCAGGATCATCGCCTTGTTCTGGCCGAGATCGTGGACGATGCGCTCGCGCTCGTCGAGGTCGAGCGCAATGCCTTCGTAGCCATGATAGGACAGGCGGCCATAGAATTTCATCGCGTGCTGGCTGATCGGCAGCAGCCCCTGTTCCTGCGCTGCGACCGCGATGCCGGCGGCGGTGTGGGTATGCACGACACAGACAAGGTCGGGCCGGGCGATATGAATGGCGGAATGGATGGTGAAGCCGGCCTGGTTGACGCGTTGTGCGGAAATGCCGGGCGTTTCGATGCGGTTGCCGTGAAGGTCGATCTTGACGAGGTCGGAAGCCCGCATCTCGTGAAACATCACGCCGTAATCGTTGATGAGGAAATGATGTTCAGGCCCGGGCACACGCGCGCTGATATGGGTGTAGATGAAATCGGTCATCCGGAAATGTGCGACCAGCCGGTACAGAGCGGCAAGGTCGCAGCGGATCTGCCATTCTTCGGCCGATATGCCATCAGGCGGATTGATCTTTGTCGTCACGTTCATGCTGGTGGTCCTCCCTCTCCGGGCAGGGTCGTGGCTATTGCCGTTTGCGTCAAGTAAATTCAGCGCCGCTTCCAGCGGAGCGGCAACAGCATCGGCACCCTGGCGCGGTAGCTTCGATAGGCGTCGCCGTAGAGGCGCAGCAGGTTTCGTTCCTCGAAGCGGATGCCGATGAGCAGATAGGCCGTTGCGGCGGTGGCAGTGACGAGGCGGAATGGCGACGTCGCAAGGCCCCAGAGAATCAAAACGAGGCCAAGATAGAGCGGGTGGCGTATCAGCGCATTCATGCCGCCGGTTGCGAGCGGCTCGGGTGGAGAATCGCGGTCGGGTTTGCCGGCGCGGAACTGGGCGAGGCCGGTGAAGCGGGCGAGATCGTAATTCCGGCCGGCCAGACCCAGAACAATGGCCCCCGCACTTGCCGCGATCCAGCCGAGAACGATGATCCCGCGCGGCAGGTTGAAGCCATGACCGGGGAACAAGGATTGGCCGATCCCCAGCACCACCGCGAGATGCGCCGCAGCGATCGCGTTATAAACCAGGCGGTCGCCCGGCCCCGCGAGGCGCGACAGCAACGCCTGCCCACCCGGCGTTGCAAGGTAGCTATGCCCCGCGCCGAAGCTTGCCCAAAGCAGCGTGTAGAGAAGAATGGCGATCATGATCCGGCAACATATTTTCTGTTTGACATATTCAATTTACTATATGAATGTGAGGAAGACAGAAAAATATCGCTCCTGACACGTATCGGGAAGAATTTTGCTGCTGCGAGGGGAAATGTCCAAAACCGATCGAAGGAGCCTTTTCAGGCTCGGCGCCGCATTTGGTGCTATCGCCACCGCCGCTTCCACCGGCGCTCGTGCTGCCACGATCGCACCGCCTGCTGACGATCCGTGGTCGAATGCGCTGGGTGCCGGCGTCGACTCTCGTCCCTATGGCAGGCCTTCGCGCTTCGAAAAGAACGTCATCCGTCGCTATGTGCCGTGGCTTTCGCCGACCAAGGACGCGGATGCGAGCTTCACGCCCTTGCAGGACCATCATGGGATCATCACCCCGAATGGCCTGTTCTTCGAGCGCTACCATTCGGGACGTCCCAGCATTGACCCCAAACACTACCGCCTGATGATTTCCGGCCGGGTCAAGCGGCCTCTGCTGCTGACGCTCGACCAGTTGATGCGCTATCCATCCGTGTCGCGCATCCATTTCATCGAGTGCCCCGCCAACGGCGCCACCGAATGGCCGGCGGCGCAGCTCAATTCCCTGCAGTTCACTCACGGGATGATCGGTTGTGCCGAATGGACGGGCGTGCGGCTGTCGACCTTGCTCGATGAGGCCGGTCTGCTGCCCGACAGCCGCTGGGTTCTTGCGAGCGGGTCGGACGGCGCCCACATGGATCGCTCGCTGCCGATGGTGAAATGCCTTGATGACTGCATCATCGCCTGGGGGCAGAACGGCGAGGCGATCCGCCCTGAGCAGGGCTATCCGGTGCGGCTCGTCGTGCCGGGCTGGCAGGGCAATGTGAACGTGAAATGGCTGCGCCAGCTCCAGGTCGGGTCCGAGCCCTGGATCACCCGCGAAGAGACCAGCGAATACAGCGAATTGCTGGGCGATGGAAAATCGCTCGGCTTCACCTGGGCGATGAATGCGAAATCGGTCATCACCTTTCCCTGCCCGGAGAAGAAGCTGACCGGCGGGCCGGGTTTTTATCAGATTCACGGCCTCGCCTGGAGCGGCAACGGGCGGGTGAGGCATGTCGATGTCTCGCTCGATGGCGGGGTGAACTATCATCGCGCCACGCTGGACGGCCCCGTGCTTTCGCGCTGCCTGACCCGGTTCACCTTCAACTGGCGGTGGGATGGCAAGCCGGCGCTCATCCAGTCCCGCGTCACCGACGAAACCGGCTACGTTCAGCCGACGATCAGGCAGAAACACAAATTCTGGGGGCGTGATCCGGTTTATGAGAACAACTCGATCCAGACATGGCAGGTGCTGGCCGACGGGACGGTGAACAATGTCCAGCTCTCGTAGGATTTTGATGGCCGCCGCAGGGATGGTGGCGGCTGTCGCCATCGCGCGGGCGGGCGATGCGCCCGCGCCATCCTATGACGGGATCGTGCCGGCCGCGACACTGAAGGTGTGGCGCGATCTCGGCACCGGCAATGGCGCACTGTCCCGCTACAAGCCCGCCACACCGCCGGGTCATTACGCGATCGGCACAACGCCGACGCCGCAGCAGATCGCCGGCTGGACCATCGCCGTGCCGCCCGATGGGGCCAATCTGCCGCCCGGCAGCGGCACGGTGGCGGCGGGTGAAAAGCTCTTTTCGAGCGATTGCGCGATGTGCCATGGTGGGTTTGGCGAGGGGGCGCATGGCTATCCGGCGCTCGCCGGTGGCGTCGGGTCGCTGGCGGGAACGGCGCCGCAGAAAACGGTAGGCAGCTACTGGCCCTACGCGACGACGCTGTGGGACTACATCAACCGCGCGATGCCGTTCTATGCGCCGCATACGCTCAAGCCCGACCAGGTCTATGCGCTGACAGCCTTCATCCTGAACCTCAACGGCATCGTGACGGGAAAATTCGTCGCCGATGCGCAGAGCGTGCCACGGGTGCAGATGCCCAACCGCGACTCTTTCAACTGGAAAGATCCGCGTCCCGTCACGCATAATATCGCCTGCATGAAGGATTGCGCGCCGGCCGGTTCCGTCCGGATCACATCGAGCGCCGCAAAGATGGGGCTGACCCCGCGCACCACCGGCCCGGTGGACGATATGAAGGGGAGCGGCAAATGAGGAGGGGGAAATGAAACACACCGCCATCCTGCTGGGCCTCGCCGTCGCGGTGCTGCCCGCCGTCGCGCTGGCGGCCACACCGCAGCAAGTTGCCGCGGGCGAGAAGATCGCCACCACCAAGTCGCTCGGCAACTGCGCCGCCTGCCACAGTTTCGCCGGCGCGGTGGAACCGGGCAATGTCGGTCCGGCGCTCAAGGACGTGAAAGCGATGATACCAGATCGCAAGACATTCTATGCGATCGTGTTCGACGAGCAGGCGCGAAACCCGCAGACGGTGATGCCCGCTTTCGGGAAGAACCTGATCCTGACGCCGAGACAGATCAATGAAGTGATCGATTTTCTCTACACCAAGTGAAGGCCGAACTGCTTCGAAGCAGATATGCATTGGGGAACACAAGATGATGACCAAACCACGAAAGACGGGGCCCGCACGCCGGGCGGTGCTGCTCGGTGCCGTGGGCGGCGCCGCGGCGCTGGCGATGCCGCGTTCCGGCCTCGCTGCCGCTGCGGTGGCGGCGCCGAAGGCTTCGCTCTGGCCCGAAGCGGCCTTCAAGGCGACCATGCCCGATGTGGCGCTGAAGGCATTGTGGGGCAGCGCGACCCTGGTCTCGACCGACCAGGTGAAGATGGAGGCGCCGGATATTGCCGAAAATGGCGCAGTGGTGCCGATTTCCATCGACGCGAACGAGACGGGCATCACCGGTGCCGCGCTGCTGGCCCGGCACAATCCATATTCGCTTGCGTGCGCCTATGAAATTCCGGAGGGCACGAGCCCGGCAATCTCGAGCCGCCTGAAACTTGCCCGTACCACGGAGGTCATCACGGCGGTGAAGGCGGGCGGCAAGCTCTACGCCACGTCGAAACAGGTGAAGGTCACCCTCGGCGGGTGCGGCTGAGGAGAGGAACAATGGCACATCAAATTCTGGTTCACGCAACCACATCGGGCGGGGTGACGACTGTCGAGGCGCTGATCAAGCACCCGATGGATTCCGGCTTCGTGAAGGGCAAGGACGGCAAGCTCATTCCGCCGCATTACATCGAGGTGGTCGAGTTCACCCACAAGGGCAAGCTCGTGCTGCGCGGCTTCTGGGGCCCCGCGGTTTCGAAAAATCCCTTCATCAGGTTCTCTTTCAAGGGCGGCGCCTCGGGCGATCCGATCGGGGTTTCATGGGTCGATAACAAGGGCGAAACCGCAAACATGTCGGCGGCAATCATGTAAGCGAGGCGCGCCGGCATTCTGCGTGCCGGCGCGCGCGGCTGGGGGGAACAGACAATGAAACGCGCATGGGCGATGATCGTGGCTCTCGCAACGCTGGCACCGGGCTTGGCGCCACCGGCAAAGGCCGATCCGGCGGCCGATCTCAAGGCGTTCCAGGGGTATTTCCAGACACGTTTTCCAACGCTCGCGCTGCAGGATTACGTCAACGGGCCCTATAATTTCAGCGCCAACGACCGCGCGCAGTGGAAGCAGATTCTCGAATTCCCGCCCTATTCCTTCGCGGTGGATGCCGGGAAGACGGCATTCGGCACGAAGTTTCCCGATGGTGCGGACTACGCCTCGTGCTTTCCGCGGGGCGGGATCGGCATCGCGCAGGATTATCCGAAATTCGATGAAAAAACCGGCAAGGTCGTCACCCTCGGTATCGCCGTCAACGAATGCCGCGAGCGGCACGGGCTGAAGCCGCTCAGCCTGACCAAGGGCGAACTCGCCGACATCGTCGCCTATATGACCTCGACCTCGGACGGCAAACCGATCCATGTCGTCATCCCGAACGACAAGCGGGCGATTGCGGCGTACGAGGCGGGCAAGGAGTATTTCTATTCGCGCAGAGGCCAGCTGAACTTTTCCTGTGCCAGCTGCCACGTGCAGGCGGCGGGCAAGCGACTTCGGGGGCAATATCTGGCGCCGGCGCTCGGCATCACCGCGTCGTTCCCGGTCTACCGCTCGAAATGGGGCGATGTCGGCACGCTGGTGCGGCGGTTCATCGGTTGCAACAAGAAGGTGCGTTCGGTCCCGGCGAAACCGGATTCGGCGGCCTATCGCGACCTTGCCTATTTCCTCACCTACATGAGCAACGGCCTGCCGATCGCGGGCCCGGGGGCACGGTCATGAAACGGATGGCTTTGGTGGTGGCAGCAGCGGTTCTGGGGCTCGGCGTTGCGCACGCCGCCGGAAAGGTCGATGCGGCGCGGGCGATTGCCGGGGCCGCGGCGAAAATGAAGATCGCGGCGGCGCTCGATGACCAGTGGACGCCGGCGATTGCCGCCTTCAAGGCGGCGAAGGCCGCCGATGCGGCGGGCGACTATGCGAAGGCCGAGGCCTCGGCGAAGCGCGCCGAGGCGCTGGCCGCCGCCTCGATCGCCCAGGCGCGCAGCCAGAAGCGCCTCTGGCAGAACGCAGTGCCGCGCTGAGCCGGCCGGGCGGAGACTGAACGGATGACGATTGCACGACGCGCGCTTCTTACCGCGGCGGCCAGCACGGCGCTGCTGCCGCGGATCGCCTGGTCCGCCGCCGATCCTTACGATGTGAAGATGAGCGGCGATGTCCGCATCATCCATCAGACCGACACGCACGCGAATGCGCGGCCGGTGCATTTCCGCGAGCCGACGCAGAATATCGGGGTCGGTCGCGCTGCCGGGCAGCCGCCGCATCTGGTGGGTTCGGCCTTTCTCGATTTCTACCACATGAAACCCGGCACGCGGGACGCCCACGCCTTCACCTTCCTCGATTTCGAGGCGCTGGCGCATCGCTACGGCCCGCTCGGCGGCTTCGCCAGCCTCAAGACGGTGATCGACAGTCTGCGCGCCGGAGCCGGGCCGGGGCGGTCGATCCTGCTCGATGGCGGCGATCTCTGCCAGGGCACGGGGCTCGCGAATCTCACCCGCGGTCAGAACATGGTGGCGCTCGGCAACCTGCTCGGCATCGATGCGATGACCGGGCACTGGGAGTTCACCTACGGGCAGGACGGGATCGAGGCGCTCATCAAGGCGCTGCACGGACGCTTCATCGCCCAGAACGTGTTTCTTTCGGCGGAATCGCAGATGATGGGCGCGCCTGCCTTCGACCAGAAGACCGGCCGCGTATTCCCGCCCTACGTCATTCGCGAGCTTGGCGGCTACCGCGTCGGCGTGATCGGCCAGGCCTTTCCCTATGTGCCGATTGCGCATCCGCGCCGGTTCACGCCGGACTGGCGGTTCGGCATCCACCCGGGCCGGATGCAGAAGGTTGTCGATGAACTGCGCGCGGTGAAGAAGGTCGATGCCGTGCTGCTGCTCTCGCATAACGGCATGCCGGTCGATCTCAAGCTCGCATCGCAGGTGCGCGGGATCGACGTCATTCTCGGCGGACACACGCACGATGCGGTGCCGCATCCCGTCCCGGTGAAGAATCCCGGCGGCATCACGCTGGTGACGAATGCCGGCACGGCGGGCAAATTCGTCGCGGTGCTCGACCTCGAACTGGCGAAAGGCCGGGTGAGGGACGTGCATTACCGGCTGCTGCCGATCTATGCCGATCAGGTGAAACAGGACGCGACGGTGGCGGCCGCGGTGGAGGCGCAAGAGGTGCCGCACCGCGCGATGCTGAACGAAAAGCTGGCTGATACCGAAACGTTGCTCTATCGGCGTAACAATTTCTACGGCTCGGTCGATCAGGTGATCATGGACGCGCTGCGGGCCGAAACCGGCGCGCAGATCGCCTTCTCGCCCGGTTTCCGCTGGGGCAATACGGTGCTTGGCAATGCGCCGTTGACGATGGGCGATCTGCTGGCGGAAACGGCCATCACCTATCCGATGGTGTACAAGCAGACCATGACCGGCGCTGAGATCAAGGCGGTGATGGAAGATGTCTGCGACAATCTCTTCAATCCCAACCCGTACTATCAGCAGGGCGGAGATATGATCCGGGTTGGCGGCATGAACTATGCCTGTGCGCCGGCCCAATCGATCGGTCACCGGATTTCCGCGATGGAACTTGACGATGGCACTACGGTCGAGGCGACGAAACAATACACTGTCGCGAGCTGGGCCTCGGTGTCCCTGCCGCAGACCGGCACGCCGGTCTGGGATATGGTGGCCCGGCATCTCCGCCAGGTGAAAATGGTGAAGCTGACGCGGCCCAACCGGGTGAAGGTGCTCGGGATCGCCGGCAATCCGGGCTACGCGGTTTCATGAGTTCGCGGCGGCGGTTGTTCGGCGGCCTTGGCGTTGCGGCGGCGGCGATGGGGGTGGGGCGCGCCGCCCTCAGCAATCCTTTCGCGACCCATCTGCTGGCGCTGCAACTTTCGGACTCGGTGATGGCCAAGCAGCGCGAGGTTCTCAACAATGCCAATGCGGTGCTGAAGGTCTGGCCCGATACGGCGTCGATCATCGTGGTGGCCTTCGGGCCGGGTGTGGAGCTTACCTTCGCCGACTCGCCGCTGCGCGAGCAGGTTGACAGCCTGATCGCGCAGAATGTCGAATTCGACGTCTGCATGAACACGATCGAGACCCTCAAGCGCGAGACCGGCCACACGCCGGTGCTGAACCCAAAGGCGAAGCAGGTTCCTTACGGCGTACCGCGGCTGATGGAGCTGGCCGGGAAGGGATACGTGATCGTTCGGCCGTGATGCGGCGGCGCGTTGCATTCTTGAAACCTGATACATGCCGGTCTAGACATATTCGTAAATATGAATGTCTTGTGGCGTGACCCGCCAGGGGGATTTTCCATGATCGAGACGGTTCTCGCCCTTGTATCCGGTAACGCTGTCGGCTTCACCCTGGGGCTGATCGGCGGCGGGGGCTCGATTCTGGCGACCCCGCTGATGCTCTACGTCATTGGCCTCGCGCCACATGTGGCGATCGGCACGAGCGCGCTGGCGGTTTCGGCCAATGCCTTCGCCAATTTTGGCGGCCATGCCCGCAAGGGGAATGTGCGGTGGCGGAGCGCTGTCATTTTCGCCGGGCTTGGCATGGTTGGCGCTGCGGCGGGTCCACCCTCGGCAAGGCGTTCGATGGCGGGAAGCTGCTGTTTCTCTTCGCGATCCTGATGATCGCGGTGGGATTGCTGATGCTTCGGCCCCGCGGCGTGGCGGATGGCGGGGGTGGCCAGCATGAACGGCCGGACATGGCCGGGCTGCTGGCGGTAGCGGTCGCAGCGCTTGCGGTCGGTGCGCTGTCGGGCTTTTTCGGCATTGGCGGCGGCTTCCTGATCGTGCCTGGCCTGCTGTTCTCGACCGGGATGCCGATGATTTTCGCGATCGGGTCCTCGCTGCTTTCGGTCGGCAGTTTCGGGCTGACCACAGCGGTCAATTATGCGGCGTCCGGCCTCGTGAACTGGGCGGTTGCGGTGGAGTTCATCCTGGGCGGCGTGATCGGCGGGCTCATCGGCACGCGGCTGGCGATCCACCTCGCCGGGCGGCGCGCCGCGCTGAACCGGATCTTCGCCGGGCTGGTCTTCGCCGTGGCAATCTACATGCTGTACAGGAACGCCGCTTCGTTCGGACTGGCATGATCTTCCTGAAAGATTAACTCGTCCTTCACTCCATCGTGCCAAAGTTTCTTTATGAACGTCGCCGTAGTGGATGGTGCGACCGATCTGGTCGGTATCTATCGTGATCTCCACGCAACTCATCCCCGCCAGCCTGGAATCGTCGTTGCCTATGCTTCGGCCTTGCTTGAGGCGGGAGACCCTGAGGCGGCACTCGCGATTGCCGGGGCGGCCACCGATACCGCGGATCCCGGCGTTCTCCTCGTCCATGCGCGGGCATTGCGCGCGCTTGGCCGGTTCGAGCCTGCGGTGCGGGAATTTGCCGCCGCCATTGCTGCCGGCGCGACGGGAGCCCCGGTGCTGGTTGCGCTGGGAAACTGCCTTGCCGAAACCGGGCGGCTTGAAGAGGCAACCATCTGGTTCGCGCGCGCGGCGCCGGATGATACGAGCGGCCGTGCGCTTGCCAATCTGGGGTCGGCACGGGCGCGGCTCGGGCAGACCGCCCTGGCGATCGAAGCGGCACGTGGAGCGTTGCGGTGCGACCCCGACCTGATCGACGCCCATCGCACGCTTGCCGTGCTGCTGGCCGGCAGCGAGCCAGAGTCCGCCGCGCGGCATCGTGAGATCGCGTTCCGGAATGGACCGGTATTTCTTCATCCGGGGCCGCCAGACTCATTGCGCGTACTGGTGCTTACCTGCCTCGCCGAAGCCAGCCTGCCGATCGAGCATTTGCTGCCGCATGCCCGCTACACGCTGGCCGAGTGGTTCATTGACCACTCGATGCACAGTCTTCCCCAGCTGCCGCCGCACGACCTGGTTTTCAATGCGATCGGCGAGGCCGACCTGATGCCACCGCTGGATGGCGCGACAATCGGGTTTATCTCTTGCGGGCGGCCCATCATGAACCGGCCCGAGGCGGTCATGCGCACCGGTCGCACAGCGTTGCCTGCGCTGCTCGCGGGGATCGACGGTCTCGTCGTGCCGCCGGTGCTGCGGATCGCCGCGGACGAGATTCCTGTCAGCATCGGCCTGCCGGCGCTGATCCGGCCTGTGGGCACGCATGGCGGCCATGGATTGCGGCGTGTGGAAACCGCGGAACAGCTGACCGAAGCGTCGCGCGAAGCGGGCGACAAATATCTCAGCCAGTTCATCGATTACCGGAGTGAGGATGGATATTATCGAAAATACCGGATGATTTTCGTCGACCGGCAGGTCTACCCCTATCATCTCGCGATCGGGCCGCACTGGATGGTGCATTACTGGACCGCCGGGATGGATCTCGATCCGGCACGAAGGGCCGAGGAAGCACGCTTTCTCGATGATCCGGTCACAGCGCTGGGTTCCGCGGCGTTCGAGGCGGTCAGCGCGATCGGCCGTCGTCTCGATCTCGATTATGCCGGAATCGACTTTTCCATCCTTCCAGACGGGCGAATTCTCGTTTTCGAAGCCAATGCGGCGATGCTGGTGCACCCCGAGCGGGAGGCGGTGTTCGCCTATCGCAATCAGGCGGTTGATCGAATCCTCGACGCGTTCGCCGCGATGTTAGAGCATCATCCGATCAGATGGGGTCATCCGATCGGGTAAAGATGCTCTGATTATCGTTATCATAGAGCACTGCATCCGATCCGGATGGATCGGAAAGTGCTGTGGAGCGCTGCGCGAGCGGGATAGCCGAGTGATCTGCGCCGCGATATCTGCCCGAGGTCACGCAGCACCCGAGACGGCGTGCCAGATGATGAACACGCTGAGCACGATCAGGCCGCAAAGGAACAGGATGCGGAAGCGGTCAGGATGAACCTTCCGGCGTAGCCGTGTGCCCAGCTTCATCCCGGCGAGGGCCGGCACCAGGGCGATGGCGGATATGCCCAGCGAGGTCGCGGGCAGCGCGTCATGAAAGGCGAGGCCCGCGCCCAGCGCAAGAGACGCGGCAGAAAAGATCAGTCCGAGGGCCTGGATCAGCGCATCCTGCTCAAGGCCGAGAGCGGCGATATAGGGAATGGTCGGAATGGCGAATACCCCGGTCGCGCCCGCGAGCAGACCGGCGCCAAGGCCAGCCAGAGGGCCTGCCCATCGCTCCGCGCCCACCGGCACGCGCAGTCTTGGATGCGTCAGTCCCAGAAATGCGTAGACCATGAGCACGACACCAAGGGCGGCCGCGGCCGGTCGCGCATCCTGACCGGTGATCAGGCCGGTGCCGAGCGGCGCGCCGATGAGGATGCCGGCCATCATCGGCCAGAACCGCGCGAGCGCCCTGCCGGCGCCGCGGTGACTTAGAAACTGCCAGACATTGGTTGCGAAGGATGGCACCAGCAGCAGCGATGCGGCTTCCGCAGGGCTGAGTATGGCGCCCAGAACCCCCATCGTAATGACAGGCATGCCGATACCGAGAATCCCCTTCACGATCCCGGCAAAGAAGAAGGTCAAAATGACGATCCCCAAACGGGGCAGGGCAAAGCTCACGATGCGCGTATGCCAGGTTCAGGCGATGCGATTGACCGCATTGCGCAACATCTCGCGCACGGCGCCGGCAAGTCGGCCAAGGTCGGGGTTCCCGATTCCCTGCATCGAGGTGACGGGATCAATGGCCGAAACTTCAACCGAACCGTCATCGTGCTGCTGGACGATGACATTGCAGGGCAGCAGGGTGCCGACCTTGTCTTCCAGTTTCAGCGCCTCGTGCGCCATGCGCGGGTTGCAGGTGCGGATTCCGGAGAATTCGCCCATGGATTCCGATTTTAATTCGCCCACGATTCCGACGTTTATTCGCCCGGGGATTCCGAGATTTATTCGCCCGGGTAGCGGTCTCTGTGGCTGTTGATTTCGTTGCTCTCCTGTTCTCGTTGGGTCAAGCGGTTTTTGGGGTTTGCTTGCGGATCTTGCGCAGGCTTTCGCCGGTGAGTTCGATGCGGTGGGCATTGTGGAGCAGACGGTCGAGAATGGCGTCGGCGTAGGTCGGATCGCCGATCAGCTCATGCCAATGCGCCGGGGGGATCTGGCTGGTGATGATGGTGGCGCGGCGGCCGTAGCGATCCTCGACGATCTCGAGCAGGTCGTGACGGGCGCCGGCGTCGAGTGGAGCAAGGCCGAAGTCGTCGAGGATCAGTAGATTGACGGCACCGAGGGTGCGGATCATCCGGCCGTGACGCCCTTCGGCGCGGGCGACCGCGAGTTCTGCGAAGAGTTTGGGGGCGCGCTGATAGAGCACGGTCCTGTCATCGCGACATGCCTTGTGACCGAGGGCACAGGCCAGCCACGATTTTCCGACCCCTGTCGGCCCGCTCAGGACGAGATTGTCGTGCGCGTCGATCCACTCACCCTGGATCAGCTTCTGGAACAGAGCCCGATCGAGGCCGCGGGCACTCCGGTAATCGACATCCTCGATTGCAGCGTCATGGCGCAGCCTGGCATGGCGCAGCCTTGTGCTCAACCGCTTGTCACGTCGGACGGTGATCTCGCGGTCGAGCAGAAGACCGAGCCATTCGGCGTGACTGAGGCTGGGGGTTTCGGGATTGGCGTGCAGCTCGGTGAACGCGCGGGCCATGCCTGCAAGACCGAGCTGGTGGATCTGATCGAGGGTCGGATGGTTCAGCATGAGGCTTCTCCTTGTCATCAGTGGAAATATCCGCCGCCCCGGATGTTGGGGTGGCGGATCGGGGTGGGATCGGGACTGGCGGTGCCGGCGGCTCGCTCCAGCCGGTTATCGAGGATGGATTTGACCGAGCCGTAGGTCAGGGTGCCGATGGTGAGCGCGCGCTCGGCCGCGGCATCGAGCCGGTCGGCGCCAACACTGCGGGCCAGGCGAAGGATGCCGATGCAGGCGCGGAACCCCTGCTCCGGATGAGGCCGGCGTTCGAGGATCAGGGTGCAGAGTGTCGCGACCGAGGGACCAAGCCGTGCGGCTTCCTGATGGATCCGTGCGATGGTCCAGTCGCCATAACGCCGGTGGCTCGAGGGCATGTGCTCGGCGATCGTCGTGTGTTTGCCGTTACCCGGCCTGCGTGCGTGCACGGCGATCCGTTCGCCACGGAGAAAGATCTCGACCGTGCGCACGGTGAACCGGGCCTCGACCTCGGCGCGGGCGTGCCGGTAGGGGACGGAGTAAAAATGCTTCTCGATCTCGACGTGATAATCGATGCCGACCCGCCGGCGCCGCCATTGCGCCAGCACATAGGGTTCGGCCGGCAGTTCCTTCAGCGCGGGACGATCGAGTGTTTCCAGCAGATGCCGTCTTGTCGCCCCCAGGCGACGGACGACCCGCTCCTCGTTCAGCCAGCGGCAGAATTCAGCGATCGCGGCATTCAGTTCGGCGAGGCCGTAAAATGCCCGGTTGCGCAGCTTGCCCAGCAGCCACCGCTCCGCCAGCAAAACCGCCACCTCGACCTTCGCCTTGTCACGCGGCCGCCGCGGCCGCGCCGGGAGAATGGCCGTGCCGTAATGGCGCGCCATATCGGTGTAGGTCCGGTTGACCTGTGGATCGTAGAGGCAGGCGCGGATGATCGCGACCCTGGCGTTGTCGGGCACCAGCAGCGCCGGCACGCCGCCAATTGCTGCCAGAGTGCGATTATGCGCCTCGATCCAGTCCGGCAGGGTCTGGGTCCAGGTCGCCTCAGCATAGGTGAAGCTCGATGCGCCGAGAACGGCGACGAAGATCTGGGCCGCACGCGTCTCGCCGGTGAGCCGGTCGATCACCACCGGCACCGTGTCGCCGGCATAATCGACGAACAGCTTCTCGCCCGATGCGTGGGTCTGGCGCATCGTCACCGGTAGCCGGGCTTCCCAGCTCCGGTAGAGCTCGCAGAACCGGCTGTAGCGATACCCATCCGGGTGCTCGGCAATATACTCGTCCCACAGGATCGACAGCGTCACGTGCTTGCGCTGCAACTCGCGGCGGATACGCCCCCAGTCCGGCTCATCCACACGTCGATGCCCCGGCCGCTTGCCCACCGCGCCGTCGAACAAGCGCCTTTCCAATGCCGCTTCGGACAGCGCCAGAGCCCCTGGCCCATCGAGCCCGGCCGCCTCCAGTCGCCGCAGCGTCAAGCGCACCGTCGATGCCGCAACCCCGACCCGGATCCCCACCTGGCGGGTCGAAAGCCCCGCCATCCTCAATCTGACAATCTCGCGCACATCGCGCATCGCAATCCGCTCCACTGGCATTCATCCGCTCCCTCGATCAGCCAAAGGGAGGGAACCTGAACCAGCCAGCAGAGACCTCAAGCCAACCCGGCCAACCCCGCCCGCCTGGGCGAATAAAAGTCGGAACAGGTGGGCGAATTAATCTCGGAATAGGTGGGCGAATAATTCCCGGAATCCCGGGCGAGTTAATCTCGGAATCCCGGGCGAATTGAGCCCGGAATCAGCATTGCAGGCGCCGAGAATGCGATACGGCCGGAACGGTGCACCGAGCTTGGCCTGCATGGTCGCCGCCACGTCGATGTCGGTGAGAACACCGAAGCCTTCGGATTGCAGTGCCGCAACCGTCGCTGCAACGGCGTCGTCGAACCCGAGACCGGTCGTTTTCGAGATGTGATAGCTCATCGGGAGGTCCCCCAGCCAGGATGCAGGAGACGACACTATCGACCCACGACTCGTGAGATGGCAAGCGGCCCAAAAATACACCCGACCGGACGATGATGTCCGATCGGGCGATGCGTTGGTGAGGGCGTTCGCGCTCAGGTGGACGGATTGGTCTTCGGCAGCGGATTGAAGTCGGCCGGGATCTTGTTCCGGATTCCCTTGGTGATATTCGTCGGCACAATGCCGTCCACCTTGCAGCCATTGCCGCCGAATTGCGGCAGGGTCGTGAGGTCGTGATCGGGGATGATCGCGTAGCTCGGCGGCAATGCGCGCGCCTGGCCTTCGAGCCGTGCCGGGTCGAACGCAGTCATCAGGTCGGAGGTATCGGGCGTGATCGCGTCGGCCGGCCCGATATTGGCCTCGCCGAATTCCTTTTGCCCGAGCCTGCGGCCTTTCATCTCGTCCGGCAGGCGGGCGAGCGGCGTCAGGCCGAAGACCTTGTCGACGAACTTCACGACCGAGGCCTGGCTGCCCACAGCGTGCGAGATCTGGTGTACCCGCGCATAGGGCGAGATCATGATGAGCGGCACGCGCGGGCCGAAGGTGAGCGGCTTGTGATCCGGCCCGTCGATGACCACCGGCGGCGGCACATGGTCGTAATCGCCCTCGGAATCGTCCCAGGTGATGATGATCGCGGCGTGCTTCCAGTATTTGCTTCTCGCGATCGCGTTTACCGCCTTGGCCACAAATGCCTCGCTGATCTGGGCATCCGAATAGGCGGGATGATCATCGTCACCCACGAAGTTCTTGCGCGCCTTGGCATCCGGGTTGTCCGGGGTCAGACCCATGTCGTTGCGGAAGCCGCCCTTGAGATAGAACACGCCGCCGGATGCCGGCAGGGCTCCGCTCCGCAGCGCGGTATAGAACGCCGATGCGCCGTGCAGATGATCGCGTTCTGCCGGATTGTTGGCGACGTATCCGAAATATTGCGGCCCGTTGTGATGGGTGATGTAGGCGGCGTGCATGCCCTGGGCGTCGGTCGGGCCAGCGTGCCTGTCGCCGGCATCCTTGCCATAGCCTTCCTCGTACCAGCCCCAGCCGACCGGCTTCTGGCCGTGTGCGGCGAGATAGGCAACATCCTGCCGGACATCCGCAAGATCGGTATCCGGGTCGGTGTCGCGCGCGGTTTCCCGTTTGATGGTCTTCCCCGCCGTGGTCAGCGCCAGCGAGGCGTAGGTCTGGTTGATCTGCACATGCGTGCCGTGCGGGCTGGCGAAGTCATGTGGATTGGCCGGCACCGCAGGGTGCGGGTCGAGCGGCGAGCCCCAGAGCGGATCGTCGTCGGTGACAACCGGCACGCCAGCGCCCGCCTCCGAAATCTTGCCGCCGGCGGCGTTCGTGGCGGTCGGTCCGCCCTTGTAGGTTCCGGTTGCCTCGTTGGGATGCAGGGCCCACTGGGTCAGGCCGGTCTGGGCGGCGAAGATCGACAGGTTGCCCGGCGTCGAAGGGCCGGCAATATCCTGAAAGACATGGTCGAACAGCACGAAGCGGCTGGCGTAGCGCCACAGGAAGGGCACCGTGTCGCAATCCTCGTAGGCCATCGCGAGTTCGCCGAACTGCTTCGCCTTGAGCGAGGGATTGCCGGACGGCGAGTATTTCTTCTCCTCGGTGACGGCGAACTTGTCCATCAGCGGCTTGCCGGCGACGACGTCCATCTTGGCGATGATGCGGCCGTGCGAATGGTCGATGTCGTCGGTATCCCACGCATATTGCTTCGGGCCGATGCGGAAGGGCGAGATCGTCGTCGTGCTGCCATCGGTATTGACCAGCTCCTGCACGAAGCCGGGGGTCTTGGCGGCCGGCTGCGAATAGAGCCCGTCCGCGCCGGGGAAGGTGCCGAAATAGGAGTCGAACGAGCGGTTCTCCTGATACAGCACGAAGACGTATTTGATCTTGTGGCGGACCAGAGCGGTCATTTCCGCGTCGCTCAGCACAGGCTGCGGCTTGTCCATCATCTTGCTGACAATGCCATGAGCGGCGGGCTGGGTGACGACTTCCTGGCCATGCGCGGCAAAAGCCGCGGCGCTGACGGCGACAAGCGCCGAACAGGCCAGAAGGGCTACGCGTTTCATTCAGGGACTCCTTTGTTGCCGTGCCGCATAACCTGCGGCTGCACGGATGAATCGGCCGCGCCGGTCAGGGCGCGGCCGCCGCGGACCGCTCTAGACCAGAGGGCCTGCGCGTTGGATGACGTTTTGGTGGCAATCGAGCCGATCAGCCGCGCAGCAGGGTGGCGGTGTGATGCGCGATCATGGCTTCCTCATTGGTGGGGATCACGCGCACCTGGACGGCCGAGGAAGCCGCCGAAATGACCGGCGCGTTGCGCCGGTTGGCGGCATCATCGAGGGTGATGCCGAAATGGCCCAGTCGCGCGCTGATCTTCCCGCGGATTTCCGGCGCGTGCTCACCGATGCCGGCGGTAAAGACAAGCGTTTCGAGACCGCCAAGAGCGACGCTCAATGCGGCGATTTCGCGAGCCGCCCGATGGCAGAACAACTCGACCGCCAGGCGCGAGTCGGGGCGTGAACTCGCCAGCAGGGTGCGCATGTCCGACGCCTCGCCCGAGACGCCCAACAGGCCGCATTCGTGATACAGGCAATGGCTGATCGCGGCCGGGTCCAGCCGTTCCTGCTCGGCCATGTACAGCACCACGCCAGGATCAAGCGTGCCGGGCCGGGTGCCCATCATCAGCCCGTCCAGCGCCGTGAAACCCATGCTCGTCTCGACCGACCGGCCTTTCAGCATCGCGCAGGCGCTGGCCCCGTTGCCAAGATGCGCGGCGATAACCTTGCCGGCGGCGCGGGCGGGCGCTGCCGCGGCGAGCGCCCCGGCGATGTATTCATAGGAAATGCCGTGAAACCCATATCTGCGAACGCCAGCGTCGTGGTAGCGCGCGGGAAGGGGAAGGCGCGTTGCGATGGCGCCCATCGCGCAGTGAAAGCCGGTATCGAAGCAGCCGACCTGCGGCAGGCCGGGCCGCAGGCGGGCGATGGCGCGAACGGGCGCAAGGTTATGGGGCTGGTGCAGGGGGGCGAGGGGAACAAGCGCAGCCAGCGCCGCAACAATGGTCTCATCAAGCGTGACGGGGGCGGCGAAATCGCGCCCCCCATGCACGATGCGGTGGCCGACGCCGGCAAGCCGATCGCCGGCGAGATGCGAATCGGCCCATTCCAGCAACGGCTTCAGCAGGTCCTCATGCGTAATCGCCGCGCCGCCATCCCATCGGCGCTCGGTCAGAAGCTGGCCGGCCGCGTCGAATCCCTGGAAATGCGGCGCCACGCCGATCCGCTCGATCGAGCCGTGAGCGCGCCGGGGCAGGCCGCTTGCGATCTCGAACATGCCGAATTTGATGCTCGATGAACCGGCGTTGAGAACCAGGACTGCTGTGCCCATCCGCGTGTTTCTCCCGTCAGTGACGATGCCCGGCTGTCCGTCAAATCCGCGGGGCCTGGCCGCGACAGGATAGAGCCTCACCCGGCCAGAGGGAAACGGCCGTTGCTCTGCGGGAATCAAGCTTCTGCGGGATGCGGAATTACGACCGCTTACGCACGATCGGGACGGGGCCAGGAAAAAGCCGGTCCGCGGCTGCGGACCGGCCCTTCGATGCGTGCCGTCGCTGTCGGTCAGGCCGAGTAATACATCTCGAATTCGACCGGGTGCGGCGTGTGCTCGAAGCGGTAAACCTCTTCCCACTTCAGCGCGATGTAGCTCTCGATCTGTTCCTTGCTGAATACATCGCCGGCGAGCAGGAAGTCATGATCGGCGGCGAGGGATTCCAGAGCCTCGCGGAGCGAGCCGCAGACCGTCGGAATGCCCTGAAGTTCTTCGGGGGGAGATCATAGAGGTTCTTGTCCATCGGGTCGCCCGGATGGATCTTGTTCTTGATACCGTCGAGCCCGGCCATCGCCATGGCGGCGAAGGCGAGATAGGGGTTCGCGGTCGGGTCGGGGAAGCGAACCTCGACGCGCTTGGCCTTCGGGTTGGTCGTGTACGGGATGCGGCACGAGGCCGAGCGGTTGCGCGACGAATAGGCCAGCAGGACCGGCGCCTCGAAGCCCGGAATCAGCCGCTTGTAGCTGTTCGTGCTCGGGTTGGTGAAGGCGTTCAGCGCCTTGGCGTGCTTGATGATGCCGCCGATGTAATACAGGCAGAGTTCCGAGAGATCGGCATAGCCGTTGCCGGCGAAGAGCGGCTTGCCGTTCTTCCAGATCGACTGATGGGTGTGCATGCCCGAGCCGTTGTCGCCATAGATCGGCTTCGGCATGAACGTCGCGGTCTTGCCATAGCTGTGGGCGACGTTGTGGACGCAGTATTTGTAGATCTGCATCTGGTCGGCCATCTGCACCAGCGTGCCGAACTTCGTGCCGAGTTCGTGCTGGCTCTGGGCAACCTCATGATGGTGCTTCTCGATCGGCAGGCCCATCTCGCCCATCGTCGAGAGCATCTCGGCGCGCAGGTCGCTTTCGGAGTCGACCGGCGGAACCGGGAAATAGCCGCCCTTCACCACCGGACGATGGCCCATATTGCCTTCCGGGTAGTCCTTCAGCGAGGACCCGGGGCCTTCGATGCTATCGAGCTGATAGGTGCCGAAATTGCCGCCGGTACCGAAGCGGACGGAGTCGAAAATGAAGAATTCGGCTTCGGCGCCGAACAGGATGGAATCGCCGACGCCTGATGCCCGAACATAGGCCTCCACCTTTTTCGCGGTCGAACGCGGGTCGCGCGAATAGGGCAGGCCGGTCGAGGGTTCGAGAATGTCGCAGAAGATGACCAGGCTGGGCTTGGCGGCGAAGGGATCCATCACCGCCGTTTCCGGATCCGGCATCAGGATCATGTCGCTCTCGTTGATGACCTTCCAGCCGGCGATGGACGAGCCATCGAACATGATACCGTCGCGGAAGGCGTCTTCGCCCATGGTGGAGATGTGCTGGGCGGTGTGGTGCCACTTGCCGCGCGGATCGGTGAACCGCAGGTCGACATACTCGACCCCGTTCTCCTTGATCATGGCCATCACCTTGCTGATCGCATCGCCGCTACCGGCGGGCTTCTTCGCCATTGTCGTCCTCACTGCTGGTCATTGTGCGGGTCCGCCCCATGCGGACCCGCTCTCGTTGGGTTTGAGGGATGGATTGAAACAGAGGGTCAGATCGCCGCTTCGCCCTTTTCACCGGTGCGGATACGGATAACTTCCTCGATCGTGGAAACGAAAATCTTGCCGTCACCGATCCGCCCGGTACGCGCGGCGTTGGTAATGGCTTCGATCGCGCGCTCGGCAACGGCATCCTCGCAGATCACCTCGATCTTCACCTTCGGCAGAAAATCAACAACATATTCGGCACCGCGATAGAGTTCGGTATGGCCTTTCTGGCGCCCGAATCCCTTCGCCTCCATGACGGTGATGCCCTGAAGCCCGACCTCGTGCAAGGCTTCCTTGACCTCGTCAAGCTTGAACGGCTTTATGATCGCTTCGATTTTCTTCATCCGGTTCACGCCCGATCCGAGACGGGCACCTCCTTGTTACGGTTGATCGCGGCGAGCTGGTGCGCGCACCGGCCGGCATGACTTACGTGCAGATATCATGCCATTTTTGCATGCGTCGTGCCAGTTATGGGTAAAAATGAGTGGCACGCCGAGTGCCTACGGGGGCGGCACAGTTCATGCCTAAATAAACGGCAGTCATTGCCTGCAAATCAAGCCCGCTCGGCAAAACCCCTTGCCCTGCGGCCCTGTGCCGCGATAGTGCGACATCCGTCAGACTGGAGAGACAAGCGTGAAATCGCCAAACCAACTGCTCGACAATATCGGCACGACCATCTTCACGGTGATGTCCGCCCTGGCGGTGGAGCACGGGGCGATCAATCTGGGTCAAGGGTTCCCCGATACGGATGGACCGTCCGACGTGATCGAGGCGGCGGCGGCGGCGCTGCACGACGGACGGAACCAGTATCCGCCGCTGACCGGCGTCGTCGAACTGCGCGAGGCGGTGGCCGCCGCGAACCGGCGCTTTTACGGGATCGAGGCCGACCCCGCGCGGGAGGTGGTCGTGACCTCGGGGGCGACCGAGGCAATCACCGCGAGCTTGCTCGCCCTGCTCAATCCGGGCGATGAGGTCGTATTGATCGAGCCCCTCTACGATACCTATTTGCCCGTAGTGCAACTCGTGGGCGCCACCGCGAAGCTGGTGCGGCTCAACCCGCCCGACTGGGCGCTCCCGCGCGCCGAACTGGCGGCAGCCTTCGGCCCCAAGACAAAGCTGCTGCTGCTCAACTCGCCGATGAACCGACCGGCAAGGTCTTCACCCGCGAAGAACTCGGCTTCATTGCCGACCTCCTCGTAAAGCATGACTGCTATGCGGTATGTGATGAAGTCTATGAGCATCTCATTTTCGATGGGCTGAAGCACATCCCGCTGATGAGCCTGCCCGGCCTGCGGGAGCGTTGCGTGCGCATCGGCAGCGCGGGCAAGACGTTCAGCCTGACCGGCTGGAAGATCGGCTATGTCACGGCGCCGGCGCGGCTGGCCGGGGTGATCGCGCGGGCGCACCAGAACCTCACCTTCACCACGCCGCCCAATCTGCAACGCGCGGTCGCCGTGGGGCTCGCCAAGGACGATGCCTATTTCGCGTCGCTCGCGTCGGATCTCGCGGCGAAGCGCGACCGGTTGTCGGACGGGTTGCGGCGGATCGGCTTCGGCGTGCTGCCGAGCCATGGCTCCTATTTCGTGACGGCCGATTTCGCCCCGCTCGGGTTCAATGGGGACGATGCGGATTTCTGCCGGCACATCACCGAGCACGCCAAGGTGGCGGCCATTCCGGTTTCAGCGTTCTATCCGGGCGAGGCGCCGCGGCACTATGCGCGATTTGCCTTCTGCAAGCGCGAGGCGGTGCTGGACGAGGCCGTGGAGCGGCTCGCCGCCCATTTCGCCGCGCGGCGGGCGGCCGAATAGCCCGCTTGCCTGCTCACGGCACCTGGCGCACGATACGCTCATGCAGGACGATACGCTTCGCCTCTCCGTCATTCAGATGTCGCCGGGGGCAGACAAGGCCGCCAACATCGCCCAGGCGCAGCGGCTGATCGATGCCGCCGTCGCCGCCGACCGGCCCGGCCTCGTATCATTGCCGGAGGTCTGGAGCTGTCTCGGCGGTGACCGGGCCGCGAAGACACTAGCCGCCGAGGCGCTGCCCCCCGCCGGATCGGGTGCCGCCGGTGGTCCGGCCTATGAATTCCTGCGCGACACCGCCCGGCGTCATCGCCTTCATGTTCATGGCGGGTCGATCGGCGAGCAGGCGGACGACCGGCTTTACAACACCACGCTGGTCTTTGATGCCGACGGACAGGAGATCGCGCGCTACCGCAAGATCCACCTGTTCGACATTACCACGCCGGATGGGCTCGGCTATCGCGAAAGTGCGACCTACGGAGCCGGCGATGCAGTCGTCACCTGCCGGATCGGCGGTCTCACCGTGGGTTTGTCGATCTGCTACGACATGCGCTTTCCCGAACTTTACCTCGCCTTGCGCCGGGCCGGCGCCGACCTGATCATGGTGCCGTCCGCCTTCACCCTGCAAACCGGGAAGGATCACTGGGAGGTGCTGCTACGCGCTCGCGCGATCGAGACCCAGTGCTGGATCGCCGCGGCAGCCTGCGTTGGTCCGCATCGTGATGGCCGCGGCGAGACGCGCCTGACCTATGGAAACGCGCTGATCGCCGATCCGTGGGGCAGCGTCGTCGCGCGCGTGTCCGATGGGCCGGGCTTTGCCACGGCACGGATCGACAGCGCCCGCACGGCGAGGGTGCGGCGCGATATGCCGGTTCTCCAGCACCGCAAGCTCGCTTGACCCGCATTCATTTCGCAGCCGCGTCAACCGAGCAGGCCCTCGCCGCGCGCGACAGGCTTGTCGCGCTGTATGGCGATGCGGAACCGGACGCAGCCGAGGTGGTCGTGGCCCTTGGCGGCGATGGACTGATGCTGGAGACGATGCACAGCATGCTGGAACGCGAGCTTCCGGTCTATGGCATGAATTGCGGCTCGGTCGGATTCCTGATGAACGATTTCGCCGAAGCCGACCTGCCGGCGCGCATCGCCCGCGCCCAGTGCAACGACATCCATCCGCTGCGCATGCATGCGATCACCTCGACCGGGGCGGTGGAAGAGGCGCTCGCGTTCAACGAGGTCAGTCTGTTGCGGCAATTGCGCCAGGCGGCGAAAATCCGCATCACGATCGACGGCAGGGTGCGTCTCGCCGAGTTGATCTGTGACGGCGTGCTGGTATCGACCCCCGCGGGATCGACCGCCTATAACCTCTCGGCGCACGGGCCGATTGTGCCGCTTTCGGCCAATCTGCTGCCGCTCACACCCATTTCCGCGTTCCGGCCGCGACGCTGGCGCGGCGCGCTGCTGCCGTCGGATAGCGAAATCCTGTTCGAAATCCTCGAATCGGAAAAACGTCCGGTGGCCGCCGTCGCCGACTTTACCGAAGTCCGGCGGGTGATTTCAGTGGCAGCCAGCGAAGACCGATCGGTTCGCGCCCGTATCCTCTCGGACCCCGATCGGGCCCTGTCGGAGCGGATCATCCGCGAGCAGTTCACCGTGTGATCCCCGGCGGGCGGGCCCCGGCATGCGCCAGGGCCCGGGGCATGATCAGCCCAGCAGGTGCGCGATCGCCTCGCGCTCTTCCTTGAGTTCGTTCAGCGTGATGTCGAGCCGCGACTGAGCGAAGGCGTCGATCTCGAGGGTCTGGACGCGGGTCACGACACCGTTCTGCGTGGTCACGGGCACGCCGAACATGATGCCTTCGGGAACGCCGTAGCTGCCATCCGACGCGATCGCCATCGACACCCAGCGGCCGTTGGAGCCGACGACCCAGTCACGCACCTGATCGATCGCGGCATTGGCGGCCGACGCGGCCGAGGAAGCGCCGCGCGCCTCGATCACGGCGGCGCCCCGCTTGCCGACGGTGGGAATGAACACATCGCGATTCCACGCCTCGTCGTTGACGAGTTCGGCGAGCTTGCGGCCACCCGCCTCGGCGAACCGGTAGTCCGGATACATCGTCGGCGAATGGTTGCCCCAGACGATCAGCTTGCCGACATCCCCGACATTCACGCCCGCTTTGGCGGCAAGCATTGAGGCGGCGCGATTGTGGTCGAGCCGGATCATCGCCGAGAAGCAATCCGGCGAGAGGTCCGGCGCCGACTTCATCGCGATATAGGCATTCGTGTTCGCCGGGTTGCCGACAACCAGCACGCGGACCGAGCGCTTCGCGACCTCGTTGAGCGCGCGGCCCTGCACGGTGAAGATCTCTGCATTGGCGCCGAGCAGGTCCTTGCGCTCCATCCCCTTGCTGCGCGGCCGGGCGCCGACGAGGAAGGCGATGTCGATATCCTTGAAGGCAACCTTGGGGTCGTCGGTCGCGACCATTCCGGCGAGGAGCGGGAACGCGCAATCGTCGAGTTCCATCATCACACCGCCGAGCGCGCCCTGCATCTGCGGCAGGTCGAGCAGGTGGAGAATGACCGGCTGATCGGGGCCGAGCAGCGCGCCGCTGGCGATGCGGAAGACGAGCGCGTAGGCGATCTGGCCGGCGGCGCCGGTGACGGCGATGCGGACGGGGGACTTGGCCATTGGTTCACTCCTTGCTGTTGCGCCGCACTATCTCCCGCAGGCGCTGACGGTCAAGCAGTCTTCCGGTCTGCCACCCCCGCATGGCAGGATGCAGATATGCCCAATGCCACCCGCAATGCGACCAAGCCCCTCCCGAAGCCGCCGGACGAGGCTTCGCTGCGCGAGGGCGCGCTCGCGCATCTGGCCCGTTTCGCGGCAACAAGGGCAGGACTTGCGCGCGTTCTGAACCGCCGGATCGATCGCTGGGCGCGGGCAGCCGAACTGGCCGGGCTCGAGGCCGAGGCGATCGCAGCCGCTGTCCGCGCGGCGCGGGCCGCCGTTCCGGCGGTGGTTGCGGCGTTGAGCGCGGTGGGGGCGATCGACGATGCGGCGTTCGCGGATGGTCGGGCGCGCCGCTTGATCCGTCAGGGCAAGTCACGCCGGGCGACGCTGGCGCATCTGGTGGACAAGGGGGTGGAGGCGGTTCTGGCCGAGACAGTGGTGCCGGAAGATCCGGCGCGCGATCTCGCCGCGGCCTGCGCCTATCTGCGCCGCCGGCGCCTGCCGCCCTTCGGCCCCGGCGAACGGGTGCGGGCCCTCGCGGCCCTCGCGCGAGGCGGCTTCACCCGTGATATCGCCGAGCGTGCGGTCGATCTCGATCCGGATGAGGCGGACGCCGCGCTGTCGGCGCTGCGCCGGAGCTAGAGCATCTTTATCCGATCAGATGGAGTCATCTGATCGGATAAAGACGCTCTGATTATCAATCTCATAGAGCACGACACCCGATCCATCGGGATCGGAACGCGCTCCAAGCCCGCGGTCGCCCGCGGATAGCGGGGCCAGGCGAAATCGCCGCGCACAACCGCCAATTCATCCCGCAGGTTCATGAAAGAAATGTGAAATCCGGCATGGTCATTGCCCGGCAACGAGGCCATATCGCAGTGCAACATGGCTGGGCGACGAGGTTGTCGCTCGGATTCGTATTCGTCTCTGGAGACTGATCGTGCAGAAACTCATTGCCGTTGCGTCGTTAACGGTTGCGCTGCTGGCCGGCTTCGGGTCGGCGTTGGGCGGCGTGCGCCTCGCGCGCGCCACGCCAGCACTCCCCGGCCAGCCGTCCCTTGCTCTCACCAGCACCTATGGCCCGGTGCAGTTCGCTCTCGTTCAATCAGGCCGGGCGCGGCAGGGCGAGGTCGCCCGCTGAGGGGGCTGCCGCGCCCGGCATCCCCGGGTCGAGGACTTCAGTCGAAGATCGGCGCATGAACGCCCGCCATCCCCGCCGTTGATTGCAGGAAGGGGGTCTTCTCCAGTTCCTCCTGGAGGAAATCGAGAATGGCCCTCGTGCGCGCCGGAATATACCGGCGCGAAGGCAGGATCGCGTGGATCTTCACGTTCATCGGCACGAACGTGTCGAGCAGGGTGACCAGGCGCCCTGCGACGACATCGTCGATCGTGGTCAGCCGTGGCAGGAGAGCGACCCCCAGCCCCGCTCGCGCGGCGCGGCGCACGGCCTCGCTCGAATCGACGTGGAATCGGCCCTGCACGCTGACCGTTTCCTCGATCCCATCGCGCGCGAAGCGCCATTCCCTATCCGCGCCGGGCCGTGTGTAGACGATGCATTCATGCCGCAGCAGGTCCTGAGGGGTGTCAGGCGCGCCGCGTGCGGCGACATAGGCGGGAGAGGCGACCAGAACCGAGGCTGCCGTCCCCACAACCCGGGTGATCACGCTCGCCTGCGTTGCCTCGACCACCGAAATCACGAGATCCAACCCTTCCTCGATCAGGTCGAACGCGCCGTCGCGCATCTTGAGGTCGAGCGAGATTTCAGGATTGCGGGCAAAGAACTCGGGAAGCCTCGCTGCAAGATAGAGGCCGACAGCCGTGGGAACGCCGAGGCGCACCTGCCCGGTTGGGGTCTTCCGGGCGCTGCCGACGCTTGCCGTGGCGGCATCGACGGCGTCGGCGACCGCTTTCGCATGCTCAAGGTAGATCTGGCCGTCCTCGGTCAGCGAGAGTCTTCGGGTCGTGCGCTGAATCAGCCTGACACCGAGCTGGTCTTCCAGGGCGGCGATCTGGCGGGAGATCACCGGCTGCGATGTGTTGAAATCACGCGCTACGGCAGAAAACGACCCGCGCTCGGCAACCCGGATAAAGGTGTTGATAAGGGAAAGCTGGTCCATAGGCGGCCTCTGCTCGAATTCTGGCGGGTTTGCCATGAAAATCAGTGAACCCCGGCCATAACGGCTGCCGGACGACATGGATATTTACATCATGTCATGGAAGCCCCTCATTTTCAGCGCTTCATCATGATGTCGGCGCGATTGGTTGGTCTCGCCGAGATATATGTGTCATCCATGCTTCATCTCGTTGCTGCGCGGCATCACATTGGAAATCGTGGAATCGCCACGGCCATGGCGCGCAAGATCGACCCGATATCGTCATTGGGGGCGCGGTCTCGGAAAATGGAACCAATTCTGGTTCAGCGCCGGTAGAGGCATTGCTGTCCGTCTCTGGTTTGCCTAGCGTTTTGTATCGGGATTAAGGATGTAGATGTGATGATTGCGGTCGCAAAAAGAGATTCGCGCGCATGAATACGGGTCACGGATATGTGACCGATATCGTGTATTCCAGCGGCTATTACGTTGAACAGTCTCCGCGGCTGATGGCGCTCGTGGCGCTGCTGACGGGCCAGCACGCGCGTATGCCTGGTCCGGACGAGGCCTTTCATTTCCTCGATATAGGGTCCGGCCGTGGTTTCACGGCGCTGGTCATGGCAGTCGCAAACCCTGGCTGGACCGTTACCGGCATCGACTTCAACCCGGCGCATCTCGCTGAAGCGCGGGAAATGGCGGCACGGGCCGGCATTCGGAATTGCCGGTTTATCGAGGCGGATCTCGCCCAGTTCGACGATGCGGAACTCCCCGAGGTCGATGCGGCAAGCCTCCATGGCGTCTGGACCTGGGTCAGCGATGCTGTCCGCGCCGGCATCCTTCGTTTGCTTGAGCGGCGGCTGGCTCCCGGCGGCTTGTGTCATGTCAGCTACAACCTGCTTCCGGGCTGGGGTGGCATGGTGGGGCTGCAACGCCTTGTGCGGGAAACCGGGCTCAGACTCGCCGATCGGGCGGACCGCCAGGTCGAGCGGGGTTTCGAGGTCGTACGCCATCTTTTCGGGCCACTTGGCGAGGCGACGGATGAGCGGACGCGTGCCATGTTGCAGATGCTCGCCGACAAGCCTTCGGCGTATCTTGCCCATGAGTTCATGAATGCTGACTGGCGGCCCTGCTTCCACGCCGATGTCGCGGCGGCATTCTCGAAGGCGGGGTTGAGCTATGTCGGCTCCTCGCATGCGCTGGATAGTATCGCCGAGGTGACGTTACCTCCCGCGGCGCTGGAAATGGCCAGGAAATTCAGCGATTCGGCGATGACCGAACTGATCAAGGACGTCACTCTCGGCCGGCCGTTGCGCCATGACATATACGTTCGCGGCGGAAGCCGGATCGCGATGGTCGCGCGCGATGACATTCTGCGCGGCCTGACGCTCGGTCTCGCTTTGCCGCATTCCCAACGCCGATTAGGCATTCCAACCCCGATGGGCGAAATCGGCATGAATCCTGCATTCTACGAACCGGTCTTTGCTCGTCTCGCGCAAGGGGTGGCGTCGGTTGAGGAGTTGTTGAGCCTGGCCCGACCGAGCGGCGCCTCGCCGGCATCCGACAACCCTGCTGAGCTTGCCGCCCTGCTTGTGGGCACCGGACAGGCGGTACTTGTTCCGGCGCCCGGCCGGGCGATGACGGCACCTGCCCGCGCGTTGAACGGCATTATGTTCGCCTCCCAGGCGGCGGGTACTGCGATGACCGAAACTGTCGCTTTCGCCGTGCCGGCACTGGGCGGCGGATTCAAAATGCCGGCGGCCGGGGCGCTTGCCGTGTTGCGTCAACAGGAGCGGTCAGAATCGGCCGTCGAAGGGGCGAGCCTGTCATTGCCCGACCGCGACACGATCGAACGCTGGGCAGCGGAGGCGATGGGTGACCGGCCGGAGATGCGCGCGGCCCTTGCAATCGGCATGGAGAGCTTCCTGCGCGATAGCCGTTCGACGCTGGAAGCGCTGGGGATTCGCTGCTGATTTCTGTCGGTTTGGCGCCTGGCATCGCTCGCGGCGGCGCGAGCATGCCGTCCTTGCAATCGGATCAGTCGTTGGTCGGGTAGAGCGCCATGAGCGCCTTCTGCCGTCGCCATGCCCGGAGCAGACGCAGGGTGCCGTATCGTGGCACACCCTGCGCGCGCATCGCGGCCCCGATCCTGAACGCGGCGCCGTAATGAAAGAACTGCGCCCGGTAAGCTTCCCTGATCGTGGTTTGCGGATCCCAGATGTGGGTGGCTTCGGAGCCGGCGCCATTGACCTCGATAATCGAGAAGCCCTCGCCTCTGCGTAGCGCGTTCGCGGATGTGTAGCGAAGGTCGAACCGGCCGAAATGGAAATCCGGAATGTCGCGCGCGATCCTGTCGATCCGATCGGTGAGTTCAGGGGTGATCAGGTGCCGGCCATCCTTGAAGGTCGACCCGCGGCAATGATTGCCAACGAAAACGAGCCGCACCCGTTCCCCGGCTTCGGGTATGCGCGCGGCGCCAGCTCCGAGCTTGGCAAGCAGCAAATCGGCAACCGCGTTCAGCCGGGCGTCAACGCCGATCAGGTCGCGAATGCGCGAGCGCCCGTCGCCGATAACGACGGGGGCATATTTGAGCGTGATCGATGTAATCCTGCCACGTGCGGCACCGGGATCACGGATATAGAACAGTCCGGCCTCGCCCTCATGTGGCACCAGCGCCTGTATCTGAAGACGTGTTGCCCGGGGGAACTCGGCGAGATAGGCGGCGAGAGCCGCGTCGTTCTCCACGAGGCGAACGCCCGCGCCATTGCAGCTCATGTCCGGCTTCGCCACGACTGGATAGGCGAGGCCTGCCTGCCGCATGGCGGCTTCGGCCATTGCCAGGTCCCCGCCATGATGCGCAGGCGTCGTGATCCCGACATAGGGGGCAATCCACCGCCGGGCCTCCGGGCCGCACAGATCAAGAATATCGTTCTTCGACTCGCCGCAAATTCCGCCGGCCTCGATGCGGGGGTTGGTCAGCGCGGGGAGCGTCACGCTGCGGTGCCTGATCGACTGAAACAGCCAGAACAGCGCAACGGGAGCATAGAAGATGAAACCAGGCCAAAATTCGAAGAACGAGACGGGACTGGCATCCCGTCGCCCGGCCGACCCCGCCGAAACGCTCGACGCTGGGGAGACATCGCTCATAGGGCGTCCTTTCCGATCCGGTCAGCATGCCACCGTGCGGCGATCCTGCCTACCATGATCAGGATCACCACGAAAACAGCCAGTCCAACCCAGCGCCATGGGCCGAGATAGCGCACCATCAGCGCTCCAAGCTTCAGGCTGACAAAGAACAGCAGGCTCGTCCAGGCGAGCGTCGCGAGAATCGCCGCCGCCACGAATGCAAGAAATGGCGCGCGAAGGAATCCGCATGTTGTGTAGGTCGGCAGGCGCAGGCCGGGGATAAAGCGGCTGACCAGAACCACGGGTATGATCCGTACGCTCACCCAATCCCGCCCGATATCGCGCCGGCGCTGCGGCACCAGCCGGTGCGCCCAGGGATGGCGGCCGGACAGGCGACCGAGCCAATAAAGCCCGATGTCGCCAAGCACGATGCCGGCATAGAGCGAGCCCAGCGCGATCGGCAGCGACACGGCGCCGGCGGCAACCTGCATTGCGGCAAGCAGTGTCGCGGCATCTTCGAGGATGAAGGTGCCGAGAATGATCGTCGTGATCTCAAGCGGAGGGCTGCCCGCAGCCGAGCCGAGCAGTGTACTGAAGTCCGTCAACCACATAACGGGATCACATAAGCGAAACGGCGAAATTTACCAATTCCAGCTTTTGTCCTCCATTGTGGCGGGACCATCGAAAACCTGACCCGTTCGTTTATCCCCATCGGCGGCGGTATCCGTAAACCGACCAGAACATAAGATGAAAATCATTATAAAACATATTCTTATGAAAATCTACTCACAACGTTCTTCAGGGACTGCCGATAATTGCGCACAGAGTTATCCACAGCATGTCTCTCCGTAAAAAATGATTTCCAGAGCGCGAAGCATCGCCGCGCGGTCAAGGCCCGCCGGCAGCGGCGGATGCACCTGGACGTGTACGATGCCAGGGTGCTTGCGGATGGAGTTGCGGCCCCACGCACGCCCCGAATCCGTCGAGACCGGCAGGACGGGCAGGCCGGTCGCCTTGGCGATCGCGACGATGCCGGGCTGCAATCGGGTCCGTTCGCCGGGCGCCACGCGGGTACCTTCGGGGAAAATGATGATCTGCCGGCCGCTCGCTGCCGCGGCACGGACCCGTTCGGTCAGATCCCGCAGCGCTTTCGCCCCGCCGGATCGGTCGAGCGGGATCTGGCCGGAGGGAATGAGAAGAGGCCCAAGCACCGGGATCCGGCTGAGTTCCTGTTTCATCACATAGGCCGGTTTCGCCAACTGGGTGAACCAGATCATCGTATCCAGCGCCGACTGGTGCTGGGCGGCGAGGATCACCGGGCCTTCGGGAATGTTTTCGAGCCCCTCATAGACGATCCTGATCCCGCAGAGTGCCCGCAGCGCCCGCAGTGCGATGCGCGCCCAGGCCTGGCCGAACGGCAGAACCTTTTCGGGCGAGATGCGCAGCAGCAAATTCGCCCACAAACCGGCGGTGAGGCCGGACACCACGATAAAGGCGTGGAACAAAAGTGATCCCAGCAGGAACATCAGCCATGAGCCTCTATTCGATGGGCCGCGATGCCGTCCAGATGCAGCCGCACGGCGATATACTTGATGAACTCCGCCATCAGGATTTTCAGCATGTGGGGCTGGCTTGGATGGGTCATCGCGGGCGGGCGGACGGGTTCGGGAATGAGCCTGACGTCGGGCATGGCGCGATGGAGGTCGATCATTGCGCGCGGCATGTGATAGTCGGCGGTGACGACGATGAGTGAGGCGATGTGATACCGCCCGGCCCAAGCCGCGGTCTCGCGTGCATTTCCCCGTGTGCTGGCGGCCGAGTGACCGATATCGATGTCGCGGGCCTTGGCGTTGGCATCGATCCCGTCCCTCACCGTGAAGTCGCCCAGAAATGTGCCCTCGCCGGCGCCGGAGATCAGCAGGCGCGGCGCCGCGCCGGCCATGAGCAGTTCGAGGCCGGCCTTCACCCTTTCCGCACCGCCGGTGAGCACAACGATGCCATCCGCGTGCGGCATCGGATTTTGCGCATGTTCGGCGGCGATCAGATTGAGGAACCAGCCGAAGCTGCCCATCCAGATCAGCAGCACGGCCAGCATGAAGCCGATTGCCCAGCGCAGGCGGCCGGCGCGCCGCCGCGCCGGCCTGCGGGGCCGCCCCAACCCCATGTCGTCGGCCGGCTTCACGTCAGTTGCCGGAGCCAGCCGCGCACCGTCACCTGCGCCGCGATCCAGCCGATCACCGCGGCGGCAATGGTGAAGATCAGGGGCGTTGCCACCAGCACGGGTGGCAACGCCATGATCGGCGAATGCGCGCCGGTCGCCGATGAGGGGGCGATCATCAGACCTGCGGCGAGATGGCCGACCCAGGCCAGCACGGGCGGCGCGGCGAGGCCGCCGATCAGCCCGCCCAGTCCGGCAAGGCGCATCGCGCGTCCGGCAAACTGGTTGGCAATGTCGGAATCCAGCGCGCCAAGCCCGTGAATGATCTCGATCGCTTCCCGCCGCTGGGCAAGGCCCGCCCGCACCGCGACCGCGACGACCGAGGCTGCGACCAGCGCCACGATCACAAGAACCGCCGCCGCCGAGGCACGGATACTGTCCGTCAGCTCCGCGATCCGGCCGGCCCAGCGCGATCCGGAATCGACCAGCGTCCCCGGCGCGGTCTTGTCGAGGGTCTTCGCAAGCGTTGCGGCGTCGACCGATCCCGTCTCCGCGTGGACCACGATCACCGCCGGCAAGGCTATCGGCAGGTTGTTTCCGCTCGCGGCGGAGCCGAGCCAGGGTTTCAGCACATCCGACAACTCGGCATCGGAAAGCCGGCGCGCATCGCTGAAGCCGGGCATCGCTTTCATCTGCCGCAGCACGGCGTCGGCACGCGAGGTGTTGCCGGCGATGGCCGGCGCCGATGGTGAGCCGACTTCGATCGTCATGAGCCCCTGTGCACCGCTGAGCCAGTGTGTCGCCAGCGTGCCGGCGGCGATGCTGCCGGCCAGCGCCAGCGCCGCGAGGAAGGACATCGCCGCCACCACGAAGGGCAGCAGCCGGTCCGCCATCGCGGCGCGCAGGCCGATCCGGTCGGCGCGCGAGGCGTGGCGCCGCCTAGCCATGCCGGGGTCCACCTAGCCGTGCCATGTCATTCTTCCATCCTGCAGTTCGATCATCGGCGCGGGGTGGCGGGCGACGAGGCCGAGATTGTGGGTGGCGACGATGACCGTGGTGCCGAGCCGGTTCAGCGAGCGGATGAGATGCATCAGCCGCTCCGCCTGGTCGTCGTCGAGATTGCCGGTGGGTTCGTCGGCGACGAGCAGTGATGGCTTGGCGATCACCGCGCGGGCGATCGCGACGCGCTGCTGTTCGCCGCCGGACATCTCGTCCGGCCGGTGGTCGAGCCGGCCGGACAGGCCGACCCAGCGGAGCAGCTCGGTGACATCGGCGCGGACCTGCGCCTCCTTGCGCCGGGCGAGGCGCAGCGGCAGGGCCACATTATCGAAGGCGGTGAGGTGCTGGAGCAGCCGGAAATCCTGATACACGACGCCGATCCGCCGGCGCAGCAAGGCGATCCCCCGCCGGTCGAGCCTCGATGTGGGGGTGCCGAACAGGTCGATCCTCCCCTCGCTCGGATGCAGGGCGAGATACATGAGCTTGAGAAGGCTGGTCTTGCCGGCGCCCGAAGGGCCGGTGAGCCAGCGGAACCCGCCCTCCGGGATCTCGAAGTCGATATCGTCGAGCGCAACGGACTCGGTGCCCGGAGACTTGCCGTAGCGCAGCCCGACATGGGTGAAGCGGATCATCGCTCTTCAATGCCCCGGCTCCCGGTCACGATCAACCGGCATCCGGCTCGTGCCGCGGCGGTTGCGCGGGTGGAGCGAAACTGCCATGAAACGCGCCATGCGCGCTGCGTGTCCGAATTGCGAGGCTGTGTACGCTCTGCCGGTCGAAATGGCGGCGCGACTACCCGCCGCCGTGCGGTGTGCCGCATGCGGGCATGTCTGGGATCTGACGCCCGAGGCCGCGGCGGCCGAGGCGACGCCGCTTCCCGCGCCCGCCGAAGCGGACGCCGAAGTAGAAGCCAAAGCCGAGGCCGCGCCGGACGAGGCCGCGCCCGCGCCGGTATCCGAACCGGTGCCGGAGCCCCCGCTCGTCATGCCCGAACCGGCGCCGCTTCCGGTTCCCGAACCCTCCGTGGTTGTTGAGGCACGGAGGGTGGCCGTAGCACCGGCTGAAATCTGGCCGTCCGAGCGGGCGCAATGGATCGTTTCCGGCGGCGCATTGCTGGTGGTGATCGTCCTGCTGTTCGCGCTGCATGGTCCCATCGGTCGGGCCTGGCCGCCAATGTTGCGACTCTACGGGATATTTGGCCTCGGTTGAGCGGCTCCGCTCTTGACCGGACGGGCTGCCTCCGGCGAGGGTTGCCTCATGACACATCACGATCACGCCGATCTTCTGGTCATCGACACGCATGTCGACATCCCCTGGCCTGAAGGCCCTGATTTCATGCATGACGGGCCGCGTTGCGTCGACCTGCCGAAGGTCCGGCGCGGCGGGGTCGGAGCGGTCTGCTTTGCCGCTTACGTCCCGCAAGGACGCCGAATCCCGGCTTGCGGCACCGCGGCGAAGGAGCGGGCGCTGGCGATGCTCGATGCGATTGCGGCCATGGGGCGCCAGCCCGGCACAAGCCTCGCCGTGACGGCCGATGAGGTCGAGGCCGCGCATCGGGGCGGCAGGTTCGCGGTGATCCCCGTGGTGGAGAATGGCGCCGCCCTGGGTGGGGACCTCGCAACCCTCGATGATTTCGCCGCGCGCGGCGTCCGCTACATGACAATGACCCATAACGGGCATAACGATCTTGCGGATGCCGCCATCCCACGCCCCGAACACGGCGATGGCGCGGCGCTGCATGGCGGGCTTTCGGAGCTCGGGCGGGCGGCGGTGGCGCGGATGAACGATCTCGGCATTCTCGTCGATGTCAGCCACACCGCGAAATCGACGATGATGCAGGCGGCCCGGCTCTCGCGCACGCCGGTGATCGCCACCCATTCCTGCGCGCGGGCGCTCTGCGACCATCCGCGCAATCTCGACGACGAACAGCTCGACACGCTGGCCGCGACCGGCGGGCTGATCCAGATCACCATGGTTTCGGCGTTTCTGAAGCGGGGCGCGAAACCCTCGGAGATCGGGGTGGAGGCGATCGCGGATCATGTCGACTACGTGGTCCGCCGGATCGGGATCGAACATGTCGGCATCGGCACCGATTTCGATGGTGGCGGCGGCGTCGCCGGTTACATGAATGCGGCCGAAACCCCGGCGCTGACCGCGGAACTGCTGCGTCGCGGCTACGATCGTGCGGCGCTGGAGAAGATCTGGGGTGCCAATTTTCTTCGCCTGTTGCGTCAGGCCGAGCAGGTGCGGCAGGAGAGCGCGGCCGCGCCGCTCGCCTGAGCCAAGGCGGCGGTTCGATAGGGTTGCGGCGCCGACCGGTCAGCCCGGTCGGCGCCCCGAAATGTCAGGCGGCGTTGCCGGCCATCCTGTCCGCCACCAGGCGGGCGAACCGGGCCGGGTCCACTGGTGATTCCCCATCCTGGATGCGGGCGAGGTCAAGCAGCAGGGCGGCCCAGTCGTCCATGGCCTCGCCGGCGGCGGCGCGCGCGATGAGCCCCTCGATCAGTCGGTGCGCCGGGTTGAGTTCCAGCGCCGGCGCCGGCGCGAAGCTCGGGCGGCCGGCGCGGCGCAGCAGGCGTTGCAGGGCGAGGTCGGGCTGCGCCTCGCCGGCGGCGAGGGCTGCGGGGCTGTCGGTCAGCCTGCTCGAGGCGCGGACCTCGCCGACCTGCTCGCCGAGGGCTGATTTCAGCGCGTCGATCAGCGTCTTCATCGCCTCCGGCGTCTCCGCGGCGTCGAACATCTCGCGGGCCTGGCCGGCATGGACGAGCTTGTGCCCCTCATAGGTGCCGAGCCGCTCGGGCCAGAAGAAGTCGATCTGGTCGGAGAGCAGCAGCACCTCGTAGCCCTTCGCCCGCAGGCCCTCGATCTGCGGCGAGGCGGCGAGGCGCGCGGGGTCCTCGCCAGTGATGTAATAGATGTCCTGCTGTCCGTCCTTCATCCGCGCGATATAGTCGTCGAGCGAGGTCAGCTCCTCGCCATGCGTGCTGCGGAAGCGGGCGAGGGCGGCAATGTCGTTGCGGTGGTCGGCGTCGTCGTAGATGCCTTCCTTCAGCATCGGGCCGTGCTGCTCGATGAACCCGCGATAGGCTTCGCTCTCCTTCGCGCGGGTCTTCAGCTCGCCCAGCACGCGGTTGACCAGCGCCTTGCGGATGCGGGCGAGGACCGGGGTGGATTGCAGCATCTCGCGCGAGACGTTGAGCGGCAGGTCCTCGGTGTCGACCACGCCCTCGACGAAGCGGAGCCAGGAGGGCAGGAGCTTCGCGTCGTCGGTGATGAACATCCGCTTCACATGCAGGCGGACATGCGATTCGCGGTCATCCTCGGTGACCGGGAAGGGCGAGCGGCCGGGGATGAAGAGCAGGGCGGAAAACTCCACCGTGCCCTCGGCACTCCAGTGGATCGTCGCCCAGGGCTCGTCGAACATGTGGCCGAGATGGCGGTAGAACTCGGTGTAGTCCTTCTCGGCGATGTCGGCCTTGCGACGGCGCCAGAGCGCGGTGCCCTCGTTCGCCTTCTGGAACTTGCCGTCACGCTCGATCTCGACCGGGACGGAGATGTGGTCGGCCCATTTGCGCAGAATCGTCTCGAGGCGGACGGGTTCGAGGAACTCGTCGGCATCGGATTTGACGTGGAGCACGATGTCGGTGCCCGGGGTCTCGCGGGTCGCCGTCTCGATGCGATAGCCGCCGGTGCCCTCGGAGGACCATTTGTGCGCGGCGTCGGTGCCGGCGCGGCGGGAGGTCACCTCGACGCGGTCCGCCACCATGAAGGCGGAATAGAAGCCGACGCCGAACTGGCCGATCAGGTTCGGCCGGTCCTCGGGCTTCGCCTCGGCGAGGCTGGCGGTGAAGGCTCTGGTGCCGGACCGGGCGATGGTGCCGAGATGGCTGGCCAGGTCCTCCCCGGTCATGCCGATGCCGTCATCGGCGATCGTGATGGTGCGTGCCGGCTTGTCGATGCTGATGCGGATGGCAGCACCTTCGGGCAGCGCCAGGCTCTCGTCCGACAGGGCGAGGAAGCGGCGCCGGTCGGTCGCGTCGGCAGCATTGGCGACGAGTTCGCGGAGAAATATCTCGCGCTCGGAGTAGAGCGAATGAACCACCAGGTCGAGCAGGCGGCCCACTTCGGCGTCGAACGGACGGTCGGTCGCGGTTGCGGTGTTCATCAGAAAATCCTCACGGCAAGGTGTCGCGCTCATGGAGCGGATCGTGCTCCGCGAGATAGGGGAGGTGTTGCGGTTCTGCAATCGCCGCGCGGTGGGTTGCGCCTTGCATTTGCCGGCGGAAACGCCAAACTCGGCTCATGTCCGGATTCGCCCCGCGTGTGAAGGCGGTGCTTGGCCCGACCAACACGGGCAAGACCCATCTCGCCATCGAACGGCTGCTGGCCCATTCCTCCGGAATCATCGGCTTTCCGCTCCGCCTGCTCGCGCGCGAGAATTACGACCGGATGGTGGCCGCGAAGGGGGCGCGGCATGTGGCACTGATCACCGGCGAGGAAAAGATCGTGCCGGCCGAGGCGCGCTGGTTCAGCTGCACCGTCGAGGCCATGCCGCTCGACCGGAAGGTCGAATTCGTCGCAGTGGACGAGATTCAGCTCTGCGCCGATCCCGATCGCGGCCACGTCTTCACCGACCGTCTGCTTCACGCGCGCGGCATGGTGGAGACCATGTTCCTCGGCGCCGAGACGATCCGCCGGCTGCTCCGCCGTCTCGTGCCCGAGGCCGAGATCGAAACGCGGCCGCGCCTGTCGCGGCTGTCGCATGCAGGGCCGGCCAAGCTCTCCCGCCTGCCGCCGCGCTCGGCCATCGTCGCCTTCTCGGCCGCCGAGGTCTACGCGATCGCCGAGGCGGTGCGCACCCGGCGCGGCGGCTGCGCGGTGGTCATGGGGCGGCTCTCGCCGCGCACGCGCAACGCCCAGGTGGCGCTCTATCAGGAAAAGGAAGTCGATTTCCTGGTCGCGACCGATGCGATCGGGATGGGGCTGAACATGGATGTCGACCATGTCGCCTTCGCCGGACTGTCGAAATTCGACGGGCACCGCCCGCGTTTGCTGACCGCGAGCGAGGTGGCGCAGATCGCCGGCCGCGCCGGGCGGGGGATGCGCGACGGCACGTTCGGCTCCACTGGCACCTGCCCGCCGCTGACCGAGGAACTGGTCGGCGCGGTCGAGGCGCATGCCTTCGAGCCGCTGGAACAGCTCGCCTGGCGAAACGCGGCGCTGGATTTCGCCTCGCCCGATGCGCTGCTGGCCAGCCTGCTCGCGCCACCCGACCGCGCGGGGCTCGTGCGCGGCAACGATGCGTCGGATGTGCTCGTGCTGTCGGCGCTGGCGCACGACCCGGCGATCCGCGAAGCCGCGCGGGGCGGCCGCGCCGTGCGGCTGCTCTGGGAGGCGTGCCAGATCCCGGATTTCCGCAAGCTCGCCACCGACCACCACACGCGGCTCTGCGCGCGGGTCTTCACCCATCTGCTGCGCGATGGCGTGTTGCCGCAGGACTGGGTTTCCGGGCAGATCGGCGGGCTCGGGCGCACCGATGGCGATATCGACACGCTGATGCAGCGGCTGACCGAGGTGCGGATCTGGGCCTATATCGCCGCCCGCGCCGACTGGGTGCGCGATGCCGCGCACTGGCAGGGCCGCGCGCGCGAGGCGGAGGACCTGCTCTCTGACGCGCTGCACGAGAAGCTGATGGCCCGCTTCGTCGATCGCCGGGCGGCGCGGCTGACCCGGCGGCTGGAACAGGCCGAGACCGCCGAGCTGCTGTCCGCCGTGACGCGGGCGGGCGATGTGGTGGTCGAGGGGCATCCGGTCGGGCGGATCGAGGGGTTCCGTTTCGAGCCGGACGCCTCGGTGGGCGGGGCGGACAAGCGGATCGTGCTGCGGGCGGCGCGGCGCGCCCTGGCAGGCGAGATGCCGCGCCGGGTCTCCCGGCTGGAGGCGGCGGGGGATGGCGACTTCGCGCTCGGGCCGGCGGGCGCGATTGCCTGGCAGGGCGTGCCCGTCGCCCGGCTGCGGCGCGGCGCCACGCTGCTGGCGCCGGCGGTCGAGGTGATCGACAGCGAGTTTCTCGACGGATCGCAGCGCGAGGCCGTGCGCGCGCGGCTCGCCCGCTTCGTCGATGGCGTGATCGCCGAGGGGCTGGCGCCGCTCTTCGCCGCGGCGAAGGCGGCCGAGGCGGATCCGGCGCTGCGCGGGCCGCTGCACCGGCTGGCCGAGCAGGCCGGCGTGCTGGCGCCGGGCGGGGCGGGGGGGGAATTGCGGGCGCAACTGCGCCGGATCGGTGTGCGGGAGGGCGCTTTCGCGCTCTACATGCCGGCGCTGCTGAAACCCCGCGCGGCGGTGCTGCGGGCGGTGCTGTGGTCCGCCTGGCACCGCCGGGCGCTGCCCGACCTGCCTGCGCCCGGCCTCGTCTCGATTCCGGCGCCGGACTGGCCGGCGGGGCTCGCCGCGTATCTCGGCTGGGTGGTGGCCGGTCCGCGGGCGATTCGCCTCGATATCGCCGAGCGTCTGGCGGGCGAACTGCGCCATGCCGCCCGCCGCCGCCCGGCGCCGGTGCCGCAGATGCTCGCTCCGCGGCTGGGCGTGGGCCTGGAGGATCTGCCGGCGGTGCTGCGCGGCCTCGGCCTGCGTCTCATTCCCGGTGAGGCGATGGCGCCGGGCATGTTCGGTCCGCCGCGCCCGCCGATGGTTGAATTGCGGCGCCACAAGCGCGGGCCGGCGGCAGCGCCGCGCAAGGTCGCGCGCCCGGCCCCGCCGCCCAATCCCGACCATCCCTTCGCGGCGCTGGCCGCGCTTCGGCGTGCCGCCTCCTGAGCCGGCAGGCGGCGAGGATGCCGCCTGGCAACGGCTCGACAAGTTCCTGTTCCATGCGCGTTTCGCCAAGACCCGCGGCGTCGCGGCACGGCTCGTCGCGGCTGGCGGCGTGAGGATCAATCGTCAGATCACCGAAAAGCCGCATGCAAAACTCCGTCCCGGCGATGTGCTGACCCTCGCCTTGCCGCAGGGAATCCTGGTCGTGCGGGTGATCGCGCTGGGTGCGCGACGCGGCCCTGCCGCCGAGGCGCGCCTGCTCTACGAGATTGTTGCAGAGGACTGATGCAGGCCGCCGCCTTGCGCTGGCGGGCTGTTGGGGGCATATCGCCGATCGATCCATCCCATGCTCAGGAGTGCCCGATGACCTATGTGGTCACCGAAAACTGCATCAAGTGCAAGTATATGGACTGCGTCGAGGTCTGTCCGGTCGACTGTTTCTACGCGGGCGAGAACATGCTGGTGATCCACCCGGACGAATGTATCGACTGCGGTGTGTGCGAGCCCGAATGCCCGGCCGAGGCCATTGTCCCTGATTCCGACTCCAAGGCATCAGCCTGGATCGAGAAAAACCGTGAACTCGCGGCCGCCTGGCCGAACATCACGAGGAAGGGGACCCCGCCAGCGGATGCTGACGAGTGGAAGGACCGGCCTGGCAAGGCGGAGTTGCTGTCGCCGGAACCACACAAGGATTGAGCGTTCCGCGGCCGGGCGTTCACCGGGACTGAAATTTGTGGTATCAATGCTGATCCGGTGTTCGTCCGGCTTTTGAGTGGTGCGATACGCGCCCTTGATCGCTTCGCTTTCGAGGTTCAGCATGAAACGACCCGCTCCTACCGATCCGGCGTCCGCCGGTGCGGAAGTCAGCAACAGTGCCAAGGCGTCCCGTTCAAAGGCTGCCAGTAAAGTGGCGGCTCCCCCAACTGAACTGCGGCCAGAAAAGGCGACGCCACGCCGCACCGCCAGAACTGCCGCCGATGCACAGGCGGCCAAGACCGAGAAGGACTCACAGCCCGATATGCCCAGCCCGAATACCGCCCAGACTGAACCCGAAACTTCCGAAGTCGAACGCGATGCGCTGCCCCCGCCAGGCCCGCGTCCCGTGCTGCCGCAACGCGCGATTGCCAAGGCCGAAACCTTCAAACCCGGCGATCACGTCGTCTACCCTACTCATGGCGTTGGCAAGGTTGAGCGCATCGCCGCCGAGGAGATCGCCGGCCAGAAGCTCGAACTGATCCACATCACCTTCGACGAAAACCGCATGACCCTGCGGGTGCCGGTGAACAAGGCGCGCACGGCGGGCCTGCGAAAGCTCTCCAGCCGCAAGCAGTTCGACGAGGTGCTCGCCGCTCTCAAGGGCCGTGCCCGGGTGAAGCGCACGATGTGGTCGCGCCGGGCGCAGGAATACGAGGCGAAGATCAATTCCGGCGACCCGATGGCGATTGCCGAAGTGGTGCGGGACCTGCACCGCAATGCCGGCCAGCCGGACCAGAGTTTCTCCGAACGGCAGATCTTCGAGCAGGCGCTCGACCGTCTCGCCGCCGAATACGGCGCGCTGGAGGGGCTCGACAAGCAGGGCGCGATCGACAAGCTGCTCGACTTCCTGAAGGCCGAGTGAGCCGAGCCGGCCGGGGCCTGCCCGACCGACTCTCCGCACGATCCAGACATGGCGCCGGCCGGAGTTCCGCTCCGACCGGCGCTTTGTTTTCGGCGTGACCGCTCGCCCGCCTCTTCAAAATCCTGCCTGCTGCCCTATATATAGCCTCGGCTACATTTTCATGGGTGGGCTTCGATTGCGGTGAGCGACCTTGTTTCCCGGCCAGGGCTGAGCGAACGGACGGCACGCGCCGTCGCGGACCGGCTGGCCGGGCGCGCCGGATGGCGCAATCCGCTGATCTTTGCCGGCCCCGCGGTTGTCGCCTCGATCGCGTATATGGACCCCGGCAATTTCGCGACGAACATCCAGGCCGGCGCCCGCTACGGCTATGACCTGCTCTGGGTGGTACTGCTCGCCAGCCTGATCGCCATGCTGTTCCAGGGTCTGTCCGCCCGGCTCGGGATCGTCACCGGGCGGAATCTCGCGGAGCTATGCCGCGACACGCTGCCGCCGGCGCTGACCATTCCGATGTGGATCATCAGCGAGATCGCCGCCATGGCGACCGATCTCGCCGAGTTCCTTGGCGGCGCGATCGGGATCGCCCTGCTCGCGCGTCTGCCGCTGATGGCGGGCATGGCCATTACCGGGATCATCACCTACGGCATCCTGCTGCTCGACCGGCGCGGTTTCCGGCCGATGGAACTGGCGATCGGCGCGCTCGTCGGCGTCATCGCGCTCTGCTACCTCGCCGAGCTGCTGATCGTGCCGGTTCACTGGCGGCAGGCGGCCTTGCATACGGTGCTGCCGTCCCTGCCGGATGCCGAGGCGCTGACGATCGCGGTCGGCATCGTCGGCGCCACGGTGATGCCGCACGCGCTCTTCCTGCATTCCGGCCTCTCCGGCGCGCGGGTGGCGCCGCAGGATGCGGCGCAGCGCCGGCGGCTGGTGCGCTATTCCAATATCGAGGTGCTTGCGGCGCTCGGGGTCGCCGGGCTGGTGAACATGGCGATGGTGGCGATGGCCGCCGGCGCCTTCCATCCGGCGCATCAGGGGATCGCCGAAATCGGCGAGGCCTATCGCACGCTCTCGCCGCTGCTCGGCGCCGGTGCCGCCGTGATCTTCCTCATTTCGCTGCTGGCCTCCGGCGTGTCGTCCTCCGTAGTGGGCACGCTGGCGGGGCAGATGGTGATGCAGGGATTTGTCGGGTTTTCGATCCCGATCTGGCTTCGCCGGGCGCTGACCATGATCCCCGGCTTCGTGGTGATCGGCCTTGGCGTGAACCCGACACGAGCGCTGGTGCTCAGCCAGGTGGTGCTGAGCCTGGCGCTGCCGGTGCCGATGCTGGCATTGCTGTGGTTTTCCACGCGGCGGGCGCTGATGGGCGCGCTCGCGGTGCGCGGGATCACCGCCATCGCCGCGATCGGCGGCGCGATCGTGATCCTCGGGCTCAACGTCGTTCTGCTCCTGCAGATTTTCGGCGTGAATATGCCGCTGCCGGGCTAGAGCACTTTCCGATCCATCCGGATCGGATGTAGTGCTCTATGATATTGATAATCAGAGCATCATCCGATCAGATGACTCCATCTGATCGGATGATGCTCTAGCTGTCCTCCACCTGCAACTCGCCGAGATAGGCCTCGCGGATCGCCGGGTTGGCGGCGAGGTCGGCGGCGGGGCCGGAGAGCACGACGCGGCCGGTCTGCAGCACGTAGCCGCGGCTGGCGATCTGCAACGCCATGTGGGCGTTCTGCTCGACCATGAAGATCGCCACACCCTGGCGGTTGATCGTCTGGATGATGCCGAACACGATCTCGACGAAGCGCGGCGAGAGGCCCATCGAGGGTTCGTCCATGCAGATCAGCGCCGGGCGGGCCATCAGCGCGCGGCCGATCGCGACCATCTGCTGCTCGCCGCCGGACAGCGTGCCGGCGAGCTGCTGGCGGCGTTCCTTCACGCGGGGGAACAGCGCGTAGACCCGTTCAAGATCCTCGTCGAAGTCAGGGCCGCGCTTGCGCGTATAGGCGCCCATTTCGAGATTCTCGTAGACCGTCATGCGCGGGAACAGCCGCCGCGCCTCCAGCACCGGGGCGATGCCGCGCTTCACCCGCTCCGAGGTGCTGAGCCGGTTGATCGGCGCGCCGCGGAAGCGCACCTCGCCCTTCGAGGGGGTGACGGTGCCCATGATCGTCTTCATCGTGGTCGACTTGCCGCTGGCATTGCCGCCGAGCAGCACCACGATGTCGTCTCGTGCGACTGTGTAATCGACACCCTTGAGCACGTGGAGGTCGCCGTAATGGGTGTGCACGCCGGCGAATTCGAGCAGGGTTTCCTCAGGCATCGACCGCACCCCGGCCGATATAGGCCTCGATTACCGCTTCGTTCCGGCGCACCTCGTCGGCCCGTCCCTCGGCGAGTTTCTCGCCATGGTCGAGGACGATCACGTTGTCGGCGAGGCGGGTGACGACATCGAGCTTGTGCTCCACCAGCAGGATCGTGAGGCCGAAATCGCGGAAGGCGGCGATCTGCTCGGCAAGTTCCAGGCTTTCCGCCGGGTTCATCCCCGCCGTGGGTTCGTCGAGCATCAAAAGGCGCGGGCGGGAGGCAAGGGCGCGGGCAATCTCGACACGGCGGCGATTGGCGTAGGAGAGCTGCGCCACGCCCTGGTCGATCCGCGGTACCAGGCGGTTGCCGAACATCGCCAGCAATTCGAGCACGAATTGCCGCGCCTCACGCTCTTCGGCGCGCACGCGGGGCAGGCCGAGCACCGCCCCGGCGGCCCCGGCGGAGAGATGGCTGTGCTGGCCGATCAGCACGTTTTCCATCACCGTGAGGTTGGGGAACAGGCGTATGTTCTGGAACGTCCGGGCGACGCCGGCGCGCAGCACCTGGTCCGGCCGCAGGCCGAGCAGATCGCGCTCCGCGAAACGCACCACGCCGGCGGAGGGTTTCACGAGGCCGGTGATGCTGTTGAACAGGGTGGATTTGCCCGAGCCATTCGGCCCGATCACGGCGACGATACCGCCCGCCGGAACATCGAGCGAAACCGATTTCAGCGCGGTCAGCCCACCGAATTTCACGGTGAGGTCGCGGATTTCGAGCGCCGCGGGCCGTGCGTCGGCGCTGGCCTCGGCGAGTCCGGCGCGCAGCCTGGCCACGGCTGGGGCAGCCCCGCGGGAAACCGCGGCGTCCTGCTGCTCGTAGCTCAGCCGCACCTCGTTCCGGCCGACCGGAACAATACCGTCGCGCCGGTAGAGCATCATGGTCACCAGGATGATGCCGAAGATCAGCTCCGAGGCCGAGGTGAGCTGGAGATTCTGCAGGAAGGGCGAATGGATCGCGTTGCCGAGCCCCTGCACCCAGCCGGACAGGGCGGGCAGAAACCAGGCTTGCAATAGTTCCAGCAGCACCGCGCCGAGAATGGCGCCCCAGACGCTGGCGAGCCCGCCGAGCACGATCATTACCAGCACCATGATCGAGACCGGCAGGTCGAACATGTCCGGCGTCGCGGTCTGCAGCTTGGCGATGTAGAACGTGCCGGTCATGCCGGCGAACCCGGCGCCCATGGCGAAGGCGAGCAGCTTCAGCCGCGTGGTGTGCACGCCCATCGCGCCGGCGGCGATCTCGTCCTCGCGCACCGCCATCCAGGCCCGGCCGATCCGCGAGGGTTTCAGCCGCAGCGAGATGAACAGCAGCAGCAGCACGAGGCCGAGGCCGACATAGTAATAAGGTGTCGCGTTGATGCCGAAGCGATAGCCGAACAGCACCGGCGGACCGACGCCGTTCAGCCCCTCGGCGCCATTGGTGAGCGACGACCAGTTGCGCGCGACGATCGGCACGATTTCGCCGAAACCGAGAGTGACGATAGCGAGATAGTCCCCTTCAGCCGCAGGGTTGGCGCGCCGAACGCCATGCCGAAACAGGCGGCGATGACGGCGGAAGCCGGCAGCATCAGCCAGAAGGGAAAGGTGAAATGCACCGTCGCCGCCGCACCCGCGCCAAGCTTCGCGACGAAACCGATCGCCGCGAGCGGCGCCCAGGCGGCGTTCCAGTGCGGGTGAAGCTGGAACGAGTTCAGGATGCCGTAGGCATAGGCGCCGATGGCGAAGAAGGCGGCATAGCCGAGATCGAGCAGGCCGGTGAAGCCGACGACGATGTTCAGCCCGAGCGCCAGTGCCGCATAGGCGCAGCTATTGGCCGCGACATCGATATTCGCCTGACCGATGCCGAGAAAGGGCAGCAGCAGCAGCACCATCAGCAGGGCGGCGAACAGCGCCTGGCGCTGGCGGGGCGAGAGCAAGGCGAGGCGTTTCATCGCCGCTTACGAGCGGTTGGGCGACTGCGCGCCGAGCAGGCCGGCCGGGCGGAAGACCAGCGTGAAGATCAGGATCGAGAAAATGATCACATCGGCCCATTTCGCGGCGATGTACTGGCTTCCGATTGTCTCGATCAGGCCGATGAGCAGGCCGCCCACCATCGCCCCCGGCACATTGCCGATGCCGCCGAGCACGGCCGCGGTGAAGGCGCGCAGGCCCGCCGTGTAGCCGATGCTGTACTGGGTGAAATTGTAGTAGAGGCCAAAGATCATCCCGGCGGCGCCGGCCAGGGCCGAGCCGGCGAAAAAGGCGATCATCACCACCTGGTCGACCTCGACGCCCATCATCCGCGCGGCCTCCGCGTCCTGGGCGACGGCGCGCATCGCCTTGCCGAGGCGGGATCGCCTGACGAACAGGTTGAGCCCCCACATCAGCACCGCCGCGACGACCCAGATGATCACCGCCTTGAGGCGGATCGTCACCCCGCCGAGATGATAGTCGACGCTCGGCATCGGGTCGGGGTAGTTCAGCGCCTGCGCGTTGGTGAGCAGCAGCACGAGGTTGAACAGGATATAGGAGACGCCGATCGTGGTGATCATCGCCATCGGTCCCCGCACGTTGCGCATCGGCCGCAGGGTGTAGCGCTCGATCAGGACGCCGAGCACGCCGGAGGCCAACATCGTCACCACGAGGGAAGCGAGCAGCGCGAGAACCAGGGGCGCGCCGTGCAGAAGCACCGTCTGACCCTGCAGGCCGAAGGATTGCAGCACGATGAGGCCGACGAACGCCCCCACCATGAAGACGTTGAAATGGGCGAAATTGATCAGTTCGAGAATGCCATAGACGAGCGTGAACCCGAGTGCGAGCAGCGCGTACATCGCCCCCAGGCTCAGCCCGTTGACGAGCTGCTGAAGAAAAACCGCCGTTCCGGTCATGGGTGCCGCGTCAGTGCTGCGGTGCCACGCCGACGTATCGCATCTGCTTGTTCAGATCCCCGAGCGGGGCGGACTTGTCCTGGTGGAACTGGAACACGGCGACGATATGGCTGGTCATATCGCCATACTTGTCGAAGCTGATCGGCCCCTGCAAGCCGTTGACATGCACGCTCGCGATCGCGTCGCGCACAGTGGCGGCGGTGAGCGGCTTGCCGGCCTTCTGCACCGCCTTGATCCCGGCGATGGCGACGAGGGCGGCGTCGTAGGCGGTGATGGCGTAGTCGTCCGGCGCGACGCCGTAGGTTTTCGTATAGAGCGCGACCCAGTTCGCGAGTTTGGGGTCATCGACCACATGCGGCGAGGCGTTGGTGCCATACCAGCCCTCGGCGGCGGGAAAACCGGCGGCCGTCATCATCTCGGGGCTCAGAATGCCGTCGCCGCCGCCTTTGATCACGTGCGGAATGATCTGGTAGCTCTGCTTCACCAGTTTCACGCCGGCCTGCATCGTGCCGCCGTAATAGAGCGAGGCTGGCTTGGTCGCGGCGATCTTGGTGAGCACGGCGGAATAGTCGGCGGCCTTGGGGTCGAGCCGATCGCGGCCGAGGACCTTCATGCCCTTCTTGCGCGCCTGGGCCTCGAAGGCGTTGGCGAGGCCGACGCCATAGGCGCCGCTGTCATCGAGGAGGTAGACGCTTTTCGCCTTCAGCACCTCGGCGTAGAAATTCGCCATGTTCGGGCCCTGATAGGCATCGGTCGTCACGGTGCGGAAATAGATCGGCTTGCCGCCCGGATCGAACTCGCCGGCATAGGTCGGGCTGGTGATGTCCGGCGCGGTGGAGGAGGGGGTGATGGTCGCGAGACTGGCCATCGAAAGGATCGGCGCCATCGCTTTGCCCGAGCCGCTCATCTCGGGGCCGACATTGGCGAGAACGGTGCGCGTGCCCGCCAGCTTGCGCGCGTTGGTGGCGGCCTGCGCCGGGTCGTACTGGCCGGCGGTCGCTGTGGCGTTGTTCAGGATCATCGGCTCAAGCCGGATGTCGCCCAGTTCGCCGCTCTGGTTGGCCAGCTTGATGGCGAGTTGCGCGCCGTGCAGGATCAGGTGCGCGGCCTCGGCATCGGCACCGGTCAGGGGAAGCGTAATCCCAAGGTGATAGACCTTGTCCGCCGCACGGGCGATGGGGCTTGCCGAAGCGAGGAGAACCGAGCCTGCCGCTCCTCGAAGAGCATTGCGCCTTGAAAGTACCATTCGTCCCGTCCTTCTTGCTTTTGTGATATAGCTGCCATGCGTAAAGTAAACGGCTGATGGATGAAGGCAAGCGATTTTTTTGGAAGGGCCACATCACGACAGGACGTGGAGCGAGCAAAAAAAATGGCGGCCACAAGGCCGCCAAGTTTAGGGAGGAAACGTCCAAGAAAGCAAACAACGTGTTGTTTGCTGCATCGCACTATATGTCGGTTGCCCTGCCTGTTTCAAGTTTTTTGTGCATCGCAACATATGCCTTTCACGAATATGTCGTATGCGGCGCGCCGAGCCGGGATGCGGACATCATCCGCCGATCGTGCCTCTCAGGCCGAAGAGGAAGTTCTGGCCGGGGATTTGCACGCCGTTTGCCGGCTCGAAGGGCGAGTTGGTCAGGTTGCGGCCGATCGCGAAGAGGGTGAGCGCGCGGCTAACCCGGTAGTTGACCGCGAGATTGGCGATCGTGCCGGGCCGGGCAAGGCCGATCCCGGCCGGATAGCCGGAATTGGCGTAGAGGTAATCGGAGAAACGGCCGACATAGCGGATGGCGGGTTCGATCGACAGCGCCGGGATGGGACGGATCGAGACGGTGAGCGATCCGGCGTTTTCCGGCCGGCGCAGGAGGGCGGCGCCCGTCGCAACATCACGGGCGATGGTGCGGGTGTAGTCGATCTGGCCGGAGAGCCAGGGCGCCGGCGCGAAGCCGATGCCGGCCTCGACGCCGTGAATGCGGGCGCGGGCGACGTTTTCCTCCGTGCTGGTGCCGTCGGGCAGCGATGTGTACTGGAACAGGTTCGAGATGTCCTGATGGAAATAGCTCATCCGCAGCGTGACCGCGTCGGCCATGCCGAAGGCGGGCAGGACGGTCTCGAAACCAAACCGGTAGCCGATCGAGTGTTCGGGGTGGAGGTTCGGGTTACCGTGATAGCCATAACTGTCGATGCCGTGCAGGTCGTAGAGTGAGGGGGCGAGAAAGCCGCTGCCCGCCGAGGCTTTCAACCGTGTGTCGATGGCGGGCAGCGCGAGGACGAGGCCGCCGCGCTCGGTGACCACGGTGCCGTAGCCGCTGACCGAATCCGCACGGATGGCGCCCTGCACCGAAAGGCGGCGCGCCACGGTGGTCTGCGCGCCGAGATGCGCGGCGGTGGTGGATTGCGAGGCGTCGAGGCTCGCCAGATAGGGAAATCCGAAAAAATTCTCGTTGAGGTTCTCGATTGCGGTGTCGTGAATGCTTTCAATGCCGGCCACGAGGTCCGACCCTGCCAAAGGCCCGAAATCGGGAAGACGGACCACGTTGTTCCATTGGATCACTGTGCGGTCGCCGCGATAGCCGCTGTCGCCGGCATACTGATTGGGGTCGGCGGGGTCGAACAAGGTGAGGTAGCGGCGGTCGTCCTGGACATGGGCGATGTCGAGCGCGGTGGTCAGCCGGTTGTCGAACAGGTGGGATTTCACCCCGAAGCGAACAAAAACGTTGGAATCGTAGCTGTTTTCATAGGGATCATCGAAGATCGGGTAGCCGAGATCGGGATACTGGCTGCCGGTCTGCCGGGCGCGGACGATCACCGAGATCCGCGTGCCGGCGATGGGCGTGTAGCCGAGATTGACGGCGCCAAGCTTGTAGCGGAACGGATCGCGATGCCCGGCATAGACGGCAAGGCGCCGCGCCGTCGCGTCGAACCCGGCCTGCTCGATGAGCGAACCGGTGATTGCGTAATCAAACTTCCCGCTCCGGCCGGAAAGTGTAACACTGCCTTCGCCCTGGCCGGGAAAGCCGCCGGCAATGTCGTAATCGACATGCGGCGCGCCGTGCCCGCGCTTGCTGATCAGGTTGATGACACCGCCGATCGCGCCCGAACCGTAGAGGCCCGACATCGGGCCGCGGACCACGACGATCCGTGCGATATCGCCAATGCCGGGATTGCCGAAATTGAACGCGCCGTTGGCCACCGAGGGGTCGTTGACCGGCACGCCATCGCGCAGCACCAGCACGTCCTCGGAATTCGTGCCGTCGATGAAGACCGAGGTCTGGGCCCCCGGCCCACCCAGTTGCACCACGTTCAGCCCGGGGACGGTGGCGAGCGCCTGGGCGATGGTGGATACACCGCGCCGGCGTAATTCGGCCGCGGTAATGACCGTGACCGATGCGGGGGTGTCGGCGATCGGTGTCCGCACATACGAGGCGGTCACCGTTTCGATCGGTACGGTGCCGGCGGGAAGCTGCTCGCTCTGGGCGTGCGCAGTGGCGAGCGCCCCGCACAAGGTCAGGGTGATCAAAGATATGTGTCGCGCGAAGTCGCGCATGAGGAGTCTCCGGTCCGGCGCCCGGCGGGGCGGGCGCTGCCATCAGGGCGACCGAAGGCTTCGGGACTTCACCCTTCGCTCCCGGTTCACCCCGCCCGGATGCGCGCGCATGGTCTCGGAACCGGCCGGTCTCCTGGCTCGCGGGTCATTGGCGCGTTCGGCCTTCTCGCGGGCGGTCTGTGCCGCCTCGCAATGGCCCGGATGAACGCGCCTCGCCGCTCACAGTTGCGGGGGCAGCCGCAGACGGGGCGAAACTTCGCCCTTCTGCGTTCCCGTTTCAGCCCTTGCGGGCCACCGGTTCCTGCTCTCAATCTAGCGCCGCCGTCCCGGCTGGCGCAAGCGGCGCCTCAGCCGAGGCCGAGCAGGCCGGGCAGGGCGGACAGATCGCCGATCATGGCGTCGGGCGTGCCCGGCAGCCGCTCCGCCGGCTGCTTCGCGCGGTTGCACCAGGCGACACGGAAGCCGAAGGCCGAGGCGCCGTAGGCATCCCAGCCATTGGATGAGACGAAGCAGACTTCCTTGCGCTCGACGCCGAGGCGCGCCGGCACCATCTGGTAGACGCGCGGATCGGTCTTGAACACGCCCACCGCCTCGACCGAAAGCACATGGTCAAGCTCGTCGCCAATCCCGGCATGGGCGATGGCCGCGGCGAGCATCGCGGGAGTGCCGTTGGAGAGGATCGCCGTGGCGATTCCTTTTGCCTTCAGCGTGCCCAGCGTCGCCTTTACCTCGGGATAGGCCGAGACGATACGATAGAGTGCGAGCAGCGACTCGCGCCGCTTCGGGTCGGCGAGGCCGGTCGCTTCCAGCGCGAAATCGAGCGCGTCGGCGGTGACGGTCTCGAAATCGGTGTAGAGGTTCTGTAGGCTGCGCAACCAGGTGTATTGCAGCTGCTTGTCCCGCCAGAGCGTCACCAGCGCGGCGCGCCGGTCATCCGGCACATCCGGACAGCGGGCGACGGCGGAGCCGAAATCGAACAGCGTGCCATAGGCGTCGAACACGCAGGCGCGGATACCCTCGATCGCGGACATTGGATGTCTCCCGTTCAGGCGGCGGCCGGCAGGCTGCGTGCCAGCCCGTCATAAGCGTCGAACATGCGGCCGCACCAGGCGTGCAGCGTGTCATCCTCGGCGAGGATCTTTACCGGGGTCGAGGCATGCGCCCAGAGGAAGGCGCTGAAGGCCACATGGTCCGCATAGTTCGGAGCGTCGCCGGCGAGGAATTTCTGATCGGCCAGCGTGCTGCGAAGCGGGCGCAACGTGGCGCGGAGCGCGGCGAGATTCTCCTCGCGCGCCGCCCGCAGCGCGCCCACCGTGGTGCCGAAAGCGGCCTCGCGCGTCGTGCGGAAATACTCGCGGTCGCCCTCGTGCAGAATGTCCACGAGGTCGGGCAGCACAACCTTCGCGATCGCGGGGTGTACCGCCTCGCTGGTCCACTGGTTCACGAAGCGGGCGAGGCCGCGGCCGGCGGCGCCGCCGAACAGGCTCGGACGATCCGGGTAGGCATCCTCAAGGTACAGGGCAATGGTCCAGCTGTCATGAACATGCCGGGTACCATCGACCAGCACGGGCACCTTGCCCTGGCCGGAAAATGCGATGGCGTCCTTTTCCATGAACCGCCAGACCACGGTCTCGCACGGCAGGCCCTTGTGGGCGAGCGCGAAGCGGGTGCGCCAGCAATTCGGGCTGAACCGGACGCGTTCGTCCGCGCCGGCGAGATCGTAAAGCTTCAGGGGGTCACGCATTCAGGCTCTCCTCAGGCGGCACTCCGCGTAGCAACGCCGCAAGGCCGGCGGAGACTGGCGGCGTGTCCGGGTGGTGCATGTGTTCATATGGATGTGGGCGCGGGCCTCGTGAGTCTGCTCACGGCGTCATCGACAAGGCGGTCCAGCCGGCCAGGATCGGGGTCGAGCCGCGCGAAAGTGCGCAGCGCGACAACGGTGCCCAACAGCAGCTCGGCCTGTGTGGCGGCGTTCATGCCGGCCGGCAAATGCCCGGCCTCCTGGGCGTGTTCAAGCCGTTCCTGGAAAAACCGCTGAACGTCGCCAAGACGCGTCGCGACGATCGTCCTCGCTTCAGGGGACAGGGGGCCGCCATCCATCGCCGTGTTCACCAGCAGGCAGCCGAGATGTAGCGGATCGTCCCGCGAAAGGTCGCGGATCTGGCCGAGAAAATCGGCAATCGAGGCGATCGGGTCGGAATTCGCGGCGAGCTCTTCAAGAACAGGCGTCAAGCCGTCATCAGCGTAGCGCTCGAGCGCCGCGCGGAACAGGCCGTCCTTGTCGCCATACCGATGGTACAGCGCGGCCGCGCTGAGACCGGTTGCCTCCGTCAGGTCGCGTAGAGACGTGCCTGCGTAGCCATTCTGTCTGAAGACCGGGATTGCCCGGTCGAGAACGTCATCGTCAGTCAGGAGGCGTGGGCGTGGCATATTACTCTTGATCTCGACTGCATTACCAATTCCAATATAATAAACCGATCATTATAAAACAACCCGTCCGGCGCGGCGGATTGGCACATATGGTGTGACGTATGATATATGAAACCTCTCTCGTCTACTTTATCGATCCGATGTGCGCATGGTGCTGGGGTTTTGCGCCGGTGATGGATGAGATTCGCGCACGCTATGCCCGCCGGACGAGCATTCGCATCGTTCTCGGCGGCCTGCGGCGAGACGTGCGTTCGCCCATGGATGCGGCGGCGAAAAGTCTGACGTCAGCCCATTGGGAGCGGGTGCAAGACGCGTCCGGGCAGCCCTTCGATCATGCGTTTTTCGACCGCGAAGGCTTTTTCTACGATAGCGAAATGGCTTGTCGTGCCATTGTCGCAGCCCGTCGCCGCTCGGCGGAGGACGCGTTCATCCTTCTGGGCAACATCCAGCGGTCTTTCTATTTATGCAACGAGGATGTGACGGATCCGGTGGTGCTGGCGGGAATCGCGGCGCGCCAGGGGTTCGGCGCGGAGATTTTCCGGGATCTGCTCCGCTCCGACGACCTTGGCGCGGAAACGCGGCAAGACTTCGCGCTGACGCAGAAATCCGGCATCGTCGGCTTTCCGACCCTTGTCGCCGCAAAGGAGCCGGATCGGCGCTACGTGATCGTCACCGAAGGATTTCAGCCGGCAAAGCGGATCATTCCCATGCTCGATCGCTGGCTGCGCCAGCCAGCGCCTGCCGCCTCCGCGCTCGGCGCCGTCTGACCGCCGTTGCAAACCAGCCCTTTGCGATCCTCCGGTCTGGCCCATGCCGCATGTGGGTTGCCGTCCCACGCCGGCACGATATAGACGGATCATGAAAGAACGAAAATACCGCCCCGCGACCACTCTGGTTCACGCCGGCCAGATCAGGTCCAATTTCGCAGAGAACGCCGAAGCGCTCTATCTGACCTCCGGGTTTGTCTATGATAGCGCGGAACAGGCGGAGGCCACGTTCAAAGGCGAGATTGCGCATTACCAGTATTCCCGCTTCGGCAACCCGACCGTCAGCATGCTGGAGGCCCGGCTCGCGGCGCTTGAGGGGGCCGAGGCATGCCGCGCCACCGCGACCGGCATGGCTGCGGTGAATGCGGCCTTGCTGTCCCATTTGAAGGCCGGGGACCGGGTTGTCGCCTCGCGTGCGCTGTTCGGCTCCTGTTCCTGGATCGTCTCGACCTTGCTGCCGCGCTACGGCATCGAGAGCGTGTTCGTCGACGGGAGCGACCTCGCGGCCTGGGAGGCGGCGTTGGCACCGGGCGCTGCGCTGGTGCTGCTGGAAACGCCGTCCAATCCGATGCTCGAGATCATCGACCTGCGCGCCGTTGCCGACCTCGCCCACAAGGCCGGCGCCGTTGTGGTGGTCGACAATGTCTTTGCCACGCCTCTGCTGCAACGGCCGATCGAGTTTGGCGCCGACGTCGTCGTCTATTCCGCGACGAAGCATATGGATGGCCAGGGGCGTGTGCTCGGTGGTGCCGTGCTGGGCAGCAAGGCCTGGATCGAGACCACGCTTCAGCCCTTCACCCGCAACACCGGTCCCGCGATCTCGCCATTCAACGCCTGGGTCATCCTGAAAGGGCTTGAGACGATGGCGCTTCGCGTCGGCCAGGCCTCCCGCTCGGCGGCGACCATTGCGGATCATCTCGCAAGCCATCGCCATGTCCGGCGGGCTCTCTATCCGTTCAGGGCCGACCATCCGCAGGTTGACCTCGCGAAGCGGCAGATGAGCGCCGGCGGCACGCTGGTGACGTTCGAGCTTGAGGGAGGCAAGGACGCGGCGTTCCGCTTCATGAACGCACTCGATCTGATCGCGATTTCCAATAATCTGGGCGATTCGAAATCGATGGTAACTCATCCGGAAACCACGACCCACTCTCGTATTCCCGCGCAAGAGCGAGCCCGCCTTGGCATCGGGGGAGGAACGATCCGTTTCTCCGTGGGTCTTGAAGACGTTGCGGACCTGATCGACGATCTCGATCGGGCGTTCGACGCGCTGGCGTAACGCGCCATGCGGGTATTGCGGTCGGATGCCGTCATATCCGGAGGCCGGTCGGGCGACGGCCGTTCCGGCGTCTGTCGCGCGCTCTGGCCATACGGAATGCGGACGCTGGATTGCGCGGTTTCCCTGCTTGACGGCCAACCCGACCGGCGATATCTACACATATGATTTCGGGCCGCAGCCACCATGCGCTGCGGCCTGTTGGTTTTTGCTCCGTTTACTGGAAGAGATCGTTCGTCCATGGCCAATATTGCATCGGCGCAGAAGCGCATCCGTCAGACCATTGTTCGCACAGCGCGCAACAAGGCCCGCCGGTCACGCGTGCATAGCTTCGTCCGGAAGGTTGAAGAGGCGATAGCGTCGGGCAATCATGCTGAAGCGCGTGCCGCGTTCGTGGTCGCTCAGCCTGAATTGCAGCGCGCCGCCACAAAGGGCGTTCTGAAGGCCAATACGGTGTCCCGTAAGCTGTCCCGGCTTTCCGCCCGCGTGAAGGCGCTTTCGGCCTCCGTCTAAGACGCGGCGGGGCTTCCATTTCTATCGGATAAAACCCCACCGCCGTTGCCGGAGCGGCTCTTGACGCAAGGGCCGTTTCAATCAGTCCTCTCGGCTTGGTGAAACCACGTTTTTAACGACGATCAGTTGAGGTATTCAGCGAATGAAACAAGTCGCTGGATATGTCTGCTGTTTGTTGTTTTCTGATGCACTCGCTGTCAGGATCAGAATTGCTTCACTGATCGTATTTCGCAACAGCGCGTCAACATGAACTGCAACCGACAATTGCAAGATGTTTTTGCGATTTTATCAGGAAGTGATGCGGCCAGATTTCAAAGGGCTCCATCAATCACCTGATTTAATGGGCAATTATTTAAAGATGCACATTATATCAGCAGAAAATCAAATCAATAGGGTCTTGCGCAGGGCGCTGGGTTTGGCCTAGTTTCAGGTCACAGGATGACGAATGGATGACGGTGACTGATCCGTTTGGTGGTTTTTTCAACCATCGATTGCGGATGGCCGGTTTGTGCGGTCGAATATCGGGTCGGTCATGCGGTCGTGCAGGGATGAAGTCAGGACGGGAGCGGCACTTGAGCACGCAGGTTTGGCAGGATCAGGGTAGCGAAGCCCGGTCTTCAGGGCGTTCGCGCGGCGATACTGGCCAGGATGAACTGGCCAGCCAGTGGAGTCGCGTCCGGGGGCGTCTGCAGGAAGAGATTGGCGAGGTCGAGTATCGCAACTGGCTGCGCCAGGCCGTTCTGCATGGGCTTGATGGCGATGAAGTCACGGTCATGCTGCCCACACGGTTCCTGCGCGACTGGGTCAACAAGGAATATGGTGGATTGCTGACCGCCTTCTGGCAGGCCGAAAATCCTGCGGTGCGCCGGGTCGATATCCGCACCAAGCCGGTGGGAACGAGCGAGCGCGCCCCCGACCTTGCCGAGGCCGAGGTGAAGGGGGCTGCCGTCAAGCCTGCCGCCGCCCGCCGTGAAATTGAGGATCGGCAGGATATGAGCGCGCCGCTCGATCCCCGGTTCACCTTCGATACGTTCGTGGTTGGCAAGCCGAACGAGTTTGCGTACGCCTGCGCAAGGCGCGTCGCGGATGGACATGCCACACCCGGTTTCAACCCGCTGTTCCTCTATGGCGGGGTCGGGCTCGGCAAGACCCATCTGATGCACGCGATCGCCTGGGAGCTTTCGCAACGCTCGGACGAGGTGACGGTCGCCTATATGTCGGCCGAGAAGTTCATGCACAAATTCGTCAGCGCCCTGCGCCGGCAGTCTACCATCGAATTCAAGAACGAGTTGCGCAGTGTCGATGTCCTGATGGTGGACGATCTGCAATTCCTCATCGGCAAGGATGGCACGCAGGAAGAGTTCTTCCACACCTTCAATGCGCTGGTCGATTCCGGCAAGCAGATCATCGTCTCCGCCGACAAGTCGCCCTCCGATCTTTCAGGGATCGAGGACCGGCTTCGCACCCGGCTGGGCTGCGGCATGGTTGCCGATGTCCATGCGACAACCTACGAGTTGCGGCTGGCCATTCTCGAGGCCAAGGCTGCCCGTGCCGGCGTGAACGTGCCCGGTCGGGTGATGGAGTTCCTCGCGCAAAAGATCACCGCGAATGTCCGGGAACTCGAGGGGGCACTGAACCGGCTCATCGCGCACGCAAACCTGTTCGAGCGTCCCGTCACGCTTGAAACGGCGCACGAGGTTCTGCACGATCTCCTGCGCGCGTACGACCGCAAGATCACGATCGAGGAAATCCAGAAGCAGGTCGCCGAGCATTACAATATCAGGATCAGCGAAATGTCGTCGGCCCGGCGGGCGCGGAACATCGCGCGCCCGCGGCAGATTGCGATGTATCTCGCCAAGCAGCTGACCAGCCGCAGCCTGCCCGAGATCGGCCGGAAGTTCGGTAACCGTGACCACACGACGGTGATGCACGCGGTGGCGAAAGTCACCGAACTGATCGACGCTGATCCCGATTTCGCCGAGGATGTCGAACTGCTCCGCCGGATACTGACCGTCTGATCGGCATCTCGTCAGGCCCCGCCCATCAGAGATGTTGGGCGTGATGCCTGAGATGGTCTTCGACGAAGGTCGAAATGAAGAAATACGAATGGTCATAGCCATCCTGCATGCGCAGCTCCAGCGCCACGCCCTTTGCTGAACAGGCCTCCCGCAGCAATTCGGGCTTGAGTTCGCGCTCAAGGAATGGGTCGGCCGTTCCCTGATCAACCAGGATGGCCGGACCATTCCAGCCACGGTCAGCGATCAGCGCGGTTGCGTCGTAATCGCGCCAGGCCGTGCGGTCGCCGCCCAGATAGAAGGTCAACGCCTTTTCGCCCCAGGGACAACGCATCGGCGATACGATCGGCGCGAATGCGGAAACGGACCGATAGCGCCGCGGATTCCGAAGCGCGATCGTGAGGGCGCCATGTCCGCCCATCGAGTGGCCGAAAATGCCGACCCGTGCGGCATCGACCGGAAAGGAGGCATTGATCAGCGCCGGCAATTCCTCCGAGATGTACGAATACATCCTGTACCCATTTCGCCACGGGTCTTCGGTGGCGTCGACATAAAACCCGGCGCCGACGCCGAAATCATACGCGTCCGATTCACTGGGATAGCCAAGGCCGCGCGGCGAGGTATCCGGAGCGATCAGGGCGATCCCAAGCTCCGCGGCAACGCGCTGCGCCCCGGCCTTAACCGTGAAATTCTCTTCCGTGCATGTCAGGCCGGCCAGGTAATAAAGTGCGGGAACCTTCCCGATCTTGGCCTGAGGCGGGATGAAAACAGCAAAGCGCATCGCGCATCCCGTTTCATTTGCCTCGTGCCGATAGACGCCCTGCATGCCGCCGAAACATTTCTGGGTCGAAATCGTCTCGAAAACGGTAGCGTTCGTCATGTATCGATCTCCCTGTAAATGGCTTTCCTGACTATTCCCCGCTGCGTGCGGAAAGGCAATCGTAGGTGGCTCTTATGCGTTTTATCGAATTTGAACGGATAGTTTGCGAAATCTTGCTTAAATCGCCCGCGGGAGAATTTATTCGCGTTGACAGCTCCGGCGGTTTCTGCGTCATTAATCGTGCAATCGACTTTGGCTTGCCTTGTTGCACGAGACGGGTTTCCGTACGGCCAAGACGTCCAAAACCCGGTTGTCCCTCTGGAGCCGTGCGGCGGTCGCACGGTGGGTCTGTCTTAGGAGCGACGACGCGACAATGGCGATCGGCACTGTCAAGTGGTTTAACACCACGAAGGGCTTTGGCTTTATCGTGCCGCAGGATGGCGGCAAGGATGTTTTTGTTCACATCACTGCGGTTCAGGCTGCTGGCATGCGCGGCCTCAACGAAGGCCAGAAGATTTCCTACGAGGTGACGCAGGAACGCGGCAAGGCGGCTGCGACCAACCTCAAGGCGGTCTGAACCTACCGTTCTGGTCTGGTTACACGACGGGGCCCTCCGGGGCCCCGTTTTTTTTGGCCCCTCATCTTTTATGCGGCTGCGTCGGCGGATTCGCCGATATCGTTCGGCGGCACGATGCCGGTTCCTCACCCCATGCCGGTCGGCATGAAAGACGGTCAAGCTTCCCATCCCTGCCGAATACGAATTCAGCGGCGAATCACATCGGCCAGGGGGGATTTCCAAACGCCTCACTCGTGCCGCCGGCCTCCCATCCCCGCGGTCACCGACTGCGCCGCCTCGATGACCGATGAACCGAGTCCGGAGATTGCCGAGTCGGGCATCCGTGCCGATGGCCCCGAGATCGAAAGCCCGGCAATCGCCTCGCCATGCATGTCGAAGATCGGTGCGGCTATGCAACGCATGCCATCGTCCCGTTCCTCGGCATCCACCGCATAGCCACGCTCGCGTGTCGCCGCGAGATCGGCCATCAGCGCGTCGCGCGTCGTCAGCGTGTTGGCGGTGAAGCGCACGAGCCCGTGGCGCGAGACGATTGCGGCAAGCCGCCCCTCGTCCATCTCCGCGAGCAGCGCCTTGCCGATGCCCGAGGCGTGCATTGGCGATGTCGTCCCCGGCGGAAAGAAGGCCCGCATATGGGCATGGGTCTCAACCTGGCTCACGAAGAGCAGCAGCCCGTTCCGTTCGATGCCGAGACTCGCCGTCTCTCCGGTGCGCTCCATGAGGCTCCGGAGCGCCGGCCGCACGCGCTCCACCAGCGATGTCCGTCTCAGGAACCGCGAGCCGATCAGAAAGGCGCCCGCGCCGATATGCCATGTCTGGCTCGTCGCCTCGAAATCGACGATGTCGCGCGCCTCCAGCGTGAACAGGACGCGGTAGACGCTGGCCGGCGACTGGCCGAGTTCCCCGGCAAGGTCCGAGAGCGTCGCGCTGCCCATCTCGCTCAGCCGCTCCAGCACGTCCATGGCGCGATCGAGCGACTTGATCCGGTTCTGGTTGGTCGTGTCGGCCCAGGCGCGCGGGCGTCCCCGCGCACGGCGTCCGGTGCTGCCGATCTCGGGCGGCCTTGCCATCGTTGCTCCTCGATTGAAACCAATTTTCGCATGATGAAAAAAACAAAATCATGATTCAAATCATTTTTCCGCCGAATTCCAGCTTTGAAAAATATTTTCAAAAAAATTGCGTGCCCCTGGCCGGAACCCTATAGTCCGCGCAACCGAAGAAGGATCCGCCCGATGAGTCTGCAGAACCCTGTCTTCATCCCGGGGCCGACGAACATTCCCGAAGTGATCCGAAAAGCCTGCGACATGCCGACCATGGATCACCGGTCGCAGGCTTTCGCGCCGATCCTCAGCGCGGCGCTCGCGGGTTGCCGCGGCGTGATGAAGGCGGAGCGCGCCGAGGTCTTCATCTTCCCCGCGACGGGAACCGGCGGCTGGGAAACCGCGATCTCCAACACGCTCAGCGCCGGTGACACCGTGCTCGCCGCCCGCAATGGCATGTTCAGCGACCGCTGGATCAAGATGTGCCGGCGCTTCGGCCTCGAGGTGATCCTGGTCGACGTGACTTGGGGCGAGGGGATTCCTCTCCCCCGCTTCGCCGAACTTCTGCACGAGGACAAGGCGCGCCGGATCAAGGCCGTGCTCGCCACCCACAACGAAACCGCGACCGGTGTGGTCTCCGACATCGCCGGCCTGCGCCGGGTGATGGACGCGGCCAGCCACGATGCGCTGCTCCTCGTCGATGGCGTCAGCTCGATCGGCTCGATGCCGTTCGAATTCGATGCCTGGCGCGTCGACGTCGCGGTCACCGGCTCGCAGAAAGGCTTCATGCTGCCCCCGGGCCTCGCCATCACCGCGTTCAGCGAGAAGGCCGTCGCCGCCAGCAGGAACGCGAAACTCCCTCGCAATTTCTTCAATATCGACGACATGCGCGCCACTAACGCCGCCAGCGGTTATCCCTACACGCCGCTGGTCGGGCTCCTGAACGGGCTCGCGCTGTCGAGCCGCATGCTGCTCGATGAAGGGCTCGACAACGTTTTCGCCCGCCACGCCAGGATCGCCAGCGGCGTGCGCGCCGCCGTCGCCGCCTGGGGCTTGTCGCCCTGCGCCGCATCACCCGAACTCTACTCGAATTCGGTTACCGCAATTCGCACCCCCGGCGGGTTCGACGCCGCGCGCATCGTCACCCACGCCGCCGAGCGTTACGGCATGGCGTTCGGCGCGGGGCTGGGCGATGTCGCCGGCCAGGTCTTCCGCATCGGCCATCTCGGCATGCTCACCGATGCGATGGCGCTCTCCGGCCTTGCTGTCGCTGAGATGTGCATGGCCGATCTCGGTCTCGACATCCGCCTCGGCGCCGGCGTCGCCGCTGCCCAGGCGCTCTACCGGCACGGCGGCGCGCAGATGAAGGAAGCCGCAGACTGACCCGAGGCGAAGGTCCAGACGGCCGGCAGGGGAGATGCCGGCTTCGGCTTTCATATAAAATGAACTGAATTCGTAACGAAAAATCGTGCAACGCTCGCGCGATCACGATTCTGTCAGATTTCGTGTGTTTTCCCCCGACTGACCGATCCTGCCGTTGAAACCGGGCTCCGCCGTCCCTCATGGACCATGAGGAGGATCTGCGCATGCCCGGAATGCCCCACACTCGGACGAGAATGATCCTTGGCGGTCTTGCCGCGTCACTGTCCCTCGCCGCGGCGTTGTGGGTCACCGCCAGCGCCGCCCCGCCCGCGGCGCAGGGGGCGGCCATGGCCGGTGTCACCACCTGGCCGGCGGCGGCAACGCATGTCGCGGCGGCGCCACGCCCCGGCATGGCGGGCGACGATCTGCCGCAGCCCGCCAATATGCCGAAAGATCCGAAACGGGCGGCGATGGTGCGCAAGGGCTTCTTTCTCGTCGTCGCCGGCGATTGCCTGCCTTGCCACAGCGTTGCGGGCGAGCCCCCCTTCGCCGGCGGCCGCGCGGTCGGCACGCCGTTCGGCACCGTCTTCTCCCCTAACATCACGCCGAGCAAACGGCACGGCATCGGCAAATGGACCGACCGCCAGTTCTGGCGCGCGATGCATGACGGCATCGAGCCCGGTAGTTCGCTCGTCGTGTTTCCGAAATACGAATACCCGGTGATGCCCTACACCGCCTATTCCAAGCTCAGCCATGCCGACGTGATGGCGATCAAGGCCTATCTCGACAGTCTCGCCCCCGCCGCGATTCCGGACCGGCCGGATACGATGGCCTTCCCGGCCAATCTGCGCGCTGGCCTGCTCGCCTGGCGGCTGATGTTCTTCCATCCGCATGAAATGAAATACCAGCCGGGCTGGAGCAGAAACGTTCGGCACGGCGCCTATCTCGTTCAGGCGCTCGAGCATTGCGGCGCGTGTCACACCCCGCGCAATATCGCGATGGCGACAATCCCCGCGCGCGATCTCGCCGGCGGCCACATCGTCGACCAGGGGTGGTATGCGCCAAACATCACCAACTCGAAATCGGACGGTCTCGGCGCATGGTCCGATCAGGCGATCCTCGCCTATCTGCGCGATGGCGGCGACATGCGCGAAGGCGCGCCATTCGGCAAGATGAAAACCGTGGTCGACGACAGTCTGAGCCGGCTGCCCAAACACGATGTCAGTGACATCATCGCCTATCTGCGCACGGTGCATCCGCAGAAAAGCGCGCCGGCAAAGCGGGTGATCGCCGCCTCCCTCGCGAGCGGGAAGCGCCTCTATCATGATGAATGCGCCCGCTGCCATGGTGATGATGGGCAGGGTGTCTCCGCCAACATTCCGAATCTCGCGCACAACCAGGCCGTCTGGAACGGTCCGGGCGACGATCTGGTCAGCATGGTCCTCGGCGGGTTCCAGCCCTGGCATCCGGGCCAGTCCTCCATGCCGCGCTTCGGCGCGATGCTCTCGGATGCGCAGATCGCGGCGATCGCCAATTATGTGCGAACCAGCTGGGGCAATCGCGGCGCGCCGGACGCCACGGCGAACACCGTCGCCGCGCTTCGCCCGCTCAGGACCGTCGAGGTCGATCTCGATACCGGCAGCATGACGGCCAGCCTGTCGCGCGGCCGCAAGGTCCGGCACTTTTCCGACATCCAGGGCCGCATCTGGATCGATGGTAACCGCACCGATTGCCGGATGACCGCGACGCTCTCCGCCGAATATGGCAGGCGGCCGGTGCGGCTCGCGGGCGCCTGCGCCGCGCAGGGCAACCGGCTGATCGGCCGTGCGACGATTGGCGGGGATACGCATCCGATGACCCTCGCACTGCGGCAGGTCTACCGCCATGACCGGCTGGTTGCCGTGGCCCTCACCGGCGGGCTCGGCGGCGGGCGCAATCTCTCGGCCCGGATCGCCCTGAGCACCACGAATTACTGACGGGAGCGCCGCATGATCCATTCAGCATCAACCCGCCGCCATGCCCTTCTCGCCGCCGCGGCGGGCCTTGCCGCCCTGGCCACGCGGGCGCGCGCGGCAGGGAGCGGTCCCGCGCCGGGTAGCCTGCGGGCCATGGTGCCCAGCGTGTCGAAAGCCGCTGTCGGATATGTCGACAGATCGCAACATGGCGAGGTCTGCGGCGCCTGCGTCTTGTTCAAGCCGCCAGAACAGGGTTCAACCGCGAGCCATTGCCACCTGGTCGCCGGCCCGATCAGCCCGGCCGGCTGGTGCGAAGCATGGATGAAGCGGGGCTAGTGTCCAGAATCTGAAATCCGATGGATTTCAGATTGAAAGTGGGCACTAGAGCGTCGTCCGCTCTGATGAGTCGGATATTGTGCTCTACCCCGGATCTCTCGCGCAACGCGCCGTGATGCTCCGCTCATCGGCAAGGCCGAACGAGTGCGAGGCGCGGCGGCTGGCCTGAAGCGCTATCGGTGCTCGACGGGAACGGCGACCTCGTTGCGGCGCAGCCAGGGCAGCGTCCAGGGCGGATCGTAGAACCAGGCGACGACGCTGCCCTCCGGCTGCCATGGTGAGTGAGCCAGTGTTGCGAGCAGCCTTTCGCTGTGGGCCGCGACCGAACCGGCGCCGGGGCTGCCGGAAAAACGCAGGACCGCCATCGTCTCGGCGGGAATCTCGACGAGCTGGACCGAGGGGTCATGCGGGCGCGGCGCGGTGGCCATCGTCATGCCGGCGGGCAGGAAGAAGCGGATGGTCCAGCGGCCATTGCTACCCTGCTGGGCGACCGGTGCTGTCATCGCGATCCGGCTGCCGCCGGCGCCAGCCTGCTCGACGGGGGCGGTCATCGCGATCTTCCCGCTGCCGCCGCCGGGCCTCGTGTTGGCGCCGAAAATGTAGGATGCGAGCTTGCGGAAGCCGGTGGAGCGGGAGCCGATCTCCCCGCCCTCGACGGTCGTTTCCGCCGCCAGCCGCGGCCCGTAGTTGCGAATCTGCACCGCGCCCACCCGTCCGGTGACGGTATAGCCGGGCTGCGGCGTGCCAGACCGGATTCCGAACACGGTACATCCTCCGAGAAGCAGGAGCGTGGGCAAAGCGGCGATCTTGCGCATCATCAGGAGGACATGGTGCGCCACCCCTGATCTGCAATCAATGGCGACGAAGTGCGATTTTTGTCAGCGATGGCGGGTTTTTCAATCCCCCGGATCGGATGATGCTCTGGCATCCTGTATCACGCGCACTGTATGTGCCATGCGAAAACCAAGCCTGCATGTCGGGACCAGGAAGAGATGCTGCCGACCTCTCCCGCGGTCTCTGCTTCGCCCGCCAATTCACGAAAGGTGACTGTCGCCCATGAGACCGATATCGAGAGTCCGGCATGCCGGTCGCCGGCCCGTCTGCGCACTGGCTGCCGCCTGTGGCGTGTCGATCATGACGGCACCCTTGGCCGCGGCAATGAGCTTGCCGGCACCGATGCATCTCGACGCCGGGCCACTGGGCACTCTCGAAGTTGCTGGCGGGGTCGATGGATACATGTATGCGCTGTCCGGTGCCGGCCGCGGCGCCGAGACCGGCCTGCTGGGCACTAGCAAGTCGACCGGCGCGGAGTTGATGAACGGCCTGATCAAGGTCGAAAAGCCCGACGGGCCTGTGCGTTTCACCCTCCAGGCCGGGGCGACGACGCCGTTCACGCTGGGGACGGCGCCAACACCGGCAACAGCGCAGGCATTCCCGACCGGGCCGCTCTATGCCGCCTACCTGACCCTCGCTCCGGTTCCTGGCTTCACGATTTCCGCTGGTCAGATCGGCTCCGTGGAAGGCTATGAATCCGCCATTGATTGGGAGAATGCGAACGTTCTGACGACGGACATCTTCTACGTCGAGAATGGCCAGAGCCTCGGTGTCACCGCGACCTACAATCGCGGCCCCTTCAGCGCCACCGCATCGCTCGGCGACGGGTTCAACACCGGCGTGTGGAATTTCCTTCAGGCGGATGTCAGCTATGCACCCGATGCTGCCAACAGCATCACGATATTCGGTGCGACCAATCTCGGCCGCACGGGGCCTCGCGCGCATGTCTACGGCTCCGCGACCACGCCCTATGCCGCATCCCATGTCGGGGCTGGCCCGCTGAGCGAATCGCCCCTCGTCAATTCGACAATGATCGGCGGGTTCTACTCATACACGTCGGGCAATCTGAACCTCGTGCCCGAACTGCAATATGTCTACGCGAAACCCGACCATCGGATCGGCCTGAACAGGGGTTCCAGCAATTTCGGCGCCGCCTTGTTCGCCGATTACCAGTTCGGCGCGTCGCCGTACTCGATCGGTGCCTGGGGCGAATATTTCGCCTCCAATGGCCCCGATCTCTGGTTCGCAAATCCGGGCTCGCGCGGGGTCGGCGTTTCGGTAACCCCGACTTGGCAAACCAGATATCTCTTCGCGCGCGCCGATCTCGGCTACCTGCACCTGACGAAAATCGGCGCCGGGCCGGCCTATGGCAGCAAAGGCACGGGTCGCAACCAGGTTACCGGCGTGATCGAGGCGGGTATCCTGTTCTGACTGCCACCGGCATGCGGCCGGGCAGGATGTTCGGCGGGGCGTGTACCCGTCGTCTCCGGTCCGGCTGGCGGCACCGCGCCCTCACGCTCATACGCCGCGCCGCATTTATACATTTTCTATACAAACTCGCCTGAATTCGGCCTCGAATCTTTACCGCCGCGCCGCCCATACTCCGAATTGCGTAATCGCCACACGACAAGGCCAATTCGGAGCCAGGCGCCATGACAGACCTTCTTTCCCTCTCGCTCGCCATCGCGCTGTTCGGCGCGCTTCTCCTCTACGTGAACGCCTGCGTGACGATCTGACGAAAGCCGCAGCGGTGATCGATCTGTGGGTCTCCGGCGTCGTCGCCATGCTGGTCCTCGTCTATCTCGTCTGGGCCTTGCTGCGACCTGAAGATTTCTGAACGCCATGGATGTCGCGGCGCACATCGCCGGCCTCGCCTCCGACGCCCTGATCTGCCTTGGCAGCGCCTGCGCCATCATCCTTGTCGTGCTGTGGATCTGGCAGGTGGTCCAACAGCTTCTCCACCGGCATTCGCCGGACCAGTAGCAATCCGGAACGGAATATCGCCCTCCATGACCTTGCACGGAATCGGGTTCATCGCCCTCGCGCTCGTTCTCGTCCTCGCTGCCGCCTTTCCGCTCGGCGCCTATCTGGCCCGCCTCTATCGCGGTGAGTGGCGCTTCTTCGCTGCAATCGAAGCGCCGGTCTATCGCCTCTGCGGGATCGATCCCACCCGCCAGATGGCCTGGAGCGCCTATGCCGTGGGCCTGTTGCTGCTCGCCCTGGTCCACGTCCTGCTGCTCTACGCGATCCTCCGGCTCCAGGATTACCTGCCCTTCAACCCCGAACATATCGGGGGCATGAGCCCCAGGCTCGCCTTCAACACGGCGATATCCTTCGCCACCAACACAAACTGGCAGGCCTACGCGCCCGAGAGCCAGATTTCCTATGGCGCGCAGATGTTCGGTCTTGCCGTGCACAACTTCCTCTCCGCGGCCGCCGGCCTCGCCGCGGCGGGCGCGCTCATGCGGGCCTTCGCCAGTGGCGGTATTCGCACGCTCGGTAATCTCTATGTCGATCTCGTCAGGATCACCCTCTATCTCCTGCTGCCGCTCGCCGTCATCGCCGCGATCCTGCTGATCGCTTCCGGCGTGCCGATGACGCTCGCCCCCGCTGCCCATGTCCATGCCCTCGCCGGCGGCATTCAGACCATTTCCCGCGGGCCGGTCGCGCTGCAGGAGGCGATCAAGGAACTGGGCACCAACGGCGGCGGGTTCTTCAACGCCAACGCGGCGCATCCGTTCGAAAACCCGACCGCCTGGACCAACCTTCTGGAAATCTGGCTGATCCTGGTCATCGGCTTCGCGCTGCCGATCGCCTTCGGCCATGTGGCGGGGCGCAAGCGCGACGGGCGGGCCCTGTTTGCGGCGATGGCGGTGATCCTCGCCTGCGGCATGCTGGGCGCCTATGCCGCGGAGGCGGCGAACAATCCCATCCTCGTCCATGCCGGGCTCGCGGCGCATCCCGGCAACATGGTGGGCAAGGAGGCGCGCTTCGGCATCGCGCAGTCCACCACGTTCAACATCGCGGCAACCGGAACCTCGACCGGCGCGGTCAATTCGGTAACAGACAGTTATCTGCCGCTCGGCGGGCTGGCCGCGCTCTTCATGATGCAGCTGGGCGAGATCGCGCCCGGCGGCGTCGGCTCGGGGCTCTATGGCATCGTGCTCTTCGCGCTGCTCGCCGTGTTCGTCGCCGGGTTGATGGTCGGCCGGACGCCGGAATATCTCGGCAAGAAGATCGAGGCGCGGGAGATGAAACTCGCGATGCTCGCGGTTCTGGTGCAGACCCTGGTCATCCTCGTCGGTGCCGGCGTCTCGCTGTTGAGCCCTTCGGGCCTCGCCTCGCTCGCCAATGCCGGGCCGCACGGTCTCTCCGAAATGCTCTATGGCTGGACTTCGGCCACCGAAAATAACGGCAGCGCCTTTGCCGGCCTCTCGGCGAACACGGCGCTGCTCGATTACGGGCTGGGCATCGCCATGCTGCTCGGCCGGTTCGCGGTGATGATCCCTGTGCTCGCAATCGCCGGATCACTCGGCGCCAAGCCGAGCCTGCCGCATTCCGAGGGCACCTTCCCGACCGATGGCCCGCTGTTCATCGGCCTGCTGATCGGCGTCATCGTCATCCTGGTCGGGCTGCAATTCATGCCGGTGGACCTGCTCGGCCCGATCGTCGAGCATTACCTCCTGCTCGCCGGCAAGACCTTCTGAGGAGCGCCGCCATGCCCCGCAACGTCGAGACGATCGGGCTGTTCGATCGCGATATCCTGCTCCGCGCACTGCGCGATGCCCTCGCCAAGACCAACCCGCGGACACTCTGCCGCAATCCGGTCATCTTCGTCACCGAGATCATCGCCCTGCTGACGACATCCGTCGGTATCCACGAAATGGTTTCAGGCCATAGCTGGGCATTCTCCATCGTCATCGCGGCCTGGCTGTGGATCACGGTGCTGTTCGCCACCTTCGCCGAGGCCGTCGCGGAAGGGCGCGGACGAGTGCGGGCAGAGAGCCTGCGGCGGGCGCGCAGCGACACGATGGCGAAGCGGCTCGACGATCCGGCGGACCGCGCCGCGTTCACCCTGGTCCCGGCGCCGCAGTTGCGGCGGGATGATCTCGTGCTCGTCGAGGCCGGAGACCTCGTCCCCGCCGATGGCGACATCGTCGAAGGCATCGCCAGCGTCAACGAAAGTGCCGTGACCGGCGAATCCGCCCCCGTCATCCGCGAGGCGGGCGGCGACCGCTCGGCGGTGACGGGCGGCACCGAGCTGGTGTCGGACTGGCTGGTCGTCCGCGTCACCGCCGAGCCGGGTTCGAGCTTTCTCGACCGGATGATCGCCCTGGTCGAGGGCGCGGCGCGGCGCAAGACGCCGAACGAGATCGCGCTCGACATCCTGCTCGCCGGCCTGACCATCGTGTTCGTGATCGTGGTGGTCACGCTGCCCGGCTTCGCGTCCTATTCACACGCGCGGCTCGGCATCGCCGAGCTTGCCGCGCTGTTCGTCTGCCTGATCCCGACCACGATCGGCGGGCTGCTTTCTGCCATCGGCATCGCCGGGATGGACCGGCTGGTGAGCTTCAACGTCATCGCCACCTCCGGCCGTGCCGTCGAGGCCTCCGGCGATGTCGACACGCTGCTGCTCGACAAGACGGGCACGATCACCTTCGGCAACCGCATGGCCTCGTCCTTCCATCCGGTGCCGGGCGTGGATGTGCGGCGCATGGCCGAGGCGGCCGCCTGCGCCTCGCTCGGCGACGAAACGCCGGAGGGGCGGTCGATCCTGCGGCTGGCGCGGGAGGAATTCGGCGCCGATCCGACGCTGCCAGAGGGGGCGGTCGTTGTGCCGTTCAGCGCGAATACACGGCTTTCCGGTCTCGATGCCGGCGAGCGGCGCTGGCGCAAGGGGGCGGTCGACGCCATCGTCGCGCTTGCCGGCGGCGCCGCGCCGGAGGCGTTCGGCGCGGCGGTGGACCGCATCGCGCGGGCCGGCGGCACGCCGCTCGGCCTGATGGCGGACGGCGCGCTGCTCGGCGTCATCGAGCTGAAGGATATCGTCAAGCCGGGAATCCGGGAGCGGTTCGAGGCGCTGCGGCGCATCGGCATCCGCACCGTCATGGTCACCGGCGATAACCGGGTGACAGCGAGCGTGATCGCCGCCGAGGCCGGCGTGGACGACGTGATCGCGCAGGCGACGCCGGAGGACAAGCTCGGCTACATCCGCGCGGCGCAGGCCGAGGGGCGGCTGGTCGCGATGTGCGGCGATGGCACGAACGACGCGCCGGCCCTGGCGCAGGCCGATGTCGGCGTCGCGATGCAGACCGGCACGCAGGCGGCACGCGAGGCGGGCAACATGGTCGATCTCGACAGCGACCCGACCAAGCTGATCGAGATCGTGCAGATCGGCAAGCAGCTGCTGATCACCCGCGGCGCGCTCACCACCTTTTCCATCGCCAACGACATCGCGAAATATTTCGCGATCCTGCCGGCGATTTTCGCCGCCAGCTACCCGCAGCTCGGCGCGCTCAACATCATGGGCCTGGCCTCGCCGGAAAGCGCCATTCTCTCGGCGGTAATCTTCAATGCGCTGGTCATCGTCGTGCTGGTGCCGCTGGCGCTGCGCGGCGTCGCCTTCCGGCCGATGGGGGCGGCGGCGCTGCTGCGGCGCAACCTGCTGATCTACGGGCTTGGCGGCATCGTCACACCGTTCGTCGGGATCAAGCTGGTCGACATGATCCTCGCCAGTTTCCACATCTTCAGCTGATCGAGCGAGGCCGTCATGTTGCGCGAACTCCGCCCCGTGGTTTCCCTTGTCATCGTGTTCACCCTGCTGCTCGGGCTGGTAGCACCGCTGGCGCTCACCGCGCTGGCGCAGCTCGTCTTTCCCTTCGAGGCGAATGGCAGCCTGATCCGGGTTCACGGAAAGCCGGTCGGCTCGGCGCTGATCGGGCAGGAGTTCCGCGGGCCGCAATGGTTCCACTCGCGCCCCTCGGCGCTGACCGGAACCAATGCGAAGGGCCAGACCATACCCACGCCCTATGACGCGGCGGAATCCGGCGGTTCCGATCTTGGGCCGACCAGCAAGGTGCTCATCTCCCATGTCGCCGCACGGATCGAAGCCTATCGCAAGGCCTATGGTCCAGGGCCGGTGCCGGACGATGCGGCGACATCGTCGGGGTCGGGGCTCGATCCGGACATCTCGCTGGCGAACGCGCTGCGGCAGGTGCGGGCGGTGGCCAAGGCGCGGGGAATGAAAGCGGCGGCGGTCGCGCGCCTGGTGCGCCGCCTCGCGGCGCGGCCGGCCTTCGGCGTGATCGGCACCGCGCATGTCGACGTGCTGCGGCTCAACCTCGCCCTCGTGAAACGGCCGCAAGCGTGACGCCGGAGAGCCGCGTCATGGGGCTTGCGCGCTTGCCGGGGATGGCGTGATCATCCCGCATGGGATCAGCATCGCCAGAGAATCGGCCCGATCCGGACGCGCTGCTCGCCCGCGCGAACAGCGACGGGCGCGGGCAGCTCAAGATTTTCCTCGGCGCCGCCCCCGGGGTCGGCAAGACCTGGGAGATGCTGGCCGCGGGACGGCGACGCTTCGAGACGGGAACAGATGTCGTCGTCGGCCTGGTCGAGACGCATGGGCGCGCCGAAACCGCCGGGCAACTCGGCGACCTGCCGGTGCTGCCAAGGCGCATCGTGCCCTATCGTGGCCGGCTGCTGGAGGAGTTCGATCTCGATGCGGCGCTGAAGCGGCGGCCGGCGCTGCTGCTGGTCGACGAACTCGCCCATGCCAACGCGCCGGGCCTGCGCCATGCCAAGCGCTGGCAGGACGTGGCGGCGCTGCTGGAGGCGGGGATCAATGTCTGGACCACGCTGAACGTTCAGCATCTGGAAAGCCTGAACGACCAGGTGGCGCGCATCACCGGTATCCGGGTGGCGGAAACCCTGCCCGATACGGTGCTCGGCCTCGCCGACGATATCGAGCTGATCGACCTGCCGCCGGAGGAGTTGCGGACGCGGCTGAAGCAGGGGCTGGTCTACCGGCCGGATGTCGCGCTTCGGGCGCTGGGCGGCTTCTTCCGGCCGGGGAATCTCGCCGCCCTGCGCGAGATGGCGCTGCGGCGGGTGGCGCAGCATGTCGATCGCGACATCGCCGCCTACATGCGCGCGCAGGCGATCGCCGGGCCGTGGCCGGCGGCGGAGCGGGTGATGGCGGTAGTCGAGGCGGGCGAGGCGGCGGAGCAGGTGGTCAGGCACGCCTCCCGGCTTGCCGAGGCGCTGCGCGCGCCGTTCTTCGCCTTCCATGCCGAGCGGGCGGCGACCGGCATGGCCGTGCAGCCGGCGCTCGATCTCGCGATCCAGCTTGGCGGCACCGTCGAGACGACGACGAACGCGGATGTGCTCGCGGCATTGCTCGACGCGGCGGCGCGGCAGAACGTCGCGCATATCGTGATCGCGCGGGGCGGGGGGCGGTGGCGGTGGCGCCGGGGCCTCGCCGCGCGGCTCGCGCGCGGGGCGCGGGCCTATGCGCTGCATGTCGTCCCCGATCCCGCGGCAAGCCGGCCGGCGCCGCCGCATCGCGCGCCCCCGCCGAGGCTGATGCCCTTCGGCCTCAGCCTCGGTATCATGATCGCGACGACCATCGTCGGGTTCGCCTTGCGCTTCCTGCTGCCGGCCGAGGCGATGGGCTATGTCTTCACGGCGATCGTCGTCGGCATGGCGAGCCTGTATGGCCGCAGCGTCGGCATCTTCGCGGCGCTGACCGGCTTCGTGCTGTGGAATTTCTTCTTTCTCCCGCCGATCTACACGTTTTCGGTCACCAATCCCCGCGACGTGACCGCGCTCTTCGCCTTTCTCGTCGTTGGCGTGCTCACCGGCTCGCTGGCCGGGCGGGTGCGGGCGGAAGCCGAGGCGGCGCGCACGCGGATCGAGGCGCTGCGGCGGATCACGCTGTTCGGCCGCGCGCTGGCGCAGGTTTCGGACGAGGCGGGGCTCGCCGCGGTGGTGGAGGCGGAGGCGCGGGCGCTGGCCGGCGAGGCGGCGCTGCTCATCGCCCGGGCGGGCCGGCTGCCCCCGGCCAGCGGGTTCGACGAGACGGCGGTGGCGGCGGCGGAATTCGCCTGGCGCAACCGTGTCGCCACCGGCTTGGGCACGACGACGCTGCCCGCATCGGCCTGGCGGTTCCAGCCGCTGGCGACCGAGGCGGGGGCGATCGGCGTGCTCGGCGTGCGGCCGGAAACCCCGCCGGCCGAGCCGGTGATCCAGACGCTCGGCGCGCTCGCCGACCAGGCCGCGCTGGCCGCCGAACGGCTCCGGCTCGCCACCAGCGCGGCCGAGGCGCGGGCGCATGAATCGACGCAGCGCCTGCGCACGGCGCTGCTCTCCTCGCTCTCGCACGACCTGCGCACGCCGCTGACCGCGATCCGCGGCGCGGCCGAAACGCTGGCGGAATCGGATGACGACCTGCCGGAGGCGACAAGGCGCGACCTGCTGGCCAGCATCGTCCAGGATGTCGGGCGGATGACGCGGTTTCTCGCCAATATCACCGGGATGGCGCGGATCGAGACCGGCGAGATCGTCGCCCGGCACGAGAGGGTGGATCTCGCGCCGGTGGTGGAACTCGCGGTCGCACGGGTGAGCGAGGCGTTCCACACCGCGGTCAACATCCCCGAGGACGCGGCCACGGTGCGCGCCGACCCGGCGCTGCTCGAACAGGTGCTGGTCAATCTGCTGGAGAACGCGGTGAAATACGGGCCCGAGGGCGGGGCGATCTCGGTGTTCGCGCGGCGCGCGGGGGAGGTCGTCGTGCTGTCTGTCGCCGATGAGGGGGTGGGGATTCCGCCCGAGGACCTGCCGCATGTGTTCGACAGTTTCTTCCGGGTGGTCCGCGGCGACCGGGTGGCGCCGGGCACCGGGCTCGGGCTCGCGATCGCGCGGGCCTTCGTCGAGGCGATGGGCGGGACGATCGCCGCCGAAAGCCCGCGGCGCGACCTGCCGGCGGACGGGCTGCCGGGGACGATCATCCGCGTGGAGCTGAAACAGCCATGACCGAGGCGAAACGGATCGAGACGGGCCGCGTGCTGGTGGTGGATGACGAGCCGCAGATCCACCGCTTCCTCAAGCCGGCGCTGGAAGCGGCGGGATATCTCGTGCTGCGGGCGGATCGGGGGGCGGAGGCGTTGCGGCTGGCGGCGACGCTGGTGCCGGACGTGATCCTGCTCGATCTCGGCCTGCCCGATCTCGATGGGCAGGACGTGATCGTGAAGCTGCGCGAATTCTCCGAGGTGCCGGTGATCGTGCTCTCCGCGCGGGACCAGGAGGCGCAGAAGATCGCGGCGTTCGACGCGGGCGCGAACGACTATGTCGAGAAACCCTTCGGCCTCGGCGAACTGCTCGCGCGCATCCGCAACGCCTTCCGCCTGATCGCGACCGGCCAGGGCGTGCCGACCGAGCTGATCGTCTTCGACGGGCTGCGGATCGACGAGGCGGCCCGCAGCGTCAGCCTCGATGGCGCGGAAATTCATTTCACGAAAACCGAATTCCGGATTCTCACAGCCCTGGTGCGGCATCGCGGCAAGCTGGTGACGCATGACGACATCCTGCGCGCCGGCTGGGGCGGGGTGCACGAGTCCGACCGCACCTATATCCGCATCTATATCCGCAATATCCGCCAGAAACTCGGCGCCTTCGCCGACAACCACATTCGGACCCGGCCGGGGCTCGGCTACATCGTCGAGTAAAGTCCCCGCGCGCGGCGACGCCGCGTTGTCCGAGAGGGGCGGGCCGACCGACCCGTGATGTCCGCTTGCATCGCAAGATCGGCGTCGGCACTATCGCGGCTGGACAGTCTTGTCCGTTCAGGATCGAAGAGGTTTGCTTGCAGAACGATACGCTCGCCAATAATCGCGATGCATGGCGGGTTGGAATCCTGTTTTCACGCTCGGGCGTGATGCGGATTCCCCAATCCGAGCATTTCTTCGGCACCGCGCTGGCCATCGAGGAGGTCAATGCGGCCGGAGGAATTCTCGGGCGTCCCGTCGAGCCCATCGCCTATGATCCGGGCTCGAACCCGGCGGCCTATCGCGAGCTTGCCGAGCGCCTGCTCATCGACGACGGCGTGCAGATCATTTTCGGCTGTTCGACCTCCGCCGAACGCAAGGCGGTGCTGCCCTCGATCGAGCGCTGGAACGGCCTTTTATGGTATCCCTCGCTCTATGAAGGTTTCGAATACTCGCCGAACGTCATCTATACGGGCGCGGTTCCGAACCAGAACAGCATCCAGCTTGCCAGGTATCTTGCCGGGCGGCACGGATCGCGGATTTTCCTGATCGGCTCCGACTACATCTATCCGCGCGAATCCAATCGGGTGATGAAGGAACTGGTCGATGCGGCGCAGGGCGAGATCGTCGGCGAGGAATATTTCCCGCTGGTGCTCGCGGATCGCACCTTCGATGCAACCCTCGACCGGCTCTGCCGCATCCGGCCGGATGCGATTTTCTCCACGCTTGTCGGCGAAGCCGGCATTGCGTTCTATCGCCAATATGCCGAGACGAAGCTGTTCGCCGCCGGCATCCCGATCGCCAGCCTGACCATGGCGGAGGGCGAACTCGCCGAGATCGGCGGCGAGCGGGCCGCTGGACACATCACGGCGGCCCCGTATTTCTCCACGGTGGCAACGCCGGCCAACCGGCAGTTCAGCGAGCGGTTTCGCGCGAAGTTCGGCGAGGGTTGCCCGATCAGCATGTATGCGGAAGCGGCTTATTGCCAGGTGCATCTTTTCGCGCAGGCCCTTGCGGCCTGCGGCACCACTACCCCGCAGGTGCTCGCCCGCGAAGCGCTCGGCGCCGAGTTTCACGCCCCCCAGGGGGTGGTAACGATCGACCCTGACAACAATCACGCCTATGTCACCCCGCGCATCGGAATCGCCACGGCGGATTGCACCTTCAGGATCGTTCACGAGGAGACCGAGCCGGTCAAACCCGATCCCTACCTCGTCAGCCACGATTACGATCAAGGCGGCTTCGCCCCAAGCGCCCCGGGGCGGCCTGGCGTTCAGGATATCTCCGCATGATGGACCTGCGGATCCTTCGCGAACTGCGTGACCTGCGGGTTCTCATCGCTCACCCGCATGATGGGGATGGCGACGAGCTGGTGCGCCAACTCCGGCGGATTGGCTGCGATGTCAGCCATGTCTGGCCGGCAGCGGCGAAGGCGAGCGAACGCGCCGATGTCGTCTTCTTCCTCGTCGAACACGAGTCGGCGACGCAGCGCGGCTTCAGCTACGACGACACGAGCCTGACCCGGATTGCCGTCGTCAATGCGGAGAGCCCGCTGACCTTGCGGGCGCTGATGGATGCCCGCGCCCATGCGGTGATCATGAAACCGATCCGGCCGATCGGTATCCTGACCAACCTCGTCCTCGCGCGGTCCCTGCAATCCTACGAGGCGAAGCTGTCGTCGAAAGTGGCCAAGCTCGAGGAAACCATGAAATCGCAGCGCCTCATCGCCAAGGCCACCCGGATCATCATGGCGAAGGAATCCATTTCCGAAAACGAGGCCTATACCCTGCTTCGCCGCCAGGCCATGAAGAAGCGGGTCTCGATGGCGTCGATCGCCGATGCGGTGACCCGTGCAGAGGAACTGCTCGAAGGCATCCGCAACGCGCCCTGACCCGCGCCGCGGCAAGATGCCAGCGCGTTTCGGCACCCCGTCGCAGCTTCAAACCCGCCCGCTCGGCTAGAGCGTCATCCGATCCGGATGGATCGGAAAGTGCTCTAAAATTCATGTTGACAGCGCGCGCATGAGCGGAACAACATGCTTGGGCCCCGTCAAGATATGCCGGGGACCGGCGAGCAGGGTTGCTTGCCACCATATCAAGGGCAAGTCCGCCCTCGTCCCGCTCCCGTCACGTCATGGGGGCAGGCCGAGGGCTATTTTTTTTGGGGAGTGCTGTCTGATGGCCGAGCAGTCCGGGAGCCGCAACATGGTGCGGGTGGCGTGCCTCCAGATGGAGCCGCATGTCGGCGAGAAGGACGCCAATCTCGACGTCAGTCTCGGATTGATCGAACAGGCGGCGGCAAATGGCGCGAAACTGCTCGTGCTGCCGGAGCTTTGCAATTCGGGCTATGTGTTCAGGAGCCGGGGGGAAGCATTCTCCCTGGCGGAGCCGATCCCCGACGGGCCGACCGTCCGCCGCTGGGAGGCCGCCGCGTCGTCCCACGATGTCTACATCGCCGCCGGAATCGCCGAGCGTGATGGCGACAGCCTCTATAACGCGGCGGTGCTGATCGGACCTTCAGGCTATATCGGGACATTCCGGAAGGTGCATCTCTGGAACGAGGAAACCCTTTATTTCGAACCCGGAAATCTCGGATTTCCGGTCTTCCACACGCCGATCGGCCGCATTGGCATGGCGATCTGCTACGATGGCTGGTTTCCCGAAACCTATCGGCTGAACGCGCTCGCCGGCGCCGACATCGTCTGCGTGCCGACGAACTGGGTGCCGATCCCCGGCCAGGCCGAGGGGCGCGAGGCGATGGCGAACATTCTCGTCATGGCCGCTGCACATTCGAATTCGCTGTTCATCGCCGCGGCTGACCGGGTCGGCACCGAACGCGATCAGCCATTCGAGGGCCAGAGCCTGATCGTCAGCTACACCGGATGGCCGGTCGCAGGGCCCGCCAGCCGGACACGGCAGGAGATCATCTACGCGGATGTGAATCTCCAGGATGCCCGCCGCGGCCGGAACTGGAACGATTTCAACCAGGTCCTCCGCGATCGGCGGACGGATGTCTACGATGAAATGCTCGGTGCCGACGTGCCGCGTGGATGGTACTGAGCACCCGCGTCCAACGATAAAAACCAACGGGATACGCCAGCCCCTAACCCCAAGGAGGATAACATGAGTGAAAAGCCGAATTCCGCTAACGGCGTGAACCGCCGCTCTGTTCTGTTGGGCAGCCTTGGCGCGGCCTCCGCCCTTGGCGCGCCGGCGGTCATCCGCAGCGCCTATGCCGCGGCACCGATCAAGGTGGGCGTGATCTCGCCTCTCACCGGCGCATGGACGGTCTATGGCAAGGCGCATTCCGAGGGGTTCAAACTCGCGGTCGATGAAATCAATGCTGCCGGCGGCGTGCTCGGCCGCAAATTCGAAATCATCATGGCGGATTCCAAGACCGAGCCGCGCATCGTCGCCGAGCAGGCCAACCGGCTGATCCGCGAGGAGGGCGTCGACTTTCTGGCCGGCACATTCTCGAGCGCCGAGCGCAACGCTGCGGGCCCCGTTGTCACCGCGGGGAACAAGGTGCTGCTCTACCCCACCTTCTATGAAGGCCAGCAGCAGAAATATTTCCCTGGCGTCTGCAACCCGAACATCTTCATGTTCGGCCCGGTGCCGAGCCAGCAGGTCTGGCCGCATCTGCCCTACATGATGAAGAACCACGGCAAGAAATTCTTCATGGTCGGTTCGGACTATGTCTGGCCGCGGGTGACCAACGCCGTGACGAAGAAGCGCCTGGTCGAGCTGGGCGGCGAAGTCGTCGAGGAAATCTACATCCCGTTCAATACGCCGCAATACGACTCGGTGCTCTCCAAGATCCGCAATTCCGGCGCGAACGTGATTTTCCTCTCCCTCACCGGCAGCGACACCATCAATTTCCGCAAGCAGTTCGTCTCCGCCGGCATGAAAAAGGATTTCACCCTCTGGACGGTGGATGACGAGGAAGTCGTGACCAGCGCGCTCGGCCCCGAAGCCTCGGCCGGCACCTATGTCAGCTTCGACTATTTCATGTCGATCAAGCAGGCGAACAACGACGCCTTCCTCAAGAAGTTCCGCGCGAAATTCGGGCAGAACGCGCTGATGGATACGGTCGGCGTCGCGATGTACAATGCCGGCCACATGGCGGCGATGGCGATCGCCAAAACCGGCAAGGTCTCGACCGATGGCCTGCGCCAGGGACTTGCCGGCCTGACCTTCGACAAGGCGCCGCAAGGCAGCGTCACGATGCGGGCGATCGATAACCAGGCGATCCTGCCCTCCTACCTCATGCGTGTCCGCGACCACTGGACCGGAACCGGGGACATGTTCGAGCAGGTGCAATACTTCCCGGACGTGACACCCGCGACCGCCAGTTGCGCCCATCTGCCGCTGAACTGATCCCGAGCGTGCGGGCAGGCGGGCGCTTCGCCAGCCTGCCCGCACGGCAAGGATTTCCTGCAATCCGGTCCCGGCGCGCCGGCGTGCTCGCCCTGAGGCTGGAACAAGACGAGGCTCCGACCGCAATGTATCGATCATGACCCACGAAACGGTGTTTCACGCCATCCTGTCCCTCGCCATCCAGGGCACGCTCATCACCTTCGTCTACGCCCTTGCCGCGCTCGGCCTTGCCGTCGTCTTCGGATTGATCGGGGTGATCAACATGGCCCATGGCGCGATGATCACGCTCGGGGCTTATTTCACCTGGGCTTGCCTCTCGGCGGGGCTGCCTTTCGGCCTCGCTGTTCTCGTCGCGGTCGCCGGCGTCGGGCTCGTCGGCCTGATCGTCGAGCACGCGCTGATCCGCCATTTCTACGACAAGCCGTTCGAGACGCTTCTGCTCACCTGGGGGCTTTTCCTGATCCTGACCGAGCTGATCAAGATCGCCTTCGGCAGCGATATCCGCACCATCCCCACGCCGCTGCCCAGCGCCATCGCCTTTCTCGGCTTCCATATTCCCGAATACGAAGCTCTCGTCGCGCTGCTCAGCGCGGCCCTGCTCGGCGCCATCGGCCTCGTCTTCTACAAGACGTCTTACGGCATCAAGATCCGCGCCCTGACCCAGAATCGCGAGGTTGCCGGCCTGCTCGGCCTCAATGTCGCGGCGACCTACAAGATCGTCTTCGTCGCCGGCGCGATGCTTGCGGGGCTTGCGGGCGCGTTGATGTCCCCGATCCTGAGCATCGATCCGACGATCGGCAACATCTATCTCGTCCGCTCGTTTTTCGTCGTGATCGTCGGCGGCATCGGCCAACTGCTCGGCGGCACGCTGGCCGGCAGCTTCCTGATCGGCGGCTCGCAGACCATCTTCGGTGCCTTCTCCAGCCAGGTCATCGCGCAGACCATCGTCTTCGCGCTTGCCATCGTCGTGCTGCGGTTCCGTCCCACCGGAGTGTTCAAGGAAAAATGAGCAACGCGATGTCAAACACCCGACCGGTCCCGCCGATGCCGCGAATCAGCCTGCGCTCGGAATCGGCTGCGGCGATCGTGGTATTCGCCGTCCTCGCACTGCTGCCCCTCATGATGGGCGGCTACGTCATTTATGTCCTGCCGCAATATCTGATCTATGGCGTTCTCGCGATGTCGCTCGGCATGCTCTGGGGCTATGCGGGCATCCTCAGCTTCGGCCAGGCGGCGTTCTTCGCCCTCGGCGCCTATGCGATGGGCCTCGCCATGAAGGCCGGCTTCGGCGCCGGCGATGGATATCTCGGTCTGCTGGCGGCAATCGTCGTCGGCGCCGGCCTTGCGTTCCTGGTTGGCTATTTCCTGTTCAGCGCCGGCGTGCGGGATATCTATTTCGTCCTGATCACCCTCGCATTGTCGATCATGGTCCAGCAGATCGCCATCAGCCAGTCCTCGCTCACCGGCGGATTCAACGGGATGTACATCCCGCGGATGGACCTCGCGCTTGGCCCGCTCGGCCGCGTGTCTCTCGCGCATGACCGCGCGATCTACTATCTGGTTCTGCCGGTGACGGTCGCGATCTATGCCGGATTGCGGCGCCTCACCCGCAGCGATTTCGGCAAGGTGCTGGTCGGCATTCGCGAGAACGAGGGCCGCACGCTTTCGCTCGGCTTCGACACTTCGTGGTACAAGACCATCGCCTTCACCATCTCGGGCGCGGTCGCGTGTTTTGCCGGCGCCCTGTACGGGGCGCATGCCGAATTCGTGTCCCCTTCGCTCGCCAGCGTCGCGTTTTCGACGGAGGTGGTGATCTGGGTTGCGATCGGCGGCAGGCAGTCGCTGCTCGGCGCGCTGCTCGGCGGCCTCGGCGTGGCGGCGCTTTCGAACTATCTCGATGGTTTGTCGCCGGTATTCTGGCAGCTGATTCTCGGCGGAATCTTCGTCGCCGTGATCATCGCCTTCAAGGGCGGCATCGCCGGCGCGCTCGGCCGCCTTGTCGCGCGCAAGGATGACGCCCATGGCTGAGTTTCTCAGGATCTCGAAACTGACCAAGCATTTCCGCGGCCTGGTGGCGAATGAGGATGTCGATTTCACCCTCGGCAGTGGCGACGTGCGCTGCATCATCGGGCCGAACGGCGCCGGCAAGACGACCTTCATCAGCATGATTTCCGGCCATGTCGTGCCGACATCGGGGCGCATCGCGTTCAAGGGGCGCGACATCACTCCCATGAGCGTTCCAGGGCGGGCCCGGCTCGGCATCGGCCGCAAGTTCCAGACACCCTCGGTGTTCGACAACCTGACGGTCGCTGAAAATATCGAGCTTGCCTCGATCGGCAAGCACGCGGAAGGCGCAGACCGGCGCGCCCGCATGGGCGAGGTGCTGCAACTGACCAGGCTGGAGGCGTTTGCATCGAAGCCGGCGCTCACCCTTTCCCACGGGCAGCGCCAATGGCTCGAGATCGGCATGCTGCTGGCCAATCGTGCCGAGCTGCTCCTGCTCGACGAGCCGACGGCGGGGATGAGCGCGGAGGAAACGCACGCGACCGCGGCGCTCATCAAGACGCTCGCCGCCGAATTCGGCATCGCGATCGTCATCATCGAGCACGACATCAACTTCATCCGCGACCTCGGCGCGCCGGTCACCGTGCTGCATCTCGGCCGGGTTCTCATGGAGGGCGATTTCGCCGCTGTCAGCGAGAACGACGATGTGCGCAATGTCTATCTGGGCGGAGAGTGGGAATGCTGAGCGCGACCGGCCTGCATGTCGGCTACGGGCCGATCGAGGTCATCCATGGCATCGACTTCAAGGTCGAGACCGGCGAGATCGTCGGCCTTCTCGGCCGCAACGGCATGGGCAAGACGACCCTGATCCGCGGCCTGAACGGATCGCTGCCCGCGCGTTCCGGGCGTGTCGTGCTCGACGGGGAAGATATCACCCATCTGCCGATGCATCTCCGCTCCCGGCGCGGCATCGCGACCATCGTTCAGGGGCGTGGCATCTTCCCAAAGCTCACGGTCTGGGAAAACCTCGAAATGGGGCGGATTGCCGGCGGCGGGCAGAAGGTGAGCCGGCTTGACGAGGTGATCGGCTATTTCCCGCGGCTCGGCGAACGCCTGAAGCAGCTTGCGGGTTCGATGAGCGGCGGCGAGCAGCAGATGCTCGCGATCGGCCGCAGTCTGATGAGCCATCCGAAGGTTCTCCTGCTCGACGAACCGTCCGACGGCATCATGCCGATCCTCGTCCAGCAGATCGCGAAAATCCTCGCGGAAATCAATCGCAGGGAAAAGATGACGATCGTGATCGTCGAGCAGAACGTCCCGATGGTGTTCTCGCTCACCTCTCATTGCATCATTCTCGAGAAGGGGCGCATCGTCGCCGAAGGCAATCGCGACGATATCGCCGACAGCGAGATCATGAAGGAATATCTCGCACTCTGAAGCGTGTTCCGGCCCGCCCGGATCGGGCGGCCGGCTGTCTGGTTCACGACTGGCCTGTTTTTGGGGAGGACTGAATGACACTTCATACCGTCAAGGTTCCGTCGCTCGCGACTCTGCGTGATGTGGCGGCCGAACTGGGCATGAGTTTCGACGAGACCGATCTCGCCGGACACCATGAAGCGATTGCCTCGAGCATCGCCGCCCTGCAACTCGTCGACCGCATGCAGGACGAACTGCCCGAGGTCCGTTATCCACGGCTGCCCGGCCAGCGCGTCGCCCCGGAGGAGAACCGGCTCGGTGCGTGGGCGATCAAGTCCGTGATCGAGGGCGCCGCCACCGGCCCACTCAAGGGCAAGACCGTCGTGATCAAGGACAATGTCTGTGTCGCCGGTCTGCCGATGTCCAACGGCGCCTCGACCCTGGACGGCTACATGCCTGAAGTCGACGCGACGGTCGTCACCCGCATCCTCGATGCCGGCGGCACCATCGTCGGCAAATCGGTCTGCGAATATTTCTGCTTCTCGGGTGGCAGCCATACCAGTTCGAGCGGCCCGGTGCACAATCCGCACCGGCACGGGCACTCGGCCGGCGGCTCGTCTTCGGGCAGCGCCGCACTCGTGGCGTCGGGTGAGGTGGATATGGCGCTCGGCGGCGACCAGGGCGGATCGATCCGCATGCCCTCGGCCTTCTGCGGCACCTACGGCATGAAGCCGACTCACGGGCTCGTGCCCTATACCGGCATCATGCCGATCGAACTCACCCTCGATCACACCGGGCCGATCACCGCGACGGTCGAGGACAACGCCCGCCTGCTCGATGTCCTTGCCGGCCCCGATGGGCTGGACCCGCGTCAATACGGTGGCGATCGGGCATACGCTCATGTCGAGGCGCTCGGCCTGGGCGTGAAGGGCATGCGGATCGGCGTTGTCCAGGAAGGGTTCGGCCATCCGCAGTCCGAAGCCGCGAGCGATACCCTCGTCCGCGCCGCCGCCGAGCGCTACAGGGCGATGGGTGCCGAGGTCGAAACCGTCTCGATCCCGATGCACACGGTCGGGCCGGCGATCTGGCTCGCCGTGGCCGCCGAGGGGGCGACGATGCAGATGATGCATGGCAACGGGTTCGGCTTCAACTGGCAGGGCCTCTACCTGACCTCGCTGATGGACCGCCACGCCGTGTGGCGCGACCGGGCGGACGAGTTGTCGGACACGCTGAAGAACACCATGCTCCTCGGCCATTACATGACCAGGACCCATGGCGGCCGCTACTACGCGAAGGGGCAGAACCTCGTCCGCCGCCTGCGCGCCGCCTACGACGCCGCCTTGCAGCGCTTCGACCTCCTGCTGATGCCGACCGTCCCCATGGTCGCGCCACCGTTGCCGGATGCCGATGCCCCGGTCACCGAGATCCTGCAGCGGGGCTTCGAGATGCTGCCCAACACCTGTCCGTTCGACTGCACGCATCATCCGGCCATGAGCATTCCTTGCGGCAAGGTGGACGGACTTCCGGTCGGGATGATGCTGATCGGCCGGCTATATGACGAGCGATCGATCTATCGTGCCGCTTCAGGTTTCGAGAGCGGTGTGGACTGGACCGCGATATCGGCATAGCGAGGTCTCCGATCCTTCGGGGTCGGATGCGGCGCTCCGCGATATCGGCAATCACGGCATCCTTGTCCGATCAGATGAATTCATCTGATCGGATGATGCCCTATCGTCAGCCCGCCTCTGGCAGCATGGAACTCAGTCGGAACTGGCCATCGGCACGAGCGGCGAGGTTTCGGTCACCTGGCGGTAGGCGCGGTGATAATTCCGGGACGACGATGTTGTCCCCTCCTCGTGGTATTCCGCGTCCTGGTTGACCTTCCAGAGATCATAGACCTGCTTTCCCGCCAGGATGTTTTCGGCGGCCAATATGGCCGTCATCATCGCATGGTCCTGATTGTTGTATTTATGCATGCCGTTTCGGCCGATCAGGTGCAGGTTCGGGCAGGTCGCCTCAAGGTCCGTCCTGATCGTATCGATATGTTTCTGGTAGTGGTCGTCATAGACCGGATAGGCCTTTCTCTGGCGAACGACGGTCCCTTCGAGAATATCGTCCCGTGTCGCAAGGCCGAGCCTGACGAGTTCGCTGGTGGCGAGTTCGACCAGCGCCTCGTCAGCCGAAGCCCAGAGACCATCGCCCTCGAAACAGAAATACTCCAGCCCGTAACAATTCAGCGTCGGGTCGGGAACCATTTCCGGTGACCATGACTTGAAATTCTGGATTCGCCCGACCTTGACGCTCGGATCGTGGATGTAGATCCAGTTATCGTCGAAGAGCGACCGGTCCTTGAGGATCAGCGCGACGGTGAGAAAATCGCGATATTTGAGCGCGTCCGCCGCCGCCAGCGTGTCGCCGTCCAGCCGCGGCTGGATCGCATGGCACAACTCACGCATGGGCATCGTCGAAATCACATGGGTCGCATGAAACGCGTGACGAGCGCCGGCCTGATCCTCGGCGACGACCGTCCATGACGCGTCGTCTTCCGGCGTGATGGTGACAACCTTCAGGCCTTTGCGGATTTCGCCGCCCTGGCGTTCGATCTTGGCGGCCGCCGCCTCCCAGAGCATTCCGGGGCCGCGCCGCGGATAGCGGAAACTGTCGATCAGGGTCTTGATGACCTGCTCACGCGGCTTTTTGCCCGATTGCGGGATGAGCGCGTGCTTGATCGCCTGCGACAGCGACAATCCCTTGATCCGCTGCGCCGCCCAGTCCGCCGAAATCTTGTTGCAGGCCATGCCCCAGACCTTTTCCGTGTAGGTACGGAAAAAGATCCGGAACAGCCGCTTGCCGAACTTGTTGGTTACCCAGTCTTCGAAATTGGTGGGGTTGGCGATCGGAAAGAGCCGCGCCTTCGCATAGGACAGAACGCACCGCACCGCCTCGAACACGCCGAGTTTCAGCAGCGCGTCCATCGCCCGCAGCGGATAGTCGAACAGCTTCTGGCGGTAATAGATCCGTGATTTCCGCGGGCGGACAAGAAATCCTTCGTCGAGAATCTCGTCCCACAGCGCCTCGATTTCCTCGGATTTCGAGAAGAAGCGATGCCCGCCGATATCGAACGCGAAGCCCTTGTAGGTCTCGGTGCGGGAAATGCCGCCGACATAAACCGGATCCTGTTCCAGCACGGTCACGGTCATGCCGTTGCGGCTGAGCAGATACGCGGCAGTCAAACCCGCCGGCCCCGCGCCGATACAAATCGCTGATACTTTTTTGGGGTTGGATAAAAAATTAGAAGGCGACATAAATTATTAACCTTATCGAGACATAAAATAGAGTAATACAATTCATGAATACGATATTCAGAAAGATATTCTTGGTCAATAGGTGATCGTATCAATTTCCGATGCGGTTTCCGGTCACCGCAAACAATGGTATTCAAACCAGGCTCGACGGAAAAATTTGTTGCGCCATCCGCGCTGCTTCCGGTCTTCCCGCTGGGCGCCGGTGACGTTGAATTTCGCCGGGCGGCAGTCCAGCGACTGTCTGGTCCAGGAACCGTAGGGGGCGAAAATGAGTGATCCGGTCTTGGTGTTCTGGTCGTTCCGCAGCCCGTATTGCTACATCGCGCTGCCGCGCCTCATCGCTTTGTCGGAAGCGCATGGCGTCGCGCTGGAGATGCGGATCGTGCATCCGGCCGCCTTGCGCAACCCGGAGTACTTCCGGACCATGAACCCCCTCGCGCGTCCCTATTTCCTGCGTGACAGCGCGCGCGAGGCGGCGGCGCACGGCATGCCGTTCCGCCGCCCCGTGCCAGATCCGGTCGCGCAGGACCCGACGACGCTCGCCATCGCGGCGGCGCAGCCGCTGGCGCGCCGGCTGGGCCGCCTCGGGGTTGCGGGGTCGCAGCGCGGACGCGGCGTTGCCTTTTGCCTTGAAGTGTCCCGCCTGCTCTGGGATGGCCAGGTCGATGGCTGGGATACCGGCGAGCATCTCGCCCGCGCCGCCGCCCGCGCGGGGCTCGACCTTGCGGCGCTTGATGCGGCGATCGCCGCCGATCCCGACGGGTATGAGGCGGTGCTGGCGCGGAACGACCGGGATCTGCGCGCCGCCGGCCACTGGGGCGTGCCAACCATGGTCTGGCACGGCGAGCCCTTTTTCGGCCAGGACCGGATCGGCACGCTGGCCTGGCGCCTGCGCGGCGTTGCCGGGTAGGGGCTGTCTATCGCAGTTGCAGGTCGAACAGAGCGACATTCAGCACGAGGCCGGGCAGGAGCCACTGGAACAGCCGGGCCACCGCCTGCATTTCGTCGAGTGGTGCATCCCGCAGCGCCGCCGCGCGCAACCCTTCGGCATCCAGCCCCGCCGGATTGGGCACGCGATGGCGGACCCGCGCCAGAGCGTCGTCATGCACCCGGCGGCAGGCCGCCTCATAGGCCGGCGTCGCGACCAGCGGCCTGATCCCGCCCCAGGCGGCGGCGAAATAGCTCGGCCAGCGCGCCAGGGCCCGGTAGTCGGTGTTGACGAAGGGCAGGCCGAGCGTCGCCTTCACATCCTCATACACAGCCCTTGTCGTCGGTTCGGCATGATGCGCCTCCATCAGCACGAACGGGCAGGCGACATCCGGCGCGTGGCGGCCGGTGAAGGGCACCGCGTCAACCGCCGCGTCAGGCGCCATCGCGCCGCCTTCCAGCAGCAGCCGCACCAGTGTGGCGATCAGCAGATAGGGGTAGTTGCCGTGGGAAAAGATCTCGATCATGTCGCGGATGGAGGCGATTTCCGCCGGCGCGTAGCCGGCGGCGTCCAGCGTTCCGCGCAGCCCGGCCGGCGCAAGGCGCGCGGCCTCCCCCTCGGCCAGCGCGCGCAGCTCGCGGCATTCGCCGACAAAGCCTGCACTGGTCACGATCGGCTCGATCCCCTGCCACAGATGGCGGAAGAAATGCGGGTAATGGGCGTAGGCCATCGTCACCACCCCCATCCATGGCACCTGCAGCGCGGTCTTCATGGCGGTGTAGAACGCCTTCCGCTCGCCATCGGCCAGATATTCCGCCAGCGGATGGATGGCGGGGATCGGGGTGGGCAGGTGCCTTTCGAGTGTGGTCATCGTCGTGTCGCCCTCCCGGCGATGCAGATCTCAAATGCGGGATGCAGGAGAGGCGATCTCCGGCCTTCAGGTCAAGATGCGGCGTGCCCATTTGACCAGTTCGAGGGCGATGAAGATCACGCTTGAGGCGGCGATCGTCACGGCGAGTTCGCCGGGGCGCAGCGGGGCGGCGCCGAAGGCGCGGTTGATCCCGGGCGTGTAGATTACCGCGAGTTGCAAGGCCACGGTGAGCAGCGCCGCGCCCAATAGTGGCGGGTTCGCGCCGAGATCGGCATGGAACGGGGGTGCATGCGCGGCGCGGACCGCCATCAGCTGCCAGAGCTGCACGAAGGTCAGCACGGCGAAGACCATCGTCTGCCAGTGCGCGTCCTGCATCCGGCGGGCGGCGGCCTCGGTCAGCAGCGTGATGGCCGCCATCAGCAGCCCGGACCACAGCACCTCCACGGCCATGCCGCCGGCGAGCAGCCGTGCGCGCGGCGGCCGCGGCGGGCGGGTCATGATGTCGGGTGCGGCCGGCTCGGTGACGAGGGCGAGTCCGGGCAGACCATCGGTCACGAGGTTGATCCACAAGATCTGGATCGGCCGCAGCGGCATTGGCAGACCGAAGAACGGGGCGAGGAAGATCGTCAGGATCTCCGCCGTGTTGCAGGCGACGATGAAGCGCACGAATTTGCGGATATTGTCATAGATCCGCCGCCCCTCGCGCACGGCGGCGACGATGGTCGCGAAATCGTCGTCCAGCAGCACGAGGCTCGCCGCCTCGCGGGCGACATCGGTGCCGCCGCGGCCCATCGCCACGCCGATATCCGCCTGAGCCAGCGCCGGCGCGTCGTTCACCCCGTCGCCGGTCATCGCCACCACCTCGCCACAGGCTTGCAGCGCGGTGACGATGCGGATTTTCTGCGCCGGATCGACCCGGGCGAAGACCGCGACTTCCCGCACCCGCCGCCGCAGGTCCGGCTCGTCGAGCGCCTGCAGCGCGGCGCCCGTCATCACCGCCGCCGCCGTGTCCGCGGCATCGTCGAGAATGCCGATCGAGCGGGCGATGGCGATGGCCGTGAGCGGGTGATCGCCGGTGATCATCACCGGGCGGATGCCCGCCGCGATGCAGGTCGCGACCGCGGCGGCGGCCTCGGGGCGTGGCGGGTCCATCAGGCCGGCGAGGCCGAGGCATTCGAGCCCGCTTTCCAGTGCCGCCTCGGGGAGGATATCCGCTGCGCCCGGCTTGTGCCGCCCGCGGGCGACGGCGAGCACGCGCAGGCCATCGGCGGCCATGGCGGCGGCGGCGCGCATGAGGGCCGCATGATCGGTCGGTGCTGCGCCGGCGGGGCCGTCCATTTCCGTGCAGAGCGGGATCACGGCCTCGGGCGCGCCCTTTGTGTAGCTGACCAGCGCGCCGTCCTCGCGGTGCAGCGTGGTCATGCGCCGCCGCTCGGCGGTGAAGGGCCGTTCGGCGCATCGCGCGTGGCGGGCGCGCTCGGCGGCCGGATCGAGCCCGGCCGCGCGCGCCGCGTGCCAGAAGGCGGTTTCGGTCGGGTCGCCCTGCGGCTCGCCGGCGGCATCGGCGGTGGCGTCGTTGCACAATACCAGGGCGCGGAGCAGCGCCGTCGCGTCGGGGTCGCCGGGGCGCCAGGCAGACGTCATCCGCATCTGGTTCAGCGTCAGCGTGCCGGTCTTGTCGGCGCAGATGGTGGTGACGGCGCCGAGCGTCTCGACGGCGGGCAGGCGGCGGATCAGCGCCCGCGCCCGCGCCATCCGCGCGGCACCGCCGGCCAGCAGCACGGTGACAACGGCGGGCATCGCCTCGGGAATCGCCGCCACCGCGAGGCTGAGCGCGGTCAGCAGCATCGGCAGCGGCGCCTCGCCGCGCAGCAGCCCGGTGGCGAGGATCAGGCCGCAGATCGCCAGCGCCGCCGCGGCGATCTGCCGGCCGAACTGGGCGAGATGGCGTTGCAGCGGCGTGGCGTCGGCGGCGGCGCCCTCGATCAGGCTGGCGATCCGGCCAAGCTCGGTGGCCATTCCGGTTTCCGTCACGATGCCCGTCGCGCGGCCGCTGAAGACGCCGGTGCCCTTGTAGGCCATGCAGGTGCGCTCGGGCAGTATGGTTCCGGCGGGAACCGGGGTGGTTTGCTTCGGCACCGGCGCCGATTCCCCGGTCAGCGCGGCCTCGCCGATGCGCAGGTCCGGCGCGTCGAGCAGCCGCAGATCCGCCGGGACCGTGTTGCCGGCTTCGAGCAGGACGAGATCGCCGGGGACGAGGGATGCGGCCGGCAGCGCCAGCACCCGCCCCTGCCGCCGCACCGTCGCGCCCGGGGCGGCGAGGCGGCGCAGCCCGGCCACCGCGTCCTGCGCCCGGGCGGCCTGGATGAAGCCGATCGCGGCATCGAGGATGACGATGGCGAGGATCACCATCGTGTCCTCGATCGCGCCGATCAGGGCGGAGAGCGCCGCCGCGCCGATCAGCAGCAGGACCATGACGTCGGTGAACTGGGCGAGCAGCAGGGCGAGCCGGCCCTGCTGCCTTGCCGCCTCGATCGCGTTCGGCCCGTGGCGGCGCAGGCGGGCTTCGGCCTCGGCGTCGTCGAGCCCGCGCGCCGCGTCGCCGCCGAGGGCTGCGACCACCGCCGCGGCATCGAGCGCGTGCCAGGCCGGCGCCGGCGCGGGGGCGGGATCAGCGCGCGCCATGGAGGAACAGCACATAGGCGTTGAGCAGATACATGGCGAACAGGCCGAAGCTGATCCACCCGCCGGAGAGGTTCAGCCGCGTGGCGACCACGTCGCCATTGCGCGACAGCGCCGGGCCGGCCAGCCCGACCAGCGCCGCGCAGAGACAGAAGCCGAGCCAGACGCCGGCGGTGTGCGGGCTCATGACGCCGGCCCGCCGAGGCGGCGGCGCAGCAGGGCGAGGGCGAGGAGGGTGGTGGTCATCGCCAGCGGGCCGAGGATGAAGCCGGGCGGACCGAGGACGATGAGCCCGCCGATGATCGCGATGAAGACCGGCACGGTGTGCAGGTTCAGCCGGTCGCCGACCAGGATGGGCCGCACCACGTTGTCGATCTCGCCGACGACGAGCGCGCCCCAGAGGGCGAGGATCAGCGCCTTCGTCTCGTGGCCTTCGAGGGCGAGATAGGCGGCTTCGGGAATCCAGTGCTGATTCCGGGCTCAATTCGCCCGGGATTCCGAGATTAACTCGCCCGGGATTCCGGGAATTATTCGCCCACCTATTCCGAGATTAATTCGCCCACCTGTTCCGACTTTTATTCGCCCAGGCGGGCGGGGTTGGCCGGGTTGGCTTGAGGTCTCTGCTGGCTGGTTCAGGTTCCCTCCCTTTGGCTGATCGAGGGAGCGGATGAATGCCAGTGGAGCGGATTGCGATGCGCGATGTGCGCGAGATTGTCAGATTGAGGATGGCGGGGCTTTCGACCCGCCAGGTGGGGATCCGGGTCGGGGTTGCGGCATCGACGGTGCGCTTGACGCTGCGGCGACTGGAGGCGGCCGGGCTCGATGGGCCAGGGGCTCTGGCGCTGTCCGAAGCGGCATTGGAAAGGCGCTTGTTCGACGGCGCGGTGGGCAAGCGGCCGGGGCATCGACGTGTGGATGAGCCGGACTGGGGGCGTATCCGCCGCGAGTTGCAGCGCAAGCACGTGACGCTGTCGATCCTGTGGGACGAGTATATTGCCGAGCACCCGGATGGGTATCGCTACAGCCGGTTCTGCGAGCTCTACCGGAGCTGGGAAGCCCGGCTACCGGTGACGATGCGCCAGACCCACGCATCGGGCGAGAAGCTGTTCGTCGATTATGCCGGCGACACGGTGCCGGTGGTGATCGACCGGCTCACCGGCGAGACGCGTGCGGCCCAGATCTTCGTCGCCGTTCTCGGCGCATCGAGCTTCACCTATGCTGAGGCGACCTGGACCCAGACCCTGCCGGACTGGATCGAGGCGCATAATCGCACTCTGGCAGCAATTGGCGGCGTGCCGGCGCTGCTGGTGCCCGACAACGCCAGGGTCGCGATCATCCGCGCCTGCCTCTACGATCCACAGGTCAACCGGACCTACACCGATATGGCGCGCCATTACGGCACGGCCATTCTCCCGGCGCGGCCGCGGCGGCCGCGTGACAAGGCGAAGGTCGAGGTGGCGGTTTTGCTGGCGGAGCGGTGGCTGCTGGGCAAGCTGCGCAACCGGGCATTTTACGGCCTCGCCGAACTGAATGCCGCGATCGCTGAATTCTGCCGCTGGCTGAACGAGGAGCGGGTCGTCCGTCGCCTGGGGGCGACAAGACGGCATCTGCTGGAAACACTCGATCGTCCCGCGCTGAAGGAACTGCCGGCCGAACCCTATGTGCTGGCGCAATGGCGGCGCCGGCGGGTCGGCATCGATTATCACGTCGAGATCGAGAAGCATTTTTACTCCGTCCCCTACCGGCACGCCCGCGCCGAGGTCGAGGCCCGGTTCACCGTGCGCACGGTCGAGATCTTTCTCCGTGGCGAACGGATCGCCGTGCACGCACGCAGGCCGGGTAACGGCAAACACACGACGATCGCCGAGCACATGCCCTCGAGCCACCGGCGTTATGGCGACTGGACCATCGCACGGATCCATCAGGAAGCCGCACGGCTTGGTCCCTCGGTCGCGACACTCTGCACCCTGATCCTCGAACGCCGGCCTCATCCGGAGCAGGGGTTCCGCGCCTGCATCGGCATCCTTCGCCTGGCCCGCAGTGTTGGCGCCGACCGGCTCGATGCCGCGGCCGAGCGCGCGCTCACCATCGGCACCCTGACCTACGGCTCGGTCAAATCCATCCTCGATAACCGGCTGGAGCGAGCCGCCGGCACCGCCAGTCCCGATCCCACCCCGATCCGCCACCCCAACATCCGGGGCGGCGGATATTTCCACTGATGACAAGGAGAAGCCTCATGCTGAACCATCCGACCCTCGATCAGATCCACCAGCTCGGTCTTGCAGGCATGGCCCGCGCGTTCACCGAGCTGCACGCCAATCCCGAAACCCCCAGCCTCAGTCACGCCGAATGGCTCGGTCTTCTGCTCGACCGCGAGATCACCGTCCGACGTGACAAGCGGTTGAGCACAAGGCTGCGCCATGCCAGGCTGCGCCATGACGCTGCAATCGAGGATGTCGATTACCGGAGTGCCCGCGGCCTCGATCGGGCTCTGTTCCAGAAGCTGATCCAGGGTGAGTGGATCGACGCGCACGACAATCTCGTCCTGAGCGGGCCGACAGGGGTCGGAAAATCGTGGCTGGCCTGTGCCCTCGGTCACAAGGCATGTCGCGATGACAGGACCGTGCTCTATCAGCGCGCCCCCAAACTCTTCGCAGAACTCGCGGTCGCCCGCGCCGAAGGGCGTCACGGCCGGATGATCCGCACCCTCGGTGCCGTCAATCTACTGATCCTCGACGACTTCGGCCTTGCTCCACTCGACGCCGGCGCCCGTCACGACCTGCTCGAGATCGTCGAGGATCGCTACGGCCGCCGCGCCACCATCATCACCAGCCAGATCCCCCCGGCGCATTGGCATGAGCTGATCGGCGATCCGACCTACGCCGACGCCATTCTCGACCGTCTGCTCCACAATGCCCACCGCATCGAACTCACCGGCGAAAGCCTGCGCAAGATCCGCAAGCAAACCCCAAAAACCGCTTGACCCAACGAGAACAGGAGAGCAACGAAATCAACAGCCACAGAGACCGCTACCCGGGCGAATAAATCTCGGAATCCCCGGGCGAATAAACGTCGGAATCGTGGGCGAATTAAAATCGGAATCCATGGGCGAATTCTCCGGAATCCGCAATCCAGACGACGAAGGTGCCGAGCACCGGGACGATGGCCAGCAGGCTCATCACGATGCCCCAGAACAGCGGCGCGCCGAGGCCGAGCGCCCAGAACATCAGCCCGGCCAGCGCGCCTTGCAGCGCCGCGACCATCACCGTGCCGTAGACGATGGCCTGCACGGTGCCGCCGATGCGGGCGAAGACCTCGTCGGCCTCCGCCGCGCCGAGCGGCAGCAGCCGGCGCAGCGCGGCGAGGGCGGCGGCGCGGTCGCGCAGCGCGTAGAACAGGATGTAGAAGGCGAGGACGATCTCGATGAGCTGGGCGACCGAGCCGCGCAGCAGGGCGGCGCCCTCATTGCCGAGCATCGCGACCAGCCGGCCGAGCAGGCCGGAGAGGTCAGGCTCCGCCGGCAGCCAGGCGAGGGCGGGCAGGCGAAGCGGCCCCTGCGACGCGAGCCGGGCCTGGATGAAGGCGGCCCCCGCGATCGCGGCATTCGCCAGCCGCTCGATGACCAGCGTCGCCGGCGCGCCGACCACGAGGATGGCCACCAGCACGACAAGCCCCGCCGCGAGCCCGCGATGGGGGAGGCGCCGCTCAAGCCGCGCCTGCAACGGGGCGAACAGGATGGCGAGCACCAGCGCCCAGGTCAGCGCGCCGAGAAAGGGCAGCGCCAGCGCGGCGCAGACCGCGAGTCCGGCGGCGGCGGCCAGCGCCAGCGGGGCAATGCCGGAGCCGCCGCCCACACGCCCGGCGGGCGGCGGCTCAGTCATGCGCCCGCATGGCCGAACCCCGCGCGCCGCCCGCCCCGACCGTGCCGTGCCCGCGCGCCATGGCGCGAGTGTAGAGCATCGGCCGGTCAGGCGGAGTTACCTGATCGGATGATGCCCGAGGACGGCGCGGGAGGATCAGGTCAGGCGGGCGGCGGGCCGCGCGGGCGCTCGCGCCGGCGCAGCCAGGCGGGCGGGCGGAAGCGGCGCGGCAGTTTCGCGTCCGCCTCGTCGGCGCGGGCTTGTGTGGTTTCGGGTTTGGGGCGTCGCTTGCGCGGGCGCTGGGGCAGGCGGAGCGCGGCCGGGAGCTTGAGGCCGAGGGTGCGGCAGAGCGGGCGGAGGATGCGGCCGAAGCGCGGATCGGCGGCGATGCGGCGCTGCAATTCGGGTTCGGCGAGCAGGGCGCGGAGCTGGCCGGCGGCGGCGACGGCCTCGGGGACCGGCGCGAGCAGCCAGGCGGCGCGGCGGGGCAAGGCGAGCCTTGCGCGATCCACCGGCCGGCGCTCGCGGTGGCGAGTGGGACGCGGACGCGGAGCAGAAACCTGGTTATCGCAGAGGCGGATCAAAAATGTGGCGTAGCGGCGCAAGCGGGTCCAGAGCAGGATGGTGAGGGCGCCGCTCTCGGGGCCGAAGACGCCGGCCGCGCCGCGCCGCGCGACGGCGTCGCACAGCGTGTCGATCAAGGCGCGGAAGCGGCGGGCGACATCCATGAACGGAACAAGAACATGTTTGCCCGGGGGTGGGCAATGTCTTTTCGCTCCTGTTTCTGCTCCTGCCTTTCCGCGCCTGCCTTTTTTTGTGCCGTGTGCCGTGTGCCGTGTGCCGCGCCGGGCGGCGCCGCGGGGTCAGAACATCCGGCCGTTGAGGAAGCCGAGGGCGGGCAGCGGGCGCCAGCCGCGCGGGAGCTGGGCGCGGGTCATCGCGCGGATCGTGTAGCGCGGCACCGGGTGCTCGCAGCGCTGGAGGAAGCCGAGATAGGCGCGGACCTGCTGCTCGCGCCAGGCGCGGTCGGCCTCGGCGCGGGTGTGGCTCGGGTGGATGTCCGCCACCCGCACCACCCGGCCGATGGTCGCGATCACCGCCCAGGAACGGTCTTCGGCGCGGGAGGGGGATTTCTCGAAGCTGCTGATCTTCTCCGGCATTTGCAACGAGATTGACACGGCGCGGGGGGCGACCGCAAGCGATTCCGTGCCGGCCGGCCGGCCGCTTGCGTGCCGGCCGGTTGTGTTCATGCCGGCCGCTTGCGTGCCGGCCGGTTGTGTTCATGCCGGCCGCTTGCGTGCCGGCCGGTTGTGTTCATGCCGGCCGCTTGCGTGCCGGCCGGTTGTGTTCATGCCGGCCGCTTGCGTGCCGGCCGGTTGCGTTCATGCCGGCCGCTTGCGTGCCGGCCGGGTTCATGCCGAGGATCTGGCGGGTCAGGCGGCGCCGGTCATTTCGCGGATCATGTTGCGGGCGATCAGGAGCTGCTGGATCTGCGTCGTGCCTTCATAGATTCGGAACAGCCTGACATCGCGGTAGAACCGCTCGACGGCGTAGTCGGCCATGTAGCCGGCGCCGCCATGGATCTGCACCGCGCGGTCGGCGACGCGGCCGACCATTTCGCTCGCATACATCTTGCAGCAGGCCGCCTCGGTGGAGACGTTGCGCCCGGCATCCTTGCGGCGGGCGGTTTCCTCGATCATGCAGCGGGCGGCGAAGGCCTCGGCCCGGCTGTCCGCCAGCATGGCCTGGATGAGCTGCTTCTCGGCGATCGGCTCGCCGAACTGCCGGCGATCGAGGGCGAAGGCGAGGCTGTCGCGGATCAGCCGCTCGGCGGCGCCGACGCAGACCGCCGCGATGTGCAGGCGCCCGCGGTCGAGCACCTTCATCGCGGTCTTGAAGCCCTGATTCTCCCGCGCCGGGCCGCCGATGATGGCGGTCGCGGGGACCCGCACATCCTCAAGGATGACGTCGCAGGTGAGCGATCCCTTCTGGCCCATCTTGCGGTCGGGCCGGCCGAGCGAGAGGCCGCTGGCGCCGGCCTCGACGAGGAAGGCGCTGACGCCGGCAGCCCCCTTCACCGCGGGGTTGGTGCGGGCGAAGACCGTGAAGAGATCCGCCCGCGGGGCGTTGGTGATGTAGCGCTTGGTGCCGTTGAGGATGAACTCGTCGCCCTCGCGCCGCGCCGTGGTGCGCAGGCTGCCGGCATCCGAGCCGGCATCCGGCTCGGTGAGGGCGAAGGAGGCGATCATCTCGCCGCTGGCGAGTTTCGGCAGGTAGTGCGCCTGCTGCGCCTCGGTGCCGTCGATGATGATGCCCTGGGCGCCGATGCCGTTATTGGTGCCGACCAGCGAGCGGAAGGCGGGCGAGGCCTGGCCGAGGATGAAGGCGGCCTGCACCTCCTCGGCCATCGACAGGCCGAGCCCGCCATGGGACTCGGGGATCGACATGCCGAACAGGCCCATCGCGCGGATTTCGGCGACCAGCTCGGCGGGGATGTCGTCCTCGGCGGCGACGCGGTCTTCGGCGGGGATCAGCCGCGCCTTCACGAAGCGGTCCAGCGTGTCGAGGAACTGGGCGAGGGTTTCGGAATCCAGGGCCATGGCGCTCTCTCTTCTGTCAGGGGGAAACGGCGGCGACGCGGCGGACGAGGTCGAGCAGGCGGGGGGCGATGTCCGCCTCGATCCGCGCCTTGGTGAGGGTTTGGGCCGGGCCGCCGCAGTTGAAGGCGAGGATCGGCGTGCCGTCGCGCGGGACGAAGGGGACGGCGACGGCGTTGACGCCCGGCTTCCAGTCGCCATACGAGGTGCAGTAGCCGCGCGCGGCGCATTCGCCGATCGCCGCCTCGATGCCGGGGCGGATCGCCGGCCAGGCCTCGCCCTCATGCAAGCGCAGCTCGTCGAGCAGGCGGGCGCGCTCGCCGGGCGGATGGGCGGCGATGCAGGCGCGGCCGAGCGCGCTGGTGGCCAGCCGGATATGCGCGCCGACCTCGATCGACAGCGTCACCGCGTCGGTGCCCTTGCAGCGCTCGAGATAGACCATCGACATCCGGTCCCGCCCGGCCATCGCCACCGGCATGCCGGAGTGATCGGCCAGCGCCTGCATGAAGGGGCGGGCGAGATCGCGCAGCTTCAGGCCGGCGAGGCAGGAATAGCCGAGCGAGAGCACCGGCGGGGCGAGGCGGTAGCGCGCGGTGTCGGCATGGTAGGACAGGTAGTCGAGCCGGTGGAGCGTGTAGGTGAGGCGGGAGACGGTGGATTTGCTGAGCCCGGTGCGGGCGGCGAGCTCGCCGTTGCCGAGCGCCTCGCCCTCGCGGCGGAAGGCGCGGAGGATGTCGAGCCCGCGGGCGAGGGCGGTGACGAAATCGCGGTCACGGGGGGGCGCTGTGTCGGCCGTGGGGGTGGGGCGCGGGCTGCGCGGTCTCATCGGCCGGGTTTAGGCGGGCGCGGCGGGGGGCGTCAAGTTTGCGGAAAAGTATTCCGCATGGCGGAATATGCGCGGGGGGAGACAGTCCCCGCCGCCCTTCAGGGGCGGCGGGGGTGACGCGGAACGGGCGTCAGCGATTCAGGCGTCAGCGATTCTGGCGTCAGCGGTTCAGGCGTCAGCGGTTCAGGCGTCAGCGGTTCAGGCGGGGCGGCCGGCCGCGGTGGCGGCGGCGACCTCGTTGAGCTTGCCGGTGCGGACGTCGAAGATGTAGCCGTGAATGGCGATGTTGGCGGGGACCAGCGGATGCGCACGGATGTGCCGGACGTCCTGCACCACGCTGTCCTCCTGGTTGCGGATCGAGAGCCACTTGATGAAGTGGCCGTCGGCGCAGCCGCCGCCGTGATGGGGGTTGGACCAGGTCATGCTGGCCGGATCGAGGCTGGCGGTGTTCAGGTTGTCCTCCAGCAGTTCGGCCATGCGCTGGTCGGTGAAGGTTTCCATGCCGCAATCGGTGTGGTGGATGACGAACCATTCGGTGGTGCCGAGCAGCTTGTGCGAGATGACGAGGGAGCGGATGGCATCGTCGGTCGCGCGGCCGCCGGCATTGCGGATGACATGGGCGTCGCCCTCGGCGAGGCCGGCATAGCGGGCGGGGTCGAGCCGCGCATCCATGCAGGTGAGGATGGCGAAGTGGCGCGCCGGGGGCATCGGCAGGTCGGCCTTCGCGCCGAAGCTGGCGGCATAGTCGGCATTGGCGGCGAGGATTTCGGTGACGGTCTTCGAGGTCATTGAGCTGCTTTCGGGTGTGGGTGGCGGGTCCGCTGGTTGCCGCGCCGTAACGTTGCGGCGGCGCGGCCGGGAAATATGGCGCCGGACGCGGAAGTCAACCGCCGGGGGTGCTGCGGGTTGGTTCAGCCGCGGTTGCGGCGGGTTGGTTCAGCCGCCATTGCGGCGGGCGAGTTCGCGCAGCGGGCGCGCCGGGTTGCCCATGACCCGCGCGCCGGGCGGCACCGACTTGGTGACCACCGAGCCGGCGGCGATGAAGGCGCCATCGCCGATCCGCAGCGGCCGCGACGCGCTGCCGTGGACGATGCTGGTGCCCATGCCGATGAAGACGTCGCTGCCGATCTCGACCCAGCCGGCGATGCGCGAGGAGCAGATGGTGGTGAAATCGCCGATCGAGGTGTCGTGGCCGATGAAGCTCAGCGGCTGGAGCTGGACGTGCCGGCCGAGCCGGACGCCGGGGCCGACATAGCAGCCGCCGCCGATGAAGCTGCCCTCGCCGGCCACGAGGTCGCGGGCGAGGGAGGGCCAGGTGCCGATCAGCCAGGCGAACTGCCCGCCGGCGGCCTCGATCCGCGCCACCAGGCGGCGGCGGTGCGCCGGGTTGCCGATGGTGACGTTCAGCGGCACGTCGCGGTAGGCGCGCCGCCAGGTCTCGAAATCGATGACGGGCACGCCGCCGATGCTGTCGGGCCGGGTGTGCGGCGAGTCGTCGATATAGGCGATGATCCGCAGGTCGCGCTCGGCGAGGATCTGCTCGATCTCCTCGCGCACCGAGACGGCGTGGCCGGTGGCGCCGTAGAGAATGACGGGATGACTCATTGCGCGCCCCGCGCGGCGAGGGCGCGCAGGATTCGCGCGATGTCGGACGCGGCGATGTCCTCGGCGACGGGCAGGCCGATGATCCGCGCGGCGAGACGCTCGGTCTCGGGCAGGGGGGCGGCGCCGCGGGCGCGGAAATAGGCCTCGGCCTGCACGCCGAGACCATACCAGCGCCTTGTCTCGATGCCGGCGCGGGCGAGGGATTCCGATGCGGCCGCGGCATCGGCGCCGCTGTCGGCCCGGAACAGGGCGTAGCAGGAGGCGATGGCGGGCGGCAGGAGCAGGTGATCGGCCAGGCCGTGGGCGGCGGCGGCCTTGCGGTAGCGCGCGGCGACCCGCCGGCGCGCGGCGATCCGCCGGTCGAGCCCGTCGAGCCAGGCGAGGCCGATCGCGGCGTGGTATTCGCTGAGCTTGCCGTTGAACCCGGCGGCGCGGCTCTCGCGGGTGTAGACCATGCCGAAATTCATCGCCTGCGCGGCGCGCACCAGCCCGTCGCGATCGGCCCAGAGCACGGCGCCGCCCTCGCCGGTGCTGAAGGATTTGGTGGCGTGGAAGCTGAGCGCCACCGGCACCGCGCCCACGGCCTCGCCGGGCGCGGCCAGCAGCGCCTCGAACGAGGCGGCGGCGTCGATCACCACCTTGATGCCGGTGCGCGCCTGGAAGGCGGACCAGTCGCGTTGCAGCGGCATTTCACCGAAAGGGGCCACCGGCAGCACGAGGCCGAGGCGGGAGGTGGGCAGGTCCGGCGGCAGGTCGTCCGGCCGCAGCCGCCAGCTCCCGGGCGCGAGATCGCAGAAGAGCGGCTCGTAGCCGGCGGCCATGGCGGCGAAGGCGGTCGCCACGAAGGTGTAGCCGGGGATCAGCGCCAGGGTGCGGCGGCCGCGCGGACGGCCGGCATGGGCGAGGATCGCCGCTTGCAGCGCGGCGGTGCCGGAGGCGGCGGTCACCAGCGTGTCAGCCCGCCCGGCCAGCAGCACGGCCAGCCGCGCCTCGAGCTGTTCGGCCAGCGGCCCGCGATTGGTGTAGACCCGGCGGGAGTCGAGTTGCGCGAGATAGGGCAGGATCGACTGGACCGGGGGCAGGAGCGGCCTGTAAACAGGCAGAGTGGTTTTCAAAATGCGTCCCTGTTTTCAATACAATCGTTTTGTCAAAAATGGTCACATTCAATGTATAAGGTTTTCGTATCCTCCCGCAATCGTCCGCTGTATCTCTGGGCCTGTCTCGACAGCCTCCATCGGCTGACCCGCAGCGCCGCCGCGATCACGCTGATCGATTCCGCCTCCGACGACATGCAGGTGCGCGAGGTGGTGCGCGGCTTCGAGCGGCGCGGCCTGTTCCGCGAGATCGTCTGGCTGCCGGCCAACGAGATCGGCGCCGTGATCCGCGAGATCGCATCGCGGCTGACGCAGGAGGACGAGCTGTTCGGTTTCATCGAGGCCGACACCGTCATCCTGCCGGGCGCGTTCGATTGCTGGCTCGCCCACATGACCGGGCTGATGCACGACGATCCGGGCTTGGCGATGCTCGGCTCCCTCGTCGATCCCGGGGATTTCGTCGACCCCGTGCAGGCGCTGCGGCTGGAGCCGGGCCGCCCGCCCCACGATGTCGGCGACATGATCTATTACGGCGATCCGGGACGGCAGGATCACCGGCCGGACACGCCGGAGCAGCTCGTGTTCTCGCCGCACAACCCTTCCGGCCGGCTGCTGGTGCTGCGCCGGGAGGCGATTCTGCAGGCCGGCCATGCCAGCGATTCGGACCTGCACGACAATCTGCGCGCGCTCGGCTACCGCACCGGGATCAGCACCCGGGTGCGGCACCGCCATCTCTCGCTGCTGAACATCTTCGACTATCCGCGCTATGACATGACGGCGCGGCACGAATACATGCGCGGTGCGACCTATCGCGGGCAGGCGGAGGCGCGCGGCTTCTCGCGCGAGGCGCAGTCGTGGACGCGGGAGCCGGACATTCATCTGCTGACGCCGCAGGGGCGGATCGAGCCCGAGCGGGACGGGCCGTGGCACCGGTTCAGCCTGGCGGAGGCCGGCGGGCCGGCCTGGCTGATGTCGCGGCGGGGGTTCGCGCTCGGCACCGCCGACCAGCGGCCGCTCGGCATCGCCATCGACCGGCTGCTGGTCGATGGCGAGGACATGCTGCGCAGCACGGCGCTGGCGGCGGGCTGGTACGCGCCGGAGGAGGGGTGGCGCTGGACCGCCGGGCGGGCGGAGCTGCCGCCGGCGCGGGAGGTGGCGCTGCGGCTGACCGGGGTGGTCGATTACGAGGCCTGAGCGGCGCCGGCCGCGCCCAGGTCAGGCACGTGAGTCAGGCGCCCGGTTTCGCGCGCGGCTTCGCGCCCGGTCTGGTCCCTGGTTTGGCATGCGGTTTGGCCCCAGCCTTGCCTGCTACCTTGCCCGCCACCTTGCCCGGCGATTTGCCCCGCGGTTGGTCCCACCGTCCGGTGGCGGGCGTGCCATCGGCGTCGGGTTTGGCGCGGGTTTGCCGCCCGGCTTGAAGCCGCTCCGGCCGGCGGGGCGGAAGCCGGGCCGCGCCGGCGGGCGGGCGGCCTGCGGCGCGGGGGCGGCGTCGGCCGGCTCGATCGCGAGGTCGGGGCTGGCGCCGGCATCGAGTGCTGCGGCGAAGGTGCCCGCGCAGTCGGCCGCGATCTCGAACCTTGTTTCGCGATCGAAGATGCGGATCGCGCCGATGTCGCGCCGGGTCAGCCCGCCGATCCGGCAGAGCAGGGGCAGCAGCCATTTCGGGTCGGCCCGGCCGTGGCGGCCGATCGCGGCGCGGAACCAGACCATCTCCCGCCCGTCGCGCGGATTGTCGTGCCGGTCGCGGGCGGGGCGCGGGGCCTCGGCCGGCTGCGCGGTGATGTCCTCCGGCGCCGGCAGGCGGGCGCGGTAGAGCCGGATCAGCGCCGCCGCCACGGCGAGCGGCGGATGGGCGGCGAGCAGCTCGCCGGCGAGGGCGATGTCGTCATCGAGCGGGGGTTCGGTGAGCAGCGGGTCGGCGAGCAGGCGGGCCTGGTCGCCGGCGCGGATCGCCTCGGCCGAGGGCGGGTCGTCCCACACCGCCTCGATGCCGGCCGAGGCCAGCAATGCGGCGGCCCGGCGCCGCCGCGCCGGCGGCACCAGCAGCAGGCACAGCCCCTTGCGCCCGGCGCGGCCGGTGCGGCCGCTGCGGTGCAGCAGCGTCGCCTTGTCGGTCGGCAGGTCGGCATGGATGACGAGATCGAGATTCGGCAAATCGAGCCCGCGGGCGGCGACGTCGGTCGCGATGCAGACCCGGGCGCGGCCGTCGCGCAGGGATTGCAGCGCCGCGTTGCGCTCGTTCTGGCTCAGCTCGCCGGACAGGGCGACGGCGGCGAAGCCGCGCTCCTGCAGGCGGCCGAACAGGCGGCGCACCGCCTCGCGCGTGGCGCAGAAGACGAGGCAGGGGCCGCTGTCGTGATGGCGCAGCAGGTTGACCAGCCCGTGCTCGACCTCGTCGGCGGCGATGCGGATGCCGCGATATTCGATGTCGGCGTGCGGCTGGTTGCGGACCAGCGTGTCGATCCTGAGCGCGTCGCGCTGGTATTGCCGGGCGAGGGCGGCGATTTCGCGGGCGATGGTGGCCGAGAACAGCAGGGTGCGGCGCTCGGCCGGGGCGGCGCCGAGAATCGCGTCCAGCTCCTCGCGGAAGCCGAGATCGAGCATTTCGTCCGCCTCGTCGAGCACCGCGACGCGCAGCGCCGACAGGTCGAGCGCGCGGCGGGTGAGATGGTCCTGCAGGCGGCCGGGCGTGCCGACGACGATGTGGCAGCCGGCGGCGAGGGCGCGCTGCTCGCGCCGCGGGTCCATCCCGCCGACGCAGGCGACGACGCGGGCGCCGGCATGGGCGTAGAGCCAGGACAGCTCGGCATGGACCTGGAGCGCCAGCTCCCGGGTGGGGGCGATCACCAGGGCGAGCGGGGCGGCGGCCTGGGGCAGGTGGTCGTCGTCGAGGATCGTGGCGGCGAAGGCGAGGCCGTAGGCGACGGTCTTGCCGGAGCCGGTCTGCGCCGAGACCAGCAGGTCGCGCGACTCGGCCTCGGGTTCCAGCACGGCGCTCTGCACCGCGGTGGGTTCGGCATAGCCACGCTCGGCGAGGGCCTGAAGCAGGGCGGGGGTCTCGATGTAAAAGGGCATGGCGGCTCATAGGGCATCGGGGCGGCGGATGAAACATCCGGGCGGGCAGGGATGCCCTGCGCCGCGAACGCGGCGCGGAAGGCGGGGCGCCGCGAACGCGGCGCGGAAGGCGGGGCGCCGCGAACGCGGCGCGGAAGGCGGGGTGCCGCGAACGCGGCGCGGAAGGCGGGGTGCCGCGAACGCGGCGCGGAAGGCGGGGTGCCGCGAACGCGGCGCGGAAGGCGGGGTGCCGCGAACGCGGCGCGGAAAGCGGCTTGCCGGTGGCGGATGGCGGCACATCTAGCAGGGATGGGCGAGGCGTTCATCAACCGGATCGGCATCGCGGTGCCGGCGCATGACATTCACCGCGACTTCACCGCCTATGCGGCGGGGCGGCTGGAACCGCGGGCGGCGGCGCTGTTCGCCCGCATGGCGGGGCGCGCCGGGATCGGGCATCGGCACTCGGTGCTGGCGCCGGGCGCGCTCGCCGAAGGCGGGGCGGACGCGCAGGAGTTCTACCGCCCCGGCGCCTTTCCCGACACCGCGGCGCGGATGGCGATGTTCGAGCGCGAGGCCGCGCCGCTGGCGCTGCGGGCGGTCGCGGACGCCGCGATCGACCCCGCCGCGATCACGCATCTGATCGTCGC
>NZ_CAJQZK010000065.1:0-100194 GCF_907164655.1 Acidocella sp. C78
GCGTCGATCATCACCACCACCTGGGCGGGCTTGAGTTCCTTCGCCGTCTGCGCGCCCGGAAGTTTCAGCGCGACTCCGGAATCGGGGATCATCTTGAGCACGATCATCACGAAGAACACGAGCAGGAACATCATGATGTCGATCATCGGCACGATTTCGAGCCGCGGGCGTTCGCGTTCGAGAAGGTCGCGGCGGCGGCGCATCGGTCAGATCCGCGCCACGCCGGCGGCGCGGCGCTTCGGCGCATCCACCGCCGCATCGTCGCCGGCGAGGCCGCGACCGTGCAGCCGGTTGATCAGCACGACTTCACGAGTTCGAGCTGCTGCACGATCCGGCGGGTCAGATTGTTGAAATAGTTCACGAGATAGACCGCGATGATGGCGATCAGCAGGCCGGCGCCGGTCGAGACCAGGGCATCGGCGATGCCGCCCGTCACTTTCGCCGGGCCGCCATTGCTCGACAGCACGTCGAACGCCTGGATCATGCCGATGATGGTGCCGAACAGGCCCAGCAGCGGGGCGATCGTCACCGCGGTGTCCAGAATCCAGAGGCCGCGGGTGATTCGCGGCATCGCATCCATGATCTCTTCCTCGAGATGGTTGTCGAGCTCGTCGGCGGTCTCCCCGCGCGAGGCGAGGGCGGTGGCGATGAGGTGGCTTGCAGCGTGGTGCCGTGGCTCTCGGCGAGATCGCGCAGCCCGGCCGGATTGCCATACCCCACGGCGCGCAGTGCCGCATGGATGCGCCGCCCGGCGCCGAGCGTGCGCTTGAGCAGCCAGAAGCGTTCAAGCCCGACCACGAGCGTCACCAGCAGCAGTACCGGCATGACCGCCAGCAGGCCGCCCGTCATCATGACCAGACGGACGATTTCATTCATCGGCTCAGCTCCTCGTTCATCCCGCCCCGCGATGGCGCGCCGGCGGGGCGCTTCAATCCTATAGCCGCATTCCGCGCGGGGGCGAAAATGCGCCCGCCGCCGGACGCCGGGCGAGATGTGGCCGCGGCGGTGGGGCGGGAACGGAAATCCATGTCCATTCCGACCATCGAGCTAGCCGTGAACGCGGATCTGGATGGGTACCGCGAAGGTCTTGTCGGCGGCGCCGGGGAAGGGCGGGAAGTGATGGTGCCGCACCGCATCGAGCGCCGCGCGGTCGATCAGCGGGTTGCCGCTGCTGCGGTAGATCCGTGCTGAGAGCAGCCTTCCATCCGGGGCGAGGGTGAATTCGATGAACGCGATGCCGCGAACGCCGAGCATGCGCATCGTTTGTGTCACATGCACCTCGCGTTGCAGCGGCCCGCGCAGGCTGGCGGCGTATTGCGCGAAATCGAAAGCCGGCTGCGGCGGCGGGTGTTTCGTCTTTGGTGGCGGTGGCGGGGCGGGGCGGGGCGCCGGATGGGCGACCGGATGTGGCTTCGGCGCCGGGCGCGGCGGGGGCGGGTGATGCACCACGTTCGGCAGCGGCTTCGGCGGGGGCATCGGCGATGGCGCGGGGGCGGCGGCAGCGGCTTGGGCTGCGGTTGCGGCGGCGGGGGCACTGGCGGCGGGGCGCCGGCAGCGGCGGTGGCGGCGGCTGCACCGGCTTGGGCGGCAGCGGCAAGGGCGGCGCGAGCCGGACCAGATGCACGGTGGTCGCCGGAACGATGGGCGTGCGATAGCGCGGCAGGTGGCGGGCGGCATAGAGCGCGCCCGCGGCGATCAGCCCGACCAGCGCGAGCCCCGCCGCCGTTGCGCGCGGCAGCCCAAGCTCGTCGGGCCGCCAGGACGGAACGGCGCCGTTCGCCGTAGCCCCTCCGTCCTCATGCGTGGCTCCGGTGCTGGTCCGGGTTGGTGATCACGCCTTTGTCTTCGGGGTGTGGCTGAGGGCTGTCAAGGCGCCGCACCGGCCTCGATGCGGCGGCCGAGCCGCCGGCGAGATCGCAGATGAACTGCCACGCCACCCGCCCCGAACGCGCACCCCGCGTCACCGACCATTCCACCGCCTCGGCGTGAAGGGTTTCCGCGTCGACATCGAGGGCGAACGCCTTCGCATAGCCCTCGATCATGGCGAAGAAGGTCTGCTGATCACAATTGTGAAAGCCGAGCCAGATGCCGAACCGGTCCGACAGCGACACTTTTTCCTCGGTCGCTTCCGAGGCGTGGATCGCGGTGCTGCGCTCGTTCTCGATCATGTCGCGCGGCATCAGGTGCCGCCGGTTCGAGGTCGCGTAGAACAGCACGTTGTCCGGCCGGCCCTTGATCCCGCCATCCAATACCGATTTCAGCGCCTTGTAGTCGGCATCCTCGCGCTCGAAGCTGAGATCGTCGCACAGGATCAGGCACTGGCGGGGCTGGCCGCGCAGGATGTCGAGCAGCGCGGGCAGGGTGGCGATGTCCTCGCGATGGATCTCGATCAGCGCGAGACTGCCGGGATAGGCCCGATTCGCCGCCGCATGCGCGGCCTTCACCAGCGAGGATTTGCCCATCCCGCGCGCCCCCACAGCATCGCGTTGTTGGCCGGCAGGGCGCGGGCGAAGCGCAGCGTGTTCTCGGTCAGGATGTCCTTCTGCCGCTCCACGCCCTGCAGCAGCCCGATCGGCACGCGCGAGACCTGCTCCACCGGCTCCAGCGCCGCGCGCTCGGGATGCCAGACATAGGCATCGTGCGCGGTCACCTCGGCCGGCGGCGGCGGCGGCGGGGCGAGGCGGTCGAGCGCATCGGCGATGCGGGCGAGCAGGTCGTGTGTCGGCTGGTCCATGACGTCTCCTCAGGCAGGCCCCGCGCGGCTTGACGGGGCGGGCGTGCAAACTATGGTCCCGCCCGAGCCAGGACAAGCTTCACCACAGCAGATCGGGATATTCCGCATGTTCATCGCCACCGCCTACGCTGCCGCACAGTCATCGCCATCGGATGTCACGGCGGCGGTGATCAATTTCGCACCGCTGGTGCTGATCGTCATCGTCTTCTACTTCATCCTGATCCGCCCGCAGCAGCAGCAGGCCAAGGCGCAGAAGGCGCGGCTCGCTTCCATCCGCCGCGGCGACAAGGTGGTGACTGGCGGCGGCATCGTCGGCCAGGTGGTCAAGGCGCTGGACGGCGCCGAGGAAATCGAGGTCGATATCGCCCCCAATGTCCGCATCACCGTGCTGCGCAGCACGATCAGCAACGTGCTGACCGATTCGAAGCCGGCCGAGACCAGGCCGGCCGAGCCGAAGAAGAAGTAAGCGCCGCAAACGGCAACGGCCCCGGAGCGAATCTCCGGGGCCGCGAATATCGTCGGGCTTTGCCCGGCCTCAGCCCAGCAGGTGTTCGGCGTGGGCGTAGTTGGCCAGCTTGTCGAGCCAGTTCTGGATATAGTCCGGCCGGCGGTTGCGGAAATCGAGATAGTAGGAGTGTTCCCACACATCGAGGCCGAGCAGCGGCTTGCCCTCGCCGGTGGCGACCGGGTTGGAGCCGTTCGGCGTCTTGGTGACGGCGAGCTTGCCGCCCGGGGTGAGGATCAGCCAGGCCCAGCCGGAGCCGAACTGGGTGGTCCGGCGGTCTTGAACGCATCCTTGAACTGCGCGACGCCGCCGAAATCCTCGACGAGCTTCGCCTCCAGCCGGCCCGGCAGCTTGCCGCCATCGGTGGGCGACATGCATTGCCAGAACAGGTTGTGGTTCCAGTGTTGCCCGGCATTGTTGAACACCGGCGCGAGATCGGCCTTGTTGTAGGTGAAGGCGACGATCTCCTCCAGGCTCTTGCCCTGCAGGTCGGCGTTCTTCTCGACGAAGCCGTTCAGCGCCGTCACATAGGCCTGATGGTGCTTGCCGTGGTGAAGTTCGAGCGTTTCCTGGCACATGCCATGCGCGGCAAGGGCTGCGTGCGCATAGGGCAACGCGGGGAGTTCAAAGGCCATGGGGCATCTCCGATCCGGTTTGGGCTTCTGTTTCGGCGCCGGCACGGGGCGTGCCGACCGCTCGTCCGGTAGCTATGGTCCGGCCCTGCCAGCGTCAAGCATCGAAAGAGTTTCGCAATGACCGACCCCGACCTCGCCGCCCTCGTCCGTCGCGCCGATCCGGACCGCTTTCTCGGCGCGCTCTTCGCCCCGCCGGAGGCGCGGCGCTGGCTGTTCGTGCTCTATGGCTTCAACCACGAACTGGCGCGGGCGCGCGAGGTGGCGAGCCAGCCGCCGCTGGCGCTGATCCGGCTGCACTGGTGGCGCGAGGTGGTGGAGGGGGCCGAGCGCGCCCATCCGCTGGCCGCTTCCCTCCGCGCCGGCCTCGCCGGGGGCATTTTTTCCGCCGCCGCGCTGACGGCGCTGATCGATGCGCGCGAGGCCGAGGCCGAACCGATTCCCGACCGCGCCGCCTTTCTCGCCTATGCGCGCGGCACGGCGGGCGGGCTGGCGCGGAGTGCCGGCACGGTGCTCGGCGTGACCGACCCCGATGCGCTGGCGGCGCTGGAGGATCTCGGCACCGGCTATGGCATTGCCGGGATTCTCCGCGCCGCCCCGGCACTTGAAGCCGCCGGCCGCGATCTGCTGCCGCAGGACGGCACCGATCCCGCGACCTTGCGCGCGGACGCGGCTCGGCTGCTGCGCCACCGCGCGCCGCGCCAGGGCCTTGCCGCCGCCCTGCCGGCGGTGCTCGCCCGGCGCGATTTGCGCGACCTGCTCGCCCGGCGCGACCTGCGCCGCCCCGCCGGTCCGGCGCCGCGCGGCCTAGCGGACCGGATCGCCGTCGTGTTCGCCGGACTGACCGGACGCTGTTGAGCCGTACCCCTCGCCCCCGCGCGGCGCAGGTGATATGACGCCGGCATGACCGACACGACCGACCAGACCGAGGGGCCAAGCGGCCAGGTGCCCGTGACGATCGAGCAGGAGATGCGCCGCTCCTATCTCGATTACGCCATGTCCGTGATCGTCTCGCGCGCCCTGCCGGACGCGCGGGACGGGCTGAAGCCGGTGCATCGCCGCATCCTCTACGCCATGCAGGAATCGGGCAACACGCCGGACAAGCCCTATCGCAAATCCGCCCGCATGGTCGGCGATGTGATGGGCAAGTATCACCCGCATGGCGACGCCGCGATCTACGATGCCGCGGTTCGCATGGCCCAGGGCTTCTCGATGCGGGTGCCGCTGATCGATGGCCAGGGCAATTTCGGTTCGGTCGATGGCGATCCGCCGGCGGCGATGCGCTACACCGAGGCCCGCCTCGCCGATGCCGCGATGGCCCTGTTGGCGGATATCGACAAGGACACGGTCGATTTCCAGCCGACCTATGACGAGAGCGACAGCGAGCCCCGCGTTCTGCCCGCCGCCTTCCCCAACCTGCTGGTCAATGGCGGCAACGGCATCGCCGTCGGCATGGCGACCAACATCCCGCCGCACAATCCGAGCGAGATCATCGACGCGACGCTGCACCTCATCGCCCAGCCGGAGGCGACGCTGGACGAGCTGATGCGGATCGTCCCCGGCCCGGATTTCCCGACCGGCGGCATCATTCTCGGCCGTTCCGGCATCCGCAGCGCCTTCGAGACCGGGCGCGGCGGCATCGTTGTCCGCGCCCGCACCAGCATCGAGGAAATCCGCAAGGATCGCATGGCGATCATCGTCAGCGAACTACCCTACCAGGTGAACAAGGCGACGCTGCTCGAACGCATTGCCGAACTCGTGCGCGCCAAGGAAATCGAGGGCATCGCCGACCTGCGCGACGAGAGCGACCGCGAGGGCATGCGCATGGTGATCGAGCTGAAGCGCGACGCCACGCCGGAAGTCGTGCTCAACCACCTGTACCGCTTCACCCAGATGCAGACCGGCTTCGGCATCAACATGCTCGCCCTCGATGGCGGCCGGCCGCGCCAGCTCGGCCTGCGCGATGCGCTGGACTGCTTCATCACCTTCCGCGAGGACGTGATCCTGCGCCGCTCGCGCTTCGAGCTGAACAAGGCGCGCGACCGGGCGCATCTGCTGGTCGGGCTCGGCATCGCGGTGGCGAATATCGACGAGGTGATCGCGCTGATCCGCGCGGCGCCGGACGCGGCCTCCGCCCGCATCGCCCTGATGGCACGGGACTGGCCGGCCGGCGATGTCCGCCCGCTGCTCGAACTGATCGACGATCACGGCAACCAGATCTCGGCGGATGGCACCGTGCGCCTGACCGAGGCGCAGGCCCGCGGCATACTCGAACTGCGCCTCCAGCGCCTCACCGGGCTCGAACGCGAGAAGATCCAGTCCGAACTCGCCGAGGTCGGCCGCCGCATCGGCGAGCTGCTCGAAATTATCGCCTCCCGCCCGCGCCGGCTCGAGGTGATGCGCGGCGAGTTGATCGCCATCCGCGAGCGTATCGCGTCTCCGCGCCTGACCAGCATCGAGGACAGCATTGCCGACCAGGACGATGAAAGCCTGATCGAGCCGGGCCAGATGGTCGTCACCATGACGCGCGACGGCTTCATCAAGCGCACCCCGCTCGAATCCTTCCGCGCCCAGAACCGCGGCGGCCGCGGCCGCGCCGCCGCCTCGATGCGCGGCGACGACGTGATCACCCGCAGCTTCAACGCCCATACCCACCAGTTCGTGCTGTTCTTCAGCCAGGGCGGCAAGGCGTTCCGCGAAAAGGTCTGGCGCCTGCCCGAATCGGCGCCGGCGGCGAAGGGCAGGGCGATCGTCAACATCCTGCCCGAGCTGAACGGCGATGCCGTCACCGCCGTGCTGCCGCTGCCGCAGGACGAAAGCCTGTGGAACGATCTTCACCTCGTTTTCGCCACCGCATCGGGCAATGTGCGGCGCAACCGGCTGGCGGATTTCCGCAATGTGCGTTCCACCGGCCTGATCGCGATGAAGCTCGACGAGGGCGACCGACTGATCGGCGTCGCCACCTGCCGCGAGGGCGATGACGTGTTCCTGGCCACGCGCCAGGCGCGCTGCATCCGCTTCCAGATCACTGACGACACGCTGCGCGTTTTCGCCGGCCGCGACTCGAGCGGTGTGCGCGGCATTCGCCTCGGCGCCGGCGACGAGGTGATCTCGCTCTCGGTGCTTCGCCACGTCGAGGCGAGCGTGGACGAGCGCGCGGCCTATCTGAAATACGCCGCCGCCCAGCGCCGCGCCGGCGGCGAGGAGGCCGAGACCGAGACGGTGGAAAGCGACGAGGCGGCGGCCGACATCCAGCTCGCCCCCGAGCGGATCGCCGAGCTGCAATCGGCTGAGGAGATGCTGCTCACCGTCACCACCGGCGGGTTCGGCAAGCTCTCCTCGGCTTATGAATACCGCGTCACCGGGCGCGGCGGCCAGGGCATCGCCAATATCGCGCTTGCCGCGCGCAATGGCCGCGCGGTTGCCGCGAGCTTCCCGGTGCGGCCGGGCGGCGACATCATGCTGGTGACCGACCAGGGCAAGCTGATCCGCGCGCCGGTCGATCAGGTGCGCATCACCGGCCGCCAGGCGATGGGCGTGACGTTGGTGCGGGTCGAGAAGGACGAGCAGGTGACCAGCGTTTTCCCGGTCATCGACGATGGCGAGGAGGAAGGCTTGGAGGAGCGGGATGCGTGAGGGCGGGCTGGTTGGGCTGTATCCGGGAACGTTCGATCCCATTACCAACGGGCATCTCGACATTATCGGCCGCGCCGCGCAGCTTTGCTCGAAGCTGGTGATCGGGGTCGCGCGCAACGCCGGCAAGGGGCCGCTGTTCCCCACCGATGAGCGCGTCGAGATGGTGCGTGCCGAGGTGACCCCCATTGCCGAGCGCACCGGCACCGAGATCGACGTTCAGGCTTTCGATTCGTTGCTGATCGCCTTCGCCCAGCAGGTCGGCGCACAAGTGATCGTGCGTGGCTTGCGCGCGGTCTCCGACTTCGATTACGAATTTCAGATGGCTGGGATGAATGCGCGGCTCGACCAGCGGATCGAGACGATTTTCCTGATGGCGAGCGAGCGGCACCAGTTCATCTCGTCCCGCTTCGTGAAGGAAATCGCCCAGCTGGGCGGCGACATCTCGAGCTTCGTTCCAAAACTGACCTTGGAGAGGACCCTTCGCCGGGTTGGCAGACCATGATGATCAGACGCCGCACATTTCTCGCCGCCGCCGCTTCCACCCCTCTTGCCGGAGTTTTCATGTCCGAATCCGCTTCCGCCGCCAGCCCGTCGAACACCATCCACATGACGCTGCCCTTCGGCGTCGTCACGATCGAGCTGCGCCCCGATCTTGCCCCGAAAACCTGCGAGCAGATCCGCACGCTGACCGCGCGCGGCTTCTATGACGGCTGCGAGTTCTTCCGCGTGATCGCCGGTTTCATGGCGCAGACCGGCGACCCGACCAACACCGGCACCGGCGGCAGCAACCTGCCCAACGTGCCCGCCGAGTTCACCGACAAGGCAAAGTTCCTCACCGGCTCTCTCGGCATGGCCCGCACCAACGATCCGAACAGCGGCAACAGCCAGTTCTTCATCTGCTTCGCTCCCGCCGCCTGGCTCGATGGACAATATACCCTGTTCGGCCAGGTGACCGCCGGGATGGACTTCGTCGACCAGATCAAGAAAGGCCAGGGCCAAAGCGGCCGCGTCACCGATCCGACCAAGATCATCAAGATGGAACTCGCCGCGTAATACCGGCAATCCGCCACAGCCTCTTGACGAACCCCGCCGGAATTGGTCTTTCCGGCGGGTCGCCTGGTGAGAGCCCGTAGCTCAGTTGGTAGAGCACGAGACTTTTAATCTTGGGGTCCAGGGTTCGAATCCCTGCGGGCTCACCATGACGTTTCCGGCGCGGAGAACATCTCCTTGAGCTATGTCGAGCAGGTTCTGCAGCCCGATGAAACCGTACTAAGCTGGACGCATCTCCACTGGTTCGTCTATCTGCGCGGCATATTCGCGATCACCCTTGCCTTTGCGCTCATCGTGGCCGGAGGCATGGCGGCAGGACGGCCGGCGACGATACTGCATTTCGCCGCGGCGGCGGCATTTTTGCTCGGCTGCTGGCTGCTGCTCGTCGCCTGGCTTCGGCGCATGTCTACCGAACTCGCGGTCACCGACCGCAGGGTGATCCACAAGAGCGGCATTTTCGGCCGCACCACGCATGAGATGAGCCTGGAGAAGGTCGAGAGCGTCGAGGTCCGGCAGTCCCTGGCCGGCCGGCTCTTCAATTACGGCACCGTCATTGTGCGCGGTACCGGGTCGACCTGGGAGCCGTTCCCCCGCATTGCCGACCCGCTCGCGTTTCGCAGCAGCATTACCGCCGCCTGACCCGGCATCACAGCGCCGGGAATGCCGCCGCGCGAGCCTTGCGATCACCGCATTTGCCGTCGGATCGCGCGCCCCTCGTTCCCGGTGCGCGCGAGGCAGTCATTGGCGCAGCGCGGGCGTGTTCGCCCGGTGCGTATGGCGCTCGGCCTGGTCCGCGGTCCATGGCATTCAGGTGGCGTCCGCCTTGTCGATCACGACCAGCAACCCGCCGGCGAGCGGCGAGGGTGTGCGGTCGGCTGGAAGCGTTGCCGCCACCCGCATATCCTCCCGCGCGGCTGCCTCCTGTTCGCGATCCAGCACGCCATGACGATCGAGAAAGCGGTTCATCGCCGCCGAGATCCGTACGCATCCCTGCGAGGCCGGGCGGCCGAGGCGCGGCTCCAGAAGGTCGGGGTCGGTTGCATGCACCAGCAGCCGGATCTCGCCGGTCTCGCCATCGGGGCGCCAGCCCTTCGCCGCAATCCGCCAGCCGAAATCCCAGACCCGCATGCCCTTGAGGCCGAGACCGCGGACATGGTTTTCGTTGAAGGTGCCGAGTGCGCGGTAATCGAGAATGTCGGCGGTGTGAGCGAAGACGCCTTCCGGGGTGATGAAGTATCCGCGCCGGCCGGACTGTCCGGTCGAGACCGTATCGCAGCCGATCACCCGCCACGGCTCCGACGGGGCCGCGGCGATGAGGCAGAGCCGTTGCACGAGGGGATCGCGATTGACGACGACGATGAGTTGCGGCCGTGTCAGTCTCACGGTCGCTCTCGCCAGCGCGTGCCGCGTGGCCGCAATCCAGCGTGCCGCGGCAGCGTGCGCGGGAGGGAGGCGCGCTTCACTTCGCGCGCGAGGTCCGCCCGAGCCGCCGCGGCCTCGGCCTCGAAGGCCGCCCTGGCGGCGCCGCGCGCCGGTTCCGGCGGTGGCTGGAGAGCGCGAAGCGCCGGCCGCGCGCACCCTGCCAGCATGACTGCCAAGGCCAGCCACATCTTGGCGTGAGACGGTCTCATGTTTTCCTCCGCCGCAACCACAGATCGAGCCTGGAGCATCATCCGGTCAGATGATTCCATCTGATCGGATGATGCTCTAGGCCTGCCGCGGCGCATGGTCATTGATCCAGCGCAGCCTGGCGTTTGACCGGAACGGTCCGGGCGGTTAGATCACGATGCGATCGGACAAGGATCGGATGTGACGTTCTATCTTGTTGATCATCAAGAGTATTTTACCCGTTCAGATGATGTCGCCTGATCGGGCGATGCTCTGGTTGTCGCGGGCCGCGCCCACCGGCCGCAACATGGCGCCGGCAGGGCATGGCAAAGCCGAGGGACGTTTGCTTGCGTGAACCAAAATTGTTTGCCGGAGCGAGACTGAGGCTGATCCGCGAGCAGCGCGGCCTGCAGCAGCGCGATATTGCCCGCCAGCTCGGCCTGTCGCCGAGTTACATGAACCAGATCGAGAACGACCGTCGTCCGGTTCCGCCGCGCCTTGCGGCGCCCCTTTGCGAGTTGCTCGGCATTCCGCCGGCCGAACTGTCCGGCGATGACGAGGTGCGCCGCGCCGGTGACCTGCTCGAAGCCGCTCTCGATCCCGCGCTCGGCCCCGGCCGGCTGACCTTCACCGAGGCCCGCGCGGCGGTGCGCGACACGCCGGAACTCGCTCGTCGCTTTATTGCCCTCTATGCCGCCTATCGCTCTCTGCACACCAGCCTCGCGCGTGGTACCGCCCTGGGGCGGGACGAATCCGGCCCATTGCCTCCATATGATGAGGTGCGCGACTGGGTGCAGTCCGAGCGGAACTACTTCCATGAGATCGATCTTGCGGCCGAGCGGCTCGCCGCGGACGTCCACGCTACGCTTGGCCGTGAAGCCGCGGCACTCGAACATCATCTTGCCGCCACGCACCGGATCGAGGTCGTCCCTTCGGCCAATCTCCTGCCCGACGGGATTCTCTGGCAGATCGACCGTCGCAACCGCCGCCTGCTGATCGCCGAGGAAATGCGGCTCGAAACCCGCCGGTTCTCCCTGGCCCATGTGATCGGCCTGCTCAGCCATGGGCGGCTCATTTCGCGGCTGGTCGAGCGGGCGAAATTCTCCTCAGAGGCGGCGCGGGGGATTGCCCGTGTGGCTCTGGCCAATTACTTCGCCGGCGCGCTGATCATGCCCTATGGCGCCTTTCTCGCCGAGGCCGAGGCCGAGCGATACGATATCCAGCGCCTGCAGATCAGGTTCCAGGCGAGTTTCGAGCAGGTCTGCCACCGGCTCAGCACGCTGCAGCGCCCGGGCGCGCAGGGAATTCCGTTCTTTTTCCTGAAGACCGACGTCGCCGGCAACGTGCTCAAGCGCAGCAGCGCCACGCGCTTCCGCTTCGACCGTTTCGGCGGTCCGTGCCCGCTCTGGAATGTCTACCAGGCGTTTTCGCAGCCCGGGAAAATCTCGGTTCAGCTCGCCCAGCCGCCGGGCGAGACCACCTATATCAGCATCGCCCGCACGGTCGGCGGCGGCGGCACGTCCTATCTGGCGCGGCCGCGCGCCGTCGCGGTCGGTCTCGGCTGCGAGATCCAGTATGCACCCCGGATCGTCTACGCCGCCGGGCTCGATCTCGACCGGCCGGGCGCGATCGACCCGATCGGCCCCGGCTGCCGCTCCTGCCTGCGGGTTTCCTGCCGCCATCGCGCCATGCCGCCGATCGACGGCACGATCGATGTCGGCACCGCCGAGCGCGGCGTGGTGCCCTACCGGGTCAGCCGCCCGTCGTCCGGCGGCTGACGCCATCTGGCCGCAGGCGGCGGCCTCGACTATCAGAACCGGATGACGATCCCCGGCACTTCCGCGCGTTCCGCCGCCGCGTTGCGGATCGAGTCGCTGCGCCTTGCCGATTTCCGGTCCTACGCCCGGCTCGACTGGCAGCCCGGCGGCAAGATCATCGCCCTTGCCGGGCCGAACGGCGCGGGCAAGACCAATCTGCTCGAAGCCGTTTCGCTGCTTGCGCCGGGCCGGGGCCTGCGCGGCGCACGCCTCGCCGAGCTGGCCCGCCATGCGCCGGGCGCCGCCGGCGGCTGGGCTATTGCCGCAAGGCTGGAGGGCAAGGAGGGCGGTGGCGCGATCGGCACCGGCATCGAGGCCGGGCAGGGGGATCGTCGGCGCCTGCTGCTGGATGGCGAGCCGGTGCCGGCGTCGCGCATCGCCGCCCGGTTTTCCTGCCTCTGGCTCACCCCGCAGATGGACCGGCTGTTCACCGAGGGCGCATCGTCGCGCCGCCGGTTTCTCGACCGTCTGGTGCTCGCCCTCGAACCGGGCCATGCCAGCGAGGTCGCTGCCTTCGAATCCGCCTCGGCCAACCGCAACCGGCTGATCGAGGCCGGGCGGTACGACCCGCTTTGGCTCGCCACGATCGAGGATTCGATGGCCCGCCACGCCGCAGCACTCACCGCGTCCCGGCTCTACGTCATCGAGCGGCTCAACGCGCTGCTCGCCGCCGGCACCGCCGATCCGTTCCCCGCCGCGCGCCTGTCGCTCGACTGCCCGATCGGCGCCGAACTCGCGCACCGCCCGGCGCTGGAGGTCGAGGACTGGCTGCGCGCCCGCTATGCCGCCTCGCGTGCCGAACCGGTCGCCGCGATCTCGCCGCAGCGCGCCGATCTCGGTCTCGCCCAGGCGGCGAGCGGCCTCGTCGCGGCGCTGGCCTCGACCGGGCAGCAACGCGCGATGCTGGTGTCGATCGTGCTGGCGCATGTGGCGCTGGTTGCCTCCGCTCGCGGCACGGCACCGGTGCTGCTGCTCGACGAGCCGTTCGTGCATCTCGATGCCGCGCACCGGATGGCGCTCGGCGATGCCTTGCAGCGCGGGGAGGCGCAGGTGTTCTGCACCGCGACCGAGCGCGACCAGTTCGCTGCCCTCGGCGATGCCGCGATCTGGACCGTCGGCGAGGGCGGTCTTCGCCGCGATTGAGGCATCGCGCCAAGCTGAGGGCGCGGCTCGCGCACCAACAGCGCTCTGCCAGGATCGGGCTTCGGTCAGATCGCCGCCAGCAGGCGCCGCGCCTCCTCCGCATCGGCCACGATCTGCGCCCGCAGCGCGTCGAAATCGGCGAAGCGCCGCTCCTCGCGGATGAAATGGTGGAGCGAGACCGCGATATCCTGGCCGTAGAGGTCGCCGGCGAAGTCGAACAGATGCGCCTCCAGCCGCGAGATCGCCCCTTCCGCCACGGTCGGCCGCCGCCCGATATTGGCGACGCCCTTGACCCTGCTGCCGTCCTTGAGCCGCACTGTCACGGCATAAACGCCGCGCGCCGGCTCCAGATGCCGGCCGAGGGCGACGTTGGCGGTGGGAAAGCCGATCGTCCGCCCCCGCGCGTCGCCATGCGCGACCACGCCGCGAATCGCGTGCGGCCGGCCGAGCAGCGCGGTGGCGCGTTCAGGATAGCCATCCTGCAGCAGCCGGCGGATTCGGCTGGAGGAAATCGGGCCCTCGGCGTCATCCAGATGCGGCACGACCGAGAGGCCGATACCATGCGATTCCGCGGCCATCCGCAGCATGGCGACATCGCCGCCCCGACGGTGGCCGAAGGCGAAATCCGCGCCGCATGCCAGATGCGCCGCCCCGATGCCACGATACAGCACGTCCGCGACGAATGCCTCGGCGCTCAGCTGCGAGAAGGCGCGGTCGAAGGTGAGTTCGTAGAGGAAGTCGATCCCCGCCTCCTCCAGCGCCGCCGCCCTCTCGGCCTCCAGCATCAGCCGGAACGGCGGGTCCTCGGGGCGGAAGAACTCGCGCGGGTGCGGCGCGAAGGTGAGCGCGGCCCGCGGCGCTTCCGGCCGTGCGGCATGCGCGGCCCGCAGCACTTCCAGATGGCCACGATGCATCCCGTCGAAATTCCCGAGAGCCACGGAGGCACCGCGTGCCTCGTCAGGGATCGCCGTCCAGTCGTGGAAGACGCGGATCATTCGGCAGCGCGCTTCTCGTTCTGCGCCACGGCGACGACGGCTTCCGTGGGCGGAATCACCACGGCCTCGCCCTCGATCACCACCTTGCCGCGGACGAAGCAGCGCGTGCGCATCGTCGCCCGCCGCTTTTCATGATCGAGTGCCGCGACCTCGACCTCGGCGGTGACGGTATCGCCGATGCGCACCGGCGCGCGGAAGCGCATCGACTGGGTGAGATAGATCGTGCCCAGCCCCGGCAGCACCGTGCCCAGCACGGCCGAGATCAGGCTACCGCACAGCATACCGTGCGCAACGCGCCCCTTGAACAGTGTTTCGTCGGCCAGCTCCTGGTTCAGGTGCACCGGGTTCGTGTCCATCGACACTGCCGAGAACAGCAGGATATCTGCCTCGGTGATGGTTTTTCCCAGCGAGGCGGTCTGGCCGGGTTGGAGCTGATCGAAGGGACGCAGCTGGGCATGGGAACTCCCGTCGCGGTTCAAGATGTCGCGATGCACAAAGCGCCGGATCGGGGGGCCGGGTCAAGGCCCCGGGGCTTGATGGCGCAGATAGGCGAGCAGCCTCGTTTCCCGGCGCCCGCGTGTCACCGTATCGAGGATAACGCCCGTGGTCAGGCTGAGCGCGCCGGCGAGGACGATGCCGGTCGCCAGCACAGCGGTCGGCAGCCGTGGCACAAGGCCGGTGCGCAGATAGGTCGCGATGACCGGGGCGATGAGCACGGCTGCGGCAAGAAACGCCGCGAGGCCGAGGGCGCCGAAAAAGGCCAGCGGCCGCTCGTGCCGCAGCAGCCGCAGGATCAGCCTGAGGATGCGCCAGCCATCGCTCCAGGTTCTCAGCTTGCTGGCCGATCCCGCCGGCCGCGGGCGGTATTCGCCCTCGACATGGGCGATCGGCAGCGCGAGTTCGAGCGCATGCACCGCAAGCTCGGTCTCGATGTCGAATCCCGTTGCCAGAACCGGGAAGGATTTCACGAAGCGGCGCGACAGCACCTTGTATCCCGAAAGCATGTCCTCGACCCGGTCGCCGAAAATGGCGCGGACCGCCCCGGTGAGCAGGTGGTTGCCGAACCGGTGGCCGCTGCGATAGGCGGCGGCATCGGTCTCGCGGCGCACGCAGTTGACGAGGTCATACGGCCCGCGCTGCGCCAGCGCGATCATCGCCGGGGCCAGCGTCGCGTCATAGGTGTCGTCGCCATCCGCCATGACGTAGAGATCCGCCTGGATGTCGCGGAACATCCGCCGGACCACATATCCCTTGCCCTGCAAACTCTCCTGGCGAACGATGGCTCCTGCGGCACGTGCGATCGCGGCGGTGTCGTCGGTCGAATTATTGTCGAACACGTAGATATCCGCTGTGGGCAACGCAGCGCGGAAGGCGCGCACGACCGCGCCGATCGCCGCTTCCTCGTTGTGACAGGGCAGGAGAACCGCGATTTTCGGCTCCGTCATCGTGATCCAGCTCCGTATTGGCCGCATCCGGTGTAGCCGCCGTCGTGCCACCGGTAAACCGAGCAGGCCGCCCGTTTGGCCTTGAGCAGCGCCGCCGCTACAGTGAGCGCGCGGATGTGAAAGGACGCAAGATGCGAAGGCTGGTCCGTTTTCTGTCGCTCGCGCTGGTGGTCGTGGGGATCTTCTGGGTCGGGCTCTGGTGGTATGCCGAAAGCCGTCTCGCCCTGGCGGTGGACCAGATGACCACGCTGCTGCGATCGCATGGCTGGACGGTTGCCCACGGTGCGGTCATTCGCGGCACGTCGCCGTTCCGGGTCGAGGTCCTGGTGAGCGATCTGCGGCTGACGCCGCCTGTCACGAATGGTCCGGCGCCGACGCTCGCCATCCCCGCGCTGGACATGACGGTGCGCCCGGGCACGCCCTTCACGCTCGATCTCGCGCCGGCGTCGACATGGCGTCTCGCGCTGGCCGATGGCCCTTCGGCCACGCTGCATTTCGGCAGCATCGCCGCGACCGAGCGTTTCGATCCGGCCTCTCTGCTCAACGGATCGGACAATCCGCTTCGCGCCGGCAGCTTCCATGCGACCGATCTCAGGATCGACAGTCAGAATACCAATTTCACCCTGCTGAGCATAGCGGCGATATCCGTCGACGACACCCGTAATCCACGCGCGGGCACCGCCGAGACCGCGTTCTCATTGCGTGAATCGGTGTCGGGGCTCGCGCTGTCGCCGATCTTCACCACGCTGGGCGACCTGCCGTTCGGCGGCAAGCTCGGTCGGCTCAGCCTCGATCTTGCGGTCTCCGGCCCCGCCGCCGAACTGCCGGCCGGCCTTGCCGGTGCGCTCGCTCCGCAGATCAACCGTCCGGCCAGGCCCCTGGCAGGCATGACCCCGGCGGATTTCATGGCGATCTGGCAGCGAACCGGCCCCGCGCTGCATCGCTGGGCGCGCGCCGGCGGGCATGGCAGCCTCGGCGTCCGGCTTGTGGTCGGCCCCCTCGATGCAACCGGAAAAGGTGAGTTCGGCTTCGATTCCGGAACCCAGCCGCGCGGCCAGATGCACCTGGTCGCAGATGGGTTCGGCGCGGCGCTGGGAACGATCTCGACCCACTATCCCGGCCTCGTCGGCGGCATCAGCGCGCTGACCGCGGCCGCTTCGCCCTTTCTGGTCCGCGGCCCGAAAGGTGGCCAGCGCCTCGCCGTCACGTTCAGCCTCGCCCATGGCGCGCTGACGGCGAACGGCACCTATCTGGTGACGGTGCCGCCTCTGGTCTGGCCCGACGCACCGCCCCCGCCCGCCGGAGCGCCGAAACCGAAGGGTTGAGGCGTGACCGACTCGGCCCCCGACGACGAGGCCGGCGGCGCGATGCTGCCGCCGCACAGGATGCGCCTGACCGCGCTGATCGTGGCCACCGCGCTGTTCATGCAGAACCTCGACGGCACCATCGTGGCCACGGCCCTGCCGGCGATGGCGAAGAGCTTCCACGCCGATCCGCTGCATATGAGCCTGGCGCTTACCTCCTACCTGATCGCGCTCGCGGTCTTCATTCCCGCTTCCGGCTGGGTTGCCGACCGCTTCGGCAGCCGGACCGTGTTCCGCGCGGCGATTGTGACTTTCACGCTCGGATCGATTTTCTGCGGCCTGTCGCAGAGTCTGGGCGAGCTGATCGCCGCGCGGGTTTTCCAGGGCCTGGGCGGGGCGATGATGGTGCCGGTCGGCCGGTTGCTGCTGCTCAGGTCGGTGCGCCGGCGGGACATGATCGCGGCCACGTCGTGGCTCACCATGCCGGCCCTGCTCGGCCCCATCATCGGCCCGCCGCTCGGCGGCTTCATCGTCACCTATCTTTCCTGGCGCTGGACGTTCGACATCAACGTTCCCATTGGCCTGATCGGCATTGCCGCCGTGACCCGGCACGTGCGCGAGGTGAAGGACGAGGCGCAGGCCGGCCGGCTCGATCTCGCCGGCCTGGTCTGGAGCGGGCTTGCCATGGCGCTGCTGATGGCCGGTTTCGAGACGGTAGGCCGTGGCATCATTCCCCTGCGCTGGAGCCTCGGCTGCTTCGCCGGCGGCGCGGCGGCCGCTCTCGCCTATGTCCGGCATGCGCGCCACCATCCGCATCCGGTGCTCGACCTGACGCTGATGCGGATCGATACATTCGCGAATTCGACCATCGCCGGCAGCCTCTTCCGCGTGCTGGCCGGCGCCATGCCGTTCCTGCTGCCGCTGATGCTCCAGCTCGGCTTCGGCGATACCGCGGCGAAATCGGGCACGATCACCTTTGCGGCGGCAATCGGCGCGCTGGCGATGAAGCCGCTGGCCGAGCCGGTCCTGCGGCGTCTCGGCTTTCGCGTGGCGATGATGCTGTTCGGCGGGCTGGCGGTGGTCTTCACCGCCGCCTGCGCGGCCTTTCGGCCTGGCTGGCCGGAACTCGGGCTCGACGCGGTGCTGCTGGTCGGCGGCGTGTTCCGCTCGTTGCAGTTCACCGCCCTCAACACCATCGCCTATGCCGATGTGCCGCGGAGCCGGATGAGCGCGGCGACGAGCTTTTATGCCACGTTCCAGCAGATCACCCTGACCCTTGGCATATCGGTTGCCGCAGGCGCGCTTGAGTTCACCACGGCGCTCGCCGGGCATGCCGAACCCGCGATCGCCGATTACGGCTGGGCGTTCATCATCGTCAGCGCGATCGGCGCGCTCTCGGTGCCGGTCTGCGCCCGGCTCGCGCCCGGCGCCGGCGAGGCGCTGAGCGGGCACGGCGCCGCCGCGCCGGTGATTGACGCGAACCCGGCGCCGCGCCAGTAACGCAGCATCGCAAGCGGAAACGGATCTCTCATGATGGAAACCGGCAGCAGCATCGCGCTCGCGCGGCGGCTGTGGCGGCAACATGTCACCGCCTATCGCGGCCGTGTCGCGCTGATCATCGTCGCCACACTGGTGATGTCCGGCACGACGGCGCTCTACCCCGCGCTGATCGACCGCGCCTTTACCATGTTCGCCAAGCGCGATCCGCGGATTCTGTATCAGGTGCCGCTGATCGTGCTCGTCGTCACCTTGGTCAAGGCGCTTGCCCAATACGTCCAGACGCTGCTGACGCAGCAGGTTGTGCTTGGCACCATCCGCCGCTTGCAGGTCTCGATGTTCGGACATCTGACCAGTGCCGAACTGGTGCGGATCGATCGCGAGCCGCCGGCGGCGCTCGCCGCCCGTTTCACGACCGACGCCACCGTGATCCGCGAGGCGATGAGCCGCGCGGTGAACGGCATCGCCGATTTCTTCACGCTGATCGGGCTGGTCGGCACCATGCTCTGGATCGACTGGGAGCTAAGCCTGATCGCCGCCGTGCTCTACCCGCTGGCCGGGCTGCCGATCCAGAAGATCGGCCGGCGCATCCGGCGCGCCTCGGGCGGCATGCAGGAGCGGATGGGCGAAACCGCCTCACTGCTGAACGAGAGCTTCGCGCAGGCTCGGACCGTCCGCGCCTATGGTCTCGAAGAGGATGAACGCCGCAGGGCCGATCGGGCCTTCGAACAATTGTATCGCGCGCTGATGCGCATGATCCGGGGGCGGGCCGCGCTCGATCCGGTTCTTGAGGTTCTGGGCGGTCTCGCGATTGCCTTGGTCATCGGCTTTGCCGGCTGGCGGCACGCCGCGGGCGCTTCCGGCATCGGCAATTTCACCGGCTTTGTTGCGGCGCTGCTGATTGCCTCACGCCCGTTGCGCGCGCTCGGCACGATGAATGCCGCGGTGCAGGAAGGCATGGCGGGGCTGGAGCGCGTGTTCCACGTGATCGACGAGCCTTCGGCGAGCATCGAGCGCCCGGGGGCGGCGCCGCTGCCGCCTGGCCCCGGCCGGGTGGAGTTTCGCCATGTCGGGTTCGCCTATCCGGATGGCCGGCCGGGGTTGCGCGATCTTTCCTTTGTTGCCGAACCGGGCCGAACCCTCGCTTTGGTCGGCGCGTCAGGTGCTGGAAAATCGACGGCGCTGGCGCTGATTCCCCGGCTCTACGAGGCCGATCGCGGCGCGATCCTGATCGATGGCGCCGATATCGCGGCGGTGTCGCTCGGGTCTCTGCGCAGTGCGATCGCCTATGTCGGCCAGGACGCGCTGCTCTTCGACGACACGATTGCCGCCAATATCGGGATGGGCCGCAAGGGCGCCTCGATTGGTGAGATCCGGGAGGCGGCCGAGGCGGCGGCGGCAGGGTTCATTGCCGAGCTGCCCGAGGGGTTCGACACCCGCGTCGGGGTGAACGGCCAGCGGCTTTCGGGCGGGCAGCGCCAGCGCGTCGCCCTGGCCCGCGCCCTGCTGCGCGATCCGCGGATCCTGCTGCTGGACGAGGCGACCAGCGCGCTGGACGCCGAGAGCGAGGCGGCGGTGCAGGAAGCCCTCGCCCGCCTTCGGCGTGGCCGCACGACCATTGTGGTCGCGCACCGCCTCGCCACCGTGCGAGATGCGGACAGGATCGTGGTGGTTGCGGATGGGGTGGTGGTGGAGCAAGGCACGCATGCCGACCTGATGGCGGAGGAGGGCGCGTTTGCCCGCCTCGTTCGTGCGCAGGCACTGTCTTCTTAGAGTGCCTTCAGATCCATCCCCGGATTGGATGATGCGCCAAAGCCTGTGAAGCCGTGTTGGCGGAAATGATGTGTCCGATCTGTCTTTGCCGCGGCGCGCTGAAAGATATCTTGCCTTCCCCCCGTGCTGTCGGGCAAGATTCGCGATCATGTGGCCATGGCTTGTTCCGTGCCGTCTCAGCTATACAAAAAATAAAGACGAAATACAAAAATAAAGATATTAGTTGTGTTATTTTTACATAATAACTTATCAATTGTTTTTAATATTGGGATATATCGTTAAAATAATTTTTTAAAATAAATTAAAACATTATATACCGATTGTATTAATTGACGGAACGTTATTATCCCCTGTATAACCAACGTAACGAGTTAAGGGCTTCGGCGTCGCCGTGGCGCTGCAATTTTCAGATTTATTTCAATGGCCTGTAGATGGACTGCATATTTTGGAGAGGTAATTAGGCGAGCCTGCTTACAGGAGAAAAAGTCTCTTCCCCATGAAAAATCTCATTCAAACGGCATCAACTGCCACGAATATTGAATCGGTAGAGGATTGTTTTGTTGAGTTCGGTTTATGTTGTGCCGCCGGAAATGCCGGTGTGGGAAGCGCCGCAAGGTATTCGTTATGATTTTCTTGATGGGGCGCGTGTATATCTGCCTGAGCGTGAAGGCGGCGTATGGTTTGTCACTCTGAAGGACGTTGATTCCGGACTTATTGTTTATCAGAATGAGATCAAGACTGGCGTTCTAAAGTCAAAAAAGAGGTATTTTGTTCGTTTTGAAATCAAGATCGAGCGGCGTAGCGATTCGGGCGATATCGAGCTTGTCTTCGAACATGTGCTTGATCTTCGGGACCGCGACGTTGTCGTGCAGATCCCGGTTGGAACCATTGGGGATGTTTTTGCCTGGTTCCCCTATGTTTCGCGTTTTGCCGAGACGAGCAAGGCAAAAGTCACGTGTGTTCTGTCGCCAGTTCTCATTCCCCTGTTCGAGGCGACCTATCCGGAGCTTCGTCTGATGACCACCGCGCAGCTCGAAGCCGAAAACGTCATGAGCCGGGCCTATGCGAATTACCATATGGGGCTGTTTTTCACCGACGCCGAAAACACCATGCAACCGACCGATTTCCGCCATGTCGGCCTGCACAAGACGGCAGCTTACATCCTGGGCGTCGATCCGGTGGAAATCCGGCCGCGGATTGCGCTTGAGGATGATACGAGACCGATCGAGGAGCCCTATGTCTGCATCGCGGTGCAGAGTTCGGCTCAGTGCAAATACTGGAACAATCCCACGGGGTGGCTGGAGGTCGTCCGCCATATCAAGGCGCGCGGTTACCGGGTCATCTGTATCGACCAGAAGCCAGTGAACGGGGTCGGGTATGTGTGGAACCGGATACCGCACGGCGCCGAAGACGAGACGGGTGACCGCCCGCTGGCCGAGCGCGCCCGCTGGCTGAAGCATGCCGCATTTTTCGTCGGGCTGAGTTCCGGCCTGTCCTGGCTTGCCTGGGCCATGGAGACTCCCGTGGTGATGATTTCGGGGTTCACGCACCCCACCAACGAGTTCGAAACACCATACCGCGTCATCAACTGGCATGCCTGCAATTCATGCTGGAACGATCCGCGGGAAATGTTCGATCATAACGATTTTTTCTGGTGTCCACGGCATGCAAACACATCACGGCAGTTTGAATGCACGCGTCTGATCACCGCGGATCAGGTGGTCAAAATTATCGAGCCGCTTCTGAGTATTGAATAACCACTGTTTTCTGAAAAGGAATTGAACATGACGACAAATTTGAGTGGGACCTGGTCCGCGGTAAATTCCAACGGTACGCTTCAGTTTCTCAGCAATGGCGCAACCGTTACCGGTGCCGTCGTTCTTGACGGGAATATGACGCTCGTCGTTGAAGAGGGCGCGGTTGTCAGCGGGCTGACCAATTCAGGCCCGACTTGAACAGCGACCTGAAAATAGTCCAATGAAAACAGCCATGTATTGTGGGCGCGTGGTTTCTTAGCACCACACCCTGCGGCTTTCGGGAGGATTTGGATCAGGAAGCGGATGCGTCTCGCACGTTGGCTGGCAGGGCGACGCCGGCGGCCTTGAAGATCGGCCCGATCGAGTTGGTTGCTGGGGTGCGCAGGACGATCTGCTGCCCGCGCTTGCTGATGGTGACCTCCTGGAGGCGGTCGAGATCACGCAGGAGATCGGCCCATTCGACGCGCTTGCCGGCCCGGCGGAGTTTTTCGTCGAGCGCCTGGTGCAGGATCAGCGCGAGGAACGAGCAGAAGACGTGGCCGCGGATGGCGGCGTCGGAGGAATGGTAGATTGGCCGGGTGCGCATTGTCGCCTTCGCGACACGGAACAGCCGTTCGACATTCTGCAGGTCCCGGTAGCGGATCACCGCCTGCAGCGGTGAAATCCGGGCGTTGGAGCGCAGCACGAAGACGCCGTCGAAGCGGGCTTCCTCGGCGAGCTTGCCGGCGTCGATCTCGAACAGCTTGTGCTTGCGGCCGGGCTTTGCGTCACTGACCGGGCGCAGGAAGCGGCGATAGGCGGAGTTGCCGATCAGCGCCTTATCGCCGCGCGTCAGCTGACGATCGAGGGCGGCGACCACCTTGCGCCTGGTCTCGGCCTCTTCGATGGCCACCGCCTCGTTGCGGCAGACGATATAGCGCTTGCCCGCGACCTTGACCTCCTTGATGAAGAGCTGGGTCTCGTCGCCACCGGCGCGCTCGAGGCAGAGCGGGGTGTAGGGGCGCTCATCGGCCAGCACCACCTCGCGGACGATGCGGTCGGTGCGTTCCCTTGCGCCGAGCACGTATTCCAGCCCGCGCTCCTCCAGCGCGGCGATCGTCGCGGCACTGATCATGCCGCGATCGGCGACGACGCAGACCCGGCCGATGCCGAAGCGCGACCGCAGGCGGTCGATCACCGGCACCAGCACCGAGACATCGGCGGTGTTTCCTGGCCACATCTCGGTGCAGATTGGCCTTCCGTCCTGATCGATCACCACGCCGAGGATCATCTGCGCGAGCTGTGGGCGGTAATCCTTGGAGTGGCCCCGCGCGCCCAGCGTCTCGCCGCCGGCACCTTCGAAATACAGCGAGGTGGTGTCCATGAACACGACCGAGAGGTCGGTGAACAGATCATGCCGTCGGGCGAAGAGACGCTCTTCCACCAGATCCTTCACCGTCCGTGGCGCAAAGGGCGTGGCATCCCCCTGTTCCTCGTCCGGCAGCTCTTCGCCGAGCCAGGCCATGGCGCGGTAGAGGTGATGCAGGCCGAGCTCCTCGGTGCCGGGAATGTCGTAATCCTCGAGCCATTTGTCGCAGGCGCGATCCGAGCCCGAGACCATGATCCGGTGGAGCACGGTGGCGAACACCGCGCGCTCGACCGGGAACTCGAACTGCCGCCCGGCCAGCAGCTCCTCGAACACAGCAGCGATCCCGCTCTCCTGCCACAGTCGGCCGAACAACAGCGGCGCGCCGATCCGCTTGCAGCTCAGCCCGTCCGGATTGCCTGCCGCCAGCTGGGCCAGGACCGAGGCACGGTCGGCATAGCGCGCGATCGAGGCGGCGAGGCGGTCGAGACCTCCATCGGCCAGGACGACTTCCTTCCGGCCCAGGTTCTTGATGATGCGCTGCTTGCTGCGCCCGTCCTCACGGACGCTCTCGACCAGATAAAGGTAGCTGTAGCCGTTGATTCGCTTCTCGCGCACGAACATGCCGAATTGGCAGCCGAAAACCAATCATAAATCAAGTTAAAAGAAGCAATTTACGCAATTATTTAGCACCACGTTTTTGCAAAATCCCGACGTGCCTACGAAAATCTCGAGTGAAATCAAAGATCTCAACTTACGATACCGTATCGTTCCGGGTTTGACTGTTTAAGAGCCCGAATCTGAATGGTAGTGCGACTATCGGTGACGGGCGATTTTTCGTGTGAGCAGGCGGATATGGGCGAGGAAGAGCCATGCGGTGGCGCTGGTAACGGTGGCCTCGAAATCCCTTGCGAGACGTCGGCATCTGCCGAGCCAGGCGAAGGTTCTTTCTACCACCCAGCGCCGCGGCAGGAGTTCAAACCCGCTCGCGGCGTCGGAGCGCTTTACGATCTGTATGGTCCATTTGCCGATTTTGGCGAGGCGTCCATTGAGTTTAGGACCGGCATAACCGCCGTCAGCGAATATGTGCCGCAACCAGGGATACAGGGATTTGACGGATTTGAGCACGTCGGGCGCCCCGTCGCGGTCCTGAATACCGGCATGATGAACGACGGCACCGACGAGGTGGCCGATTGTATCTGTGATGATGTGGCGCTTGCGGCCCTTGATCTTCTTTCCGGCATCGAACCCGCGCGGCCCGCCGGCTTCGGTGGTCTTGACCGACTGACTGTCGATCACACCGGCTGTGGGTGAAGCCTCGCGTCCGGCCATTTCCCGCGCCTGCATGACTAGGACGTGATTGATGCGATCGAACGTGCCGTCACGACAGAAGCGGTAGAAATACCCCTGCACGGTGGTGAACGGAGCGAATTCCTTCGGGATCTGGCGCCACTGACAGCCGGTTGCCAGCATGTAGAAGATGGCCTCCACAATCCTTCGAAGCGCCACCCTTCGGGGTCGGCCTCGATGCTGCGGAGCGGGCATGAACGGCTCGATCATGGCCCATTCAGCGTCGGTGAGGTCGCTTGCGTAGCGCAATCCGGCCCGGCAATATCGTCGCCGAGCGATTTCAGTCCAGGTCATCGTGTCTCCGTCCGTCTTCGCAAACGAACTGAATCACAACTTACTGAAATCGCTCAACTATCTTTTTCGGTCCGGCTCTAAGTCGGGTCAGGCACGGGCGCACAAATTCAAATTTCGAGTGGCGGCGTGGTGGAAAGCTCCGTTCTCAACGGGGCCAACCTGCAGGTATCCGCGGGCGGTGCCAGCCTCGACAACACCGTGACCGGCACTAACGGGCAGGTCAACGTTTCCTCCGGTGGCATTGTATCAGGCACATTCGTCAGTGCCGGCGCAACGGCGAATTACCAGACCGGTGCAATTGTCGATCAGCCCTACATGCCGGTGCCAACAGTGTTGACCGGATTTTCTGCGTGGTCGGCGGTGAATTCCGGTGGCGCGACCGTCTATACCAGCGGCAGCACGACGGTCAGCGGTCCTGTGGTATTGGGCAACACAACGCTGGATATTCAGAATGGCGCGATTGTCTCCGGGCTGACGGTTTCGAGCGGCGCCAATGCGGCGATCAATGTGTCCTCCGGGGGCGAACTGCTTAGCTCGGTCCTCACGAGCGCCACTAACGCGACCGTCTCGCAGGGTGGCACGGTTCTTGACTCGGTCATTTCCAGCGGCGCCACGGTCAACGTCCAGTCCGGCGCCACAGCGACCAGCAACACCGCGGTCAGTGGCGGCGTTCTGTCCGCCAACACTGGCGCGACCTTGTCGAACAATATCGCGGGGGTCGGTGGATTTGTCAGTTCCGGAAACGCGGTCTCGGGCGGCTTCGACTATCGTTCAGGTACCGTTACCAACGTGCCGATCCTTTCCGGCGGCACCTGGTCGGCGGTGAGCACCGGCTCCGGAACAGTCTATCAGAGCGGAAGCACCACCTATTCGGGGCAGGTTGCTCTCGAACCAGGCGCCACTTTGAATATCTTGAGCGGCGCTGTTGTTTCCGGCCTGCTGACCCCGGCGCCTTACAACGGCAACAATACCGTGAATGTCAGCGCCGGCGGCGAGCTGCTCAGCTCGGTGCTGATCAATGGTTTTCTCAACGTTTCTTCGGGCGGCGTTACCAGCGGCAACGTGCTGAACTCAAACGCCGAAACGATTTCGTCCGGCGGTTCGTCGATCAACGACATCTACGCGAATATCTCGGGGAGCGGCGTCAACGACGCCAATGGTCCGACGGTTCAGAGCGGGGCCACCATTTCCGGCGCCACGGTTACGAGCGGTGGATATCTGGTTATCAGTTCCGGTGCGAACGCTTCGAACAATACGGCAACGGTGGGCGGCTTCATCAGTTCGATCACCAACTCGGGGACCAATGTCGTCGGGGGGTTCGTCGATATCAATGGTGGCCAAGTCACCAATGTGCCGGTTCTATCGGGCACCTGGTCGGCGGTGAGCACCGGTTCCGGAACGGTTTATGAGAGCGGAAGCACCACCTACACGGGCAGGGTCGCGCTTGATGCGGGTGCGACGCTGAATATCTCGAGCGGCGCTGTTGTCTCCGGCCTGCTGACCCCGGCGCCTTACAACGGCAATAATACCGTGAATGTCAGCGCCGGCGGAACGCTGCTCAGCTCGGTGCTGATCAACGGCATCCTGAATGTTTCCTCTGGCGGCGTTACCAGCGGCAACGTGCTCAACTCCAATCTGGAAACGATTTCGTCCGGCGGTTCGTCGATCAACGACACCTATATCAACGTCGCCAGCAGCGGTTTCACCGACAGCAATGGTCCGACGGTTCAGAGCGGGGCCACCATTTCCGGCGCCACGGTTACGAGCGGTGGATATCTGGTTATCAGTTCCGGTGCGACGGCCTCGAACAATACCGCGACGGCGGGTGGTCTGATCAGTTCGGTCACCAATGCGGGGACCAATGTCGTCGGTGGATTTCTCGACAAATCGGGCAATGCGCAGAACAATGTGCCGATCCTCTCCGGCGGCACCTGGTCGGCGGTAAGCACCGGAACAGGTACGGTCTATCAGAGCGGCGCCACCACATATAATGGTCCGATCGCGCTTGGCGCGAACACGACGCTGATTGTGGAGTCTGGTGCTGTTGTTTCCGGCCTGAACACGCCGGCTCAAAACGGCGGCAACACGGTCAGCGTGAATAGCGGCGGCGAACTGCTGAACTCGATCCTCACCCACGGTTATCTCTATGTAAACTCGGGTGGCGTGACCAGCGGCAACCTGCTGAATTCGGACCCGGTGACGATTTCCTCGGGCGGCGAGTCGATCGGGGACACGTTCTTCAACAGCGGTTATGCCACGCAAACGGTCACTGTCTCGAGCGGCGGCCAGATCTATAATCCGACCATCGTTCCCGGCGGCGCCGGCCTGACCCTGGACCAAGGCGCCAGCTCCAGCCCGAACAACCCGTGTTTTGCCGAAGGGACGCTTATCGCGACGGCGCGCGGCCCGGTGCCGGTGGAAAATCTTTCAGCCGGAGAAACCGTCATTCTGCATGATGGCGGCACGGCGCCGGTCGTCTGGCTTGGGCGCCGTACCATCGATCTGACGCGCCATCCGCGGCCGGAAACGGTGCAGCCGATCGTCATTTCCGCGCACGCCATCGCGGAGGGTGTGCCCGCGCGGGATCTGGTTGTGTCTCCGGATCACGCTTTCTATCTCGATGGCTTGCTGATCCCGGCCAAGATCCTGGTCAACGGCGTAACAATCCGGCAAATCGAGATGCGCGAGGTGACCTACTTCCATGTTGAACTGCCGTTCCACGCGGTGCTGCTCGCCGAGGGGATGGCGGCGGAAAGCTACCTCGAAACCGGAAACCGCGCCGCATTCGAGAATGGCGGCCAGGCGCTCATCCTGCATCCGGATTTCGCGCAGACCTTGCGCGAGACACGCAGCTGCGCGCCGTTTGCCGACCATGGCGCAGTCGTCGAGCGGGTCCGGGCGCGGATTCTCGACCGGGCCGGGATCGAGATGACGTCCGAGGCCGACATCGCAACAATCTATCGTGCTGACGGCAGCGTGGTGATCGCATCCCGTGTTGCTGTCCCTGGAGAACTGACCGCCGATCCGCGCGATCGCCGCGAGCTGGGTGTCAAGATCGGCGCGCTGAAGGCCGGGGATGAACTGATCGCGCTCGATCATCCCCGCCTTGCGGAAGGCTGGCATGATGTGGAGGCCAACGGTCGGTGGACCAATGGCGCCGCAGTGATCCCGGCTGATCTGGTGCGGGGCAGGGACGTAGAGATTACCGTTGCGAGCACGCTGTCATATCCTGTCATTACCGGCAGCCGTATGGCGGCTCGCGGCTGACGCTCGAACTTTTGGACCGCGCCCAGGCCACTCGATAGGGCGCGGTTCGTGACTGCAGAGGCCCGACCAGGCGAGACGCTTGGTCGGGCCTTTTTGTCACGAGCCCGTTCGGATGTTGCGCCACAGGCCCGAGCAGGTCGGGCATGCCGCAGCGCCAGGTTTCCGGCCGGCCGGCCACAGCGCGACGCGGACCGCACTCTCGGCGAAAACCCGCCGGTCGAGCGCGTGATGGGCAAGCGTGATCAACTCGACGGCGCTGGTGAAGATGGCGCCGTGGCTGCCGATGAATTTCTGAAATCGAAATTCGTTTCGATTCTGCGAGCGGGCAGGGCAGTCATGGGACGAATATTTTTCGTTTTTATTTAAAAAATACAGATCAAAATTATATGATGCCAGAGAGATCGGGCAGATCGATAGCAGGAATTGTAATAAGATTTCCGGCCTTTTTCCGCAGCGACCGATCATTCATGGTGTTTTACTTCGTCCGCAAAAGGTTGCAATGCGGGCGCGGTTGCGACAGGCTTGGGCAGTCGTATGACGCAAGGAGATCGCGATGGAACATAAAACGGGGATCGGGCTGGCATCGGCAATCGCACTGGTGGCCGCCACCGTTGTCAGCCATGCCGCCTCTGGGCCGATCAAGATTGGCGTGCAGGCGCCCATCACCGGCGCCTATGCCGATGAGGGGCAGGGCATCGAAAAGGCCGTGAAGCTGCTGGCCGAGCAGCAGAACGCCAAGGGCGGCCTGCTCGGCCGCAAGATCGAGGTCAAGGCCTGCGACGATGAAGGCAAGGCCTCCCAAGCCGCCATCTGCGCGCGCCAGCTGGTCAATGATGGCGTGATTGCCGTGGTCGGCTCCTACACCAGCGGCGCCGCCCTCGCGGCCGAGCCGATCTATGCGCGCTCGAACGTTATCCAGACCTCGGACGGCACCAGCAACAAGCTGCTCGCGCGCGGCTACAAGACCTGGTTCGGCAACGCGGCGCCCAACAGCGCCGAGGCGAAATTCACCGCGCACTACATGGTCGATGCCCGCCACTTCAAGCGCATCGCGGTGCTGACCGACCATTCGAGCTTCGCCACCGGCCTCGCCGATGCGGTGATACAGAACATCAAGGCCGACCATGGCAAGGTGATCGACAAGTCCTTCATCTCCGCCGGCTCGCAGAATTTTACCCCGGTGCTGACCAAGCTGAAGGCGCTGAAGCCGGACGCGATCTATTTCTCCGGCTATTACTCGGATGGCGGGCTGATCAAGGCGCAGATGGCCCAGCTCGGCATCAACGCGGCCTTTGTCGGCGGTGACGCCAACCAGAACGTCGCCTTCGGCAAGATCGCCGGTTCAGCGGCAAAGGGCGCCATCATCGTCAACGTCCCCGGCCCGGAACAGCTTCCCTATCCCGCCGCCAAGGCCTTCGTCGCCGCCTACAAGGCGAAATATCACCAGAGCCCGCCTTCGGTGTTCACCCTCACCAATGCCGATGGCATGCGCGCGGTGATGCAGGCGATCGAGCAGACCAAGAGCGTCAAGCCGGCGAAGCTCGAACATTACCTGCACAACATGAAGAGCTTCGATGGCCTGACCGGCCAGTTCCGCTGGAACGCCAAGGGCAAGCGCGTCGGCAGCCCGTTCACCGCCTTCGAGGTGAATGCCGACGGGAGCTACACGATCGTCTACCCGGCCCCCAAGGCCGGCTGACGACCCGATCGCGCGCGGAGGAGGCATCGCCATGGGAACGTTCATCCAGCAGGTCTTCAACGGCCTGACGGTCGGAGGCATCTACGCGCTCATCGCGCTGGGCTACACGATGGTCTATGGCGTGATGCGCCTGATCAACTTCGCCCATGGCGATCTCTGCATCCTCGGCGCCTTCATCGGCCTGACCTTCCTTACCTCGCTCGGCGGTGCCGGCCATCCCGGCGCCGCCCTGCTGGTGTTCGCCTTCGTTGCGGCGGTCGTGGTGGTGGCGGTCGCCGGCGTCGTGCTCGAACTCGCCGCCTATCGGCCGCTGCGCAAGGCGGACCGCCTCGCCGCCGTGGTTTCGGCGCTTGGCGCATCGCTGCTGATCGAGAACGGAATCATGCTGATCTGGAGCCCCCAGGTCAGCGTATTTCCCTCCGGCCTGCTGCCGGCGATCACGTTTCACATCGCGGGCGCCTCGATCAGCTTCGTGCAGGTGATGATCATTGTTGTCTCCTTCGTTCTGATGGCGGCGCTTTATCTGTTCGTGAACCACACCCGCTTCGGCACCGCGATCCGCGCCGCGGCGATCGACCAGGACGCCGCCCGACTGATGGGCATCAACGTCAACCGCGTGATCGCCAGCGTCTTCATCATCGGCCCGGCGCTCGGCGCGGTGGGCGGGCTGTTCGTCGGCGTCTATTATCGCGAAGTCTATTTCACCATGGGCTGGACCTACGGGCTTTACGCCTTCATCGCCGCCATACTCGGCGGCATCGGTAACATTCCGGGGGCGATGCTCGGCGGCATTCTGCTCGGCCTCTTCAACGCCTTCGCCGCCGGCTACCTCTCCAGCTCCTGGCAGGATGCGATCACCTTCGCGCTGCTGATCGGAATCCTGCTGGTGCGGCCTTCGGGAATTCTGGGCGAACGCGTCGCGGAGAAGGTGTGATGAGCGCAACCGCAACCCGCAATGTCGGCATCGCCGTCTGGATCCTCGGCCTGTTCCTGCCGCTCGCGCTGAACAGCGCCTGGGTCTCCGTCGCCGCGATCTTCGCGATCTATGGCATCGTCGCCCTGTCCGAAGACATCATCCTCGGCCGCGCCGGCATGTTCGACATGGGGCACGCCGTCTATTTCGGCATCGGCGCCTATGTCACGGCGATCCTGAACGTCACCTTCAACTGGCCGATCTTCCTGACCATCCCCTTCGCCATCCTGCTCGCGGCTGCGTTCGGCGCCCTGCTTGCCGCCCCGCTGATCCGCCTGCGCGGTGACTACCTGCTGGTCGCCAGCATCGGTTTCAACGCAATCTTCGTGCTGGCGATGCAGAACGACCTGTTCGGCCTCACCGGCGGGTCGGACGGCATCACCGGCATCGGCGTGCCCTCGCTGTTTGGTCTGCAGATCGAGAGCCAGAGCGCGATGTACTGGCTCGACTGGGTGGTGCTCGGCATCGTGCTCGTGCTGATGCGCAATCTCGACGGCTCGGAATTCGGTCGCGCGCTGCGCTATCTCAAGCAGGACGAACTCGCCGCGACGACGATCGGTGTCAATCCGCGCAAGGTGAAGACGCTCGCCTTCGCCATCGGCGCCGGGCTCGCCGGCCTCGCCGGCACGCTGTTTGCGGTGCAGCTCTCCACGGTCAGCCCGTCCTCCTTCAAGTTCACCGAATCGGTGACGCTGTTCGCCATCGTCATCGTCGGCGGCCAGGGCTCGATTCCCGGCGTGCTGCTCGGCACCGCGCTGATGTTCGTGCTGCCCCAGGTCTTCCGCGACTTCGCGCAATACCGCTACTTGGTCTTCGGCTTCGCGATGATCCTGGTGATGGTGCTGCGCCCGCAGGGCCTGTGGCCGCGGCGGGGGGCGCGGGCATGAGCGCGCTGCTGGAACTCCAGGGGGTCGGCATCCGCTTCGGCGGGCTGCGCGCGGTCGACAAGCTCTCCTTCACCGTCGACAAAGGGCAGATCGTCGCCCTGATCGGGCCGAACGGCGCCGGCAAGACGACCGTGTTCAACATGATCACCGGCGTCTACCGGCCGACCGAGGCAGCATCCGCTTCGAGGGGCAGGACATCACCGCCCGCCGCCCGCATCTCGTCGCAGCCGCCGGCATCATGCGGACCTTCCAGACCATCAGGCTGTTTCCCGAAATGTCGGTGCTGGAAAACGTTCGCGCCGGCTGCCACCTGCGGGTGCGCCAGCAATGGTGGCAGGGGCTGCTCAGCCTGCCGTCGCAGCGGCGCGAGGAGGCGGAGCTTTCCGACCGCGCGCACGAGATCCTGCGCCGGCTCGATCTCGACCAGTTCGCGCATGACCGCGCGATCTCGCTGCCCTATGGCGTGCAGCGCCGCGTCGAGCTGGCCCGCACGCTGGCGGCCGATCCCAAGATGATCATTCTCGACGAGCCGGCCGCCGGCCTGAACGACAATGAGTCGGCCGCGCTCAGCGAGACGATCTTCGGCATCCGCGACAGCGGCATCACCGTGCTGCTGGTCGAGCACGACATGAACGTGGTGATGAGCGTCGCCGACAAGATCGTGGTGATCAATTTCGGCCAGAAGATCGCCGAGGGCGGGCCGGACGACATCCGCAACGACGCGCAGGTGATCGAGGCCTATCTCGGGCGCGATGACGACGAGGAGGAGGGCGTATCGTGAGCCTGCTCGAAATCGCCGATCTCAAGGTTAATTACGGTCAGATCGAGGCGCTGAAGGGCGTCTCGCTGCGGGTGGAATCGCGCGAGATCGTGGCCATTCTCGGTGCCAATGGCGCCGGCAAGACCACGCTGATGCGCACGATCTCGGGGCTGCTGTCGCCGCGCGGCGGGTCGGTCGTCTTCGATGGCACCGACATCACCCGCATGGGGGCGGACCGGATCGTCCGCCTCGGCATTGCCCAGTCGCCCGAGGGGCGGCGGGTGTTCGGCACGCTGAGCGTGATGGAGAATCTCCGCCTCGGCGCCTTCACCCGCCCGGCGGGCGAGGTCGCCGGCTCGCTCGACTTCGTGCTGGAGATGTTCCCCCGCCTCGCCGAGCGCCGCAGCCAGCTCGCCGGCACGATGTCCGGCGGCGAGCAGCAGATGCTGGCGATCGGCCGGGCGTTGATGGCCAAGCCGCGCCTGCTGCTGCTCGACGAGCCGAGCCTCGGCCTCGCGCCGATCATCGTCCAGGGCATTTTCCGCACCCTGCGCGAGATCGCCGATAGCGGCGTCACCATCCTCATCGTCGAGCAGAACGCCCGCAGCGCGCTTAAACTCGCCGATCGCGGCTATGTTCTGGAGGTTGGCCGCTTCGTCATCGAGGACGATGCGAAGACGCTGCTCACCTCGCCTGAGGTGCAGGCCGCCTATCTGGGCGGCGAGCGTAAGAAAGCCTGACGACACGTCAGGATTTCGCGAGATCCTCGCGGATGCGGGCGAGTTCCTTCTTCCGCTTGCCGCTGACTTTGGGATAGTTCATGTCGAGCTCCTGCATGGTCTCCAGCAGGATGTTCGAGATGATCAGGCGGGCGTTGCGCTTGTCGTCCGCCGGCACCGCGTACCAGGGAGAATCGACCGTGCTGGTCGCGTTCAGGCAGTCCTGATACGCGGCCATGTAGTCGTTCCAGAATTTCCGTTCCTCGACATCGGCGGTGCTGAATTTCCAGTTCTTCGAGGGATCGTCGATCCGGTCGATCAGCCGGCGCAGTTGCTCCTCCTTCGAGATGTGCAGGAAGATCTTGACAATTTTCGTGCCGTTTCCGGAGAGGTGGCGTTCGAGATCGTTGATCGAGCGGTAGCGGTGATCCCAGATCGAGCTGACCTCCTTCGGCGGCTCGGGCACGCCTTCGTTGGCGAGGATTTCGGGGTGTACGCGCGCGATCAGCACCTCCTCGTAATAGGAGCGGTTGAAGATGCCGATCCGCCCGCGTTCGGGCAGGTTGCGCGTCGTGCGCCAGAGGAAGTCGTGCTGGAGTTCCACGGCACTCGGATGCTTGAAGCTGAAGACCTGGCAGCCCTGCGGGTTCACGCCGGACATCACGTGCTTGATCGCGCCATCCTTGCCGGCCGCGTCCATCGCCTGGAAAATGATCAGCACGGCGTGGCGGTTCGAGGCGTAAAGCAATTGCTGCATTTCGCTGAGCCGCTTGACGTGATCGTCCAGCTCGGTGCGATACGCGCCTTTCGAATCGAACAGCGGATCGATGGCGGTCGGCCAGGACGACAGGTCGATTGGCACGCTGGGCTGGATGCGGAACTGCCTTGAATTTATGGCCATGGCAACACTCCGGACTGAAATCTGGTGCCGCTCACACTGAGCCGCTGCCGGAGGCGTGTCAAAGACAGGTCGCGTTGGTCCCGATCAGGAAAAGAACGGAAGGATGATCAGCGCCAGACCTGTGGCCAGCAGAAAACGTGGTGGCAGGCCAAACAGGTAGTGACGTCGTAAAAAAATCTTGCGGCGTGGCGGGAATGTTGTGTTCATGTGATCTCGACGGGATTTACTCACCAGTCGGTAATTAAGACGACATTTTGCTAGTCGTATGTTTGCGGGGATGATATAATTCTGGCATGAAACGGGACGGTCGCAGATTTGATCATCGCACCCTGGAAACCATCCGGCTGATGGCTGTAGAGCGGGTGCGCGAGGGCGAAGCGGCCTCTTTGGTGATTGCCTCATACGGGTTCAGCCGCACAACAATCTATAAATGGCTCAGCGCGGCATCGAAGCCTGGGGTCGGGGTGAAAGCCTTGCGGTCACGGCCGGCAACCGGCCGGCCGCGGCGTCTGACGCCGCGCCAGGAGCAGCAGGTGTTGCGTTGGATCAATGGCCGCGATCCGCGCCAATACGGCCTGGATTTCGGGCTGTGGACCCGGCACGTTGTGGCCGAACTGATCGAGCGCAAGTTTGGTATCAAACTCGGTGTGACGGCTGTGGGCGAACTGCTGTCGAAACTGGGCCTGACGCCGCAAAAGCCGTTGCAGCGTGCCTATCAGCGCGATCCGGAGGCGATCGAGGCATGGCGACGTGAGCGGTTTCCTGAAATCGCCAGGCAGGCCAAGTCCTGTGGCGGCGAGGTCTTTTTCTGGGACGAGTCCGGCTTTCGGGCCGACGCCGTGCATGGCAAGACCTGGGGCGTGAAGGGACAGACGCCGATCGTCGAGCGTCCGGGCCAACGGCAATCGATCAGCGCCGCCTCGGCGGTGACAGCCCGCGGCGGGTTCTGGTATTGCACTTATGAAGGCGGCCTGAATGCTGAGTTGTTCGTAGCGCTGCTACGCCGGATGATGCGGCACCGCACGAGGCCGGTGCACCTGGTCCTCGACGGGCTGCCTGCCCACAAAACAGCGCTGGTGAAAGCCTACGTGGCGTCGACCAATGGAATGCTGACGTTGCATTTTCTGCCAGGCTACGCCCCTGACCTGAACCCAGATGAACTGGTCTGGAGCCACATGAAGCGGACGGGCGTCGCCCGGACTCCGCTACGCCAAGGCGAAAAGCTTCAGGACAAAATCGAAGCCCAACTCGCCGCCATCAAGCGCAAACCACGTCTCGTGCAATCATTCTTCAAAGCACCAACTGTCGCCTATATTACCGACTGCTGAGTAAATATAGAAAAGTTAAAAAGTTCTCAATTAGTGAACGATTGTTGATAGTATTATTAACGATAATTAGAGCGCTTTAAGGATTCACGCAAACGGAAAATACGGTGGTTCATGGTGTTGCCGGCGGACTGATCGGGATGGCGGGGGGTGCTGCAATAGAGCAGTCATGCCGCGGCAACTTTGTGATATGCAACTTCAGCGCGAAAATCTGGTTGCGCGCCTGGCGCGCCGATCCGTGCAAGGTTTCGTGCCTCGTTGCTCTATGGTATTGATAAAAAGCATCTTTATCCGACCAGATGACTCCATCTGATCGGATGATGCTATGGTTTCACGCTCCGGCGCCGGCTCTGCACGGCGACTGTGCCCGGATTAAGGATGGGGGATAGATGATCGCGGGACCTGAGCCATTTCGCCTGAACGTTCCCGAGACCGCGCTCGGCGCGTTGCGCCAGCGGCTCCAGCTCACCCGGTTGCCCGACGAAGTGCCCGGAGCGCCCTGGGCATACGGCGCCGATGTCGGCTATCTGCGCGAACTCGCGACCTATTGGGAAACCCGGTTCGACTGGCGCGCACAGGAAGCCGCGCTCAACGGCTTCGCGCAGTTCCGCGTCGAGATTGCCGGCGCACCGCTGCATTTTCTGCATGTGGAAGGCCGCGGCCCTTCGCCAATGCCGCTCCTGCTGATGCATGGCTGGCCCGGATCTGTCTTCGAGTTTCTCGACATCATTCCCCGCCTTACCGATCCCGCCCGGTTCGGCGGCGACCCCGCCGATGCCTGCACGGTGGTGGCGCCGTCGCTGCCTGGCTTCACCCTCTCGTTCCGGCCGGGCCAGCAGCGCCACGGCGTTCCCGGAATGGCCGACATCCTCGCGCATCTGATGACTGATGTGCTCGGCTACGAGCGGTTCGGCGCGCAGGGCGGCGATTGGGGTTCGGGAGTCGCCAGCCGGCTTGCCGTCGTGTATCCGGAACGCCTGCTGGGAATACACCTGAACTATCTCATGGCCACCCGCAACGCGATTTCCGCATCGCCCGACAATACCGACGAGGAAAACCGCTATCTCGACAGCCTCGACGACTGGACGCGGGAGGAGACCGCCTACACCAGCATTCAGGGCACCAAGCCGCAAACTCTGGCTTTCGCGCTGGTCGATTCGCCGGCCGGACTTGCCGCGTGGATGGTGGAAAAATTCCGCACCTGGTCGGACTGCGGCGGCGTCATCGAGCGCGCGATCGATCGCGACCGCATGCTCGCGAACATCTCGCTCTACTGGTTCACCGGCGCCATCGGGTCATCCTTCTGGCCTTATTATGCCCGCGCCCATGGCAGCGTCATCCAGCCGCCCGGCACCACGATCGACGTGCCGATGGGCTACGCCGAATTTCCGCATGAAATCCTGCGCCCGCCGCGTTCGGTGGCCGCTCGCGTCTTCACCGATATCAGGCGCTGGACCGTGATGAAGCGGGGAGGGCACTTCGCCGCGATGGAGCAGCCGGACCTGTTGGCGGAGGATATTCTCGCGTTCTTCAATCCCCTGCGCGCGAGCGGGCCGTCCTGAACGCCGCCGGCTGCGGGCTCAGCCGCCCGGCATCGGTTCCAGCCGATCGCGCAGCCGCGCCAGCGTGGCGGGCAGGTCGATCCGCATGGAGCTGAGAATTTCCAGCCTTTCGTCGGTCTTGGGGTCAAGCGGCGCGATCCGCGCCGCGTGCCGGGCAAGCCGCCGGTCCCGCCGGCGCAGCAGCGCCGCGATCTGCGGGCGATAAAGCCTGAACAGCGCGCCGAGCGCCTTGTTGATGCCGGCATCCCCCGGAGCATCCCGCCAGGCCATGCGGTGCAATTGCGTGATCAGGCGCTCCGCCTTCACATAATCGTCATTCGTGACCCAGAGATTGGTGGTGAACATCCTGCAGGGGCGGCCATGATCATCGAGGCCGATGGCAAGCACATGCGTCATCCCCGCCTTGCTCTTCCGGCGCAGGAAGCAGTGGATATGCCCGCTTTCGATCCGCCCGCGATGGGCATGGAAGTAATACTGCGCCCCGGTCACCGGATCGCGAACGTCATCGGGAGGATAATGCTCGAATTCGACGAACGGCGCGGTCCCCAGCAGGGCGGTCACCAGGTTTCGGCCCGAAGATTCGATCTCGCCCAACGCGGCGACGAGATCCACGGCCGCCGCGGCCTTGTCCTTGAATGTCACGGGGTCCTCAGCTCGCCGCTGTCGCCGGTTGCATATCTCCTCCCGTGCCGTCTGCCGGCGGCCGGAGCATCGTACCGGCCGCCATGCATCCGCTCTCAGGGGAAGGTGGTTGTCACTTGCTGCCGCAACACCCTTTTTTCATGGCGTGCGCCGGCTTCTGCTGCCCGCCCTTCTGGCTGGTCTTCTTGCCCCCGCAATTCGACATCTTCCCCGAGCAGGCCGCGAAAGCCGGGGTCGGAACGGTGGCGGCGACGAGCCCGCCAAGGCTGATTGCGGTGCCGAGCGTGAGCATGGAGGCTTTGAGTTTCATTCTGACTGCTTCCGTAATGGGGCCGCGCATGCGCCAATCGCATTCGCTTCTCCCAAATATGTTCGAATTCCCCAAAGGTTACACCCGGCGGCGGCAAAACCTTTCCTCGCTCGCCTGATCGTGTCCGGAGCCACGGGCAGAATTGCGATCGTGCGATGCCCGGCCCGAATTCGATATCCGGCTCCATTCACATCAGGGACGCCCGGTCAGGCGCTGGCGCGACGACGCAGTGTCGCGGTCGCGCGTCTTCAGGGGCGCGAACGCGCCGAACCCCGTCTTAAGGTCCAGATCGAGATAGATTCCCTCCATCCCGCCGCCGCGCTGATAGGCCTCATGCCATATCCCGGTCCCGCCGGTATCGGCGCTGAACGCGCGCCACCAAAGCCTGTGCGGCTCGCTGCGGGTGAAGCGTTCGAGCGACTCCAGATCGCGCCAGTATTGCCGTATGCCGACATGGTTGATGCGCCACAGGAATGTCTCGTGGTGCAGCAGCCCGTCCGGGCCCAGTCGCGCCATCGCCCCGATCGGCCGGCCGACGCCGAACAGCGTGCGCAGGCCGGCGAGTTTCCTGACTTTCATTCCCAGCAAGACAACGACCAGATCGGGATACGCCGACAGGTCCGCGATTTCAGCCTGGGTCATCATAATCCCGCTCCTGATAGGGTGATTGGCCGGTCGGGGTCATCTGCCCCGATTGGCGAGTCTTGTCGTCGCGCCCGGAGCGCAATTTCATGTTTACAATGTCAACATCTCATGCAAATGTTAACGATGTCAACTTCAAAATATCACCATGGCGACCTGCGTCAGAGCCTGATCGAGGCGGGCGCGATCCTGCTCCGCGACGAGGGGGTGGCCGGCCTTACCCTGCGTGCTGCGTCGCGCGCCGCGGGCGTTTCCCCTACCGCGTCCTATCGTCATTTCGCGGACAAGAGCGCCCTGCTGGCCGCGATTGCCGATCACGGCTTTGGCCTGCTCGAAGCGGATCTCCGCGCCGCCGATACCGATCCCGATCACCGGGTTGCGCTCTGCCGGCAGGGAGTCGCCTATGTCGAATTCGCCGTGGCCCATCCGGATCTGTTCCGGCTGATGTTCAGCGGCGTCCATGCAAAGCGGAATATGAGCGCCGGGCCCCCGGCCCGGCACGGCGCGTTTGCGGTGCTGGCCGATCGCGTCGCGCAGCGCGTCGGGCCTGCGAATGCCGCCGCCGTCACGCTCGCCGCCTGGTCGATCGTTCATGGCCTTGCCGCGCTGATCGTCGAGCAACGTATCGCAGCACCCGACCCGGCCGCCCTTGCGGCGCGGATCATCTCGCTGCTGAATCTGGATGCGTAGAGGCGAGAGCGGCCGGCACCCGAAAGGCGCTAATCAATTCTAAACATGTGCATGGGATATAACTTTGAACGTCCCGGTATTGCGGCGGACGGAAGGAGACCACGAACCATGCCGCAGGTGATCTCTATGAGTAACGGCCTGTGTCCGCCGGGGTGCGCAAGCCGATGATGACGAATGGAAGATCGCATGCGCTCGCTGTCCATATCCCTCAAATTCAACCTCGTTCTTGCCCTGTTTGCCGTCTTCGCCCTCGCGGCCGGCATCTATTCCAGCCTTGCCATCGCCCGGATCGATCGCAACGCCGAAGCGATCACCAAAACCGTGGCCCGCGCCGAGGTGCTCGAAATTCTCGCCAACCGCGCCATCCAGACCTTCGTGGTCGATCTTGAGTGGCAGGCGCTGGCCACGACGCCGAATACCTACGACAAGGCAGGCGAGGGGGCCCGGCAGTCGGTGGCGTTCTTCAACACGATGCTTGACGGCGCCATCAAGGCCCTGCCGTCCGAGCGCGGAACGCTGGAAGCCTTCAAGCGGCGCGGCAATGCCCTGGCGCAGCAGAGCTGTGTCGCGGCGACGCCGCCGGTGAATGGCAGTACGGATGTATTGACCGATCTCCCGACCCGCGAGCGCCTGCTGACCAACTGCATCGCGTCGCTGCCGTCCCTCACGGCGGACATGATCGCCGAGCGCACCAGGATGGACAGGCTGACCAGCGCCCGCCTTGCGCAGATGTCGCAGGAAACCCGACATACGATCATCGTTACCTTCATCAGCCTGATTGTCGGCTTCATCATGGTAATGTCGATCGCCCAGATCATCATTCGCCGCGGCGTTACCGGGCCGCTGCGCGCCCTCGGCGGCACCATGATGCGGCTGATGCGCGGCGATCTCGATGTCGAGGTCGAGGTCGGCCGTCGCGACGAAATCGGCGACATGGCGCGCTCCGTCGCGGTCTTTCAGGAAAATGCCCGGAAGACCCTGAGCCTGGAACAGGAAGCGGCCGCCATGCGCGAGCGAGAAGAGGCGGAGCGTGCCCGAAGCGAGGCGGAAAAGGCCGAAGCCGCCGCGCAGCAGCTGTTCGTGGTCAAGGAACTCGCCCAGGGACTCGCCGGCCTGTCGAACGGCGATCTGACCACGCAGCTCACCAAGCCCTTCGCCGGCGTGCATGAGCAACTGCGGCAGGATTTCAACATGGCGGTCAATCGCCTGCGCGAGACGACCCGCGCGATCGCCGAGGCCGCGCAGAAAATCTCCATGGTCTCGACGGAGATTACCGAGGCCACTGACAATCTTTCCGGCCGCACCGAGCAGCAGGCCGCCAGCCTTGAGCAGAGCGCCGCCGCGATCAACGAACTCACTGCAACGCTCAACCGCACCGCCACCAGCAGCGCCGAGGCGCATCAGGTGACCCTCACCGCGCGGGAACGCGCCGAAACCTCGGGCACAGTGATGCGCGAGGCCGTCGCCGCAATGAGCGCGATCGAGGCGTCGACAAGGCAGATTTCCGATATTCTCGGCGTTATCGACGAGATCGCATTCCAGACCAACCTCCTGGCGCTGAATGCCGGGGTTGAGGCGGCGCGCGCGGGAGATGCCGGCAGGGGCTTCGCCGTGGTCGCGACCGAGGTCCGTGCCCTGGCCCAGCGCTCGGCTGATGCCGCGAAGGAAATCAAGGCGCTGATCGGCAAGTCGGATCATGAAGTGACGACCGGCGTGAAACTCGTCAGCAACACCGAGCAGGCGATGCTCGGGATTTTGGCCGAGGTTGGCACGATGAGCGGGCTGATCGCCGAAATCGCGGAAGCGGCGAAGGAACAGGCGGCCGGACTCGACCAAGTCAATACGGCGGTTGGCCACATGGACCAGATGACGCAGCAGAATGCGGCGATGGCGGAGCAGACAACCGCGGCGACGCGCGGACTGATGGGAGAAGCCCAGCATCTCGCCGAGCGGGTTGCGCAGTTCAAGCTCGGCGGGCCGGTTTCGGCGCCGGCATCGCCGCGCCCCCCGTCTTCCCGGCCAGTGACCACAACAAGGAAACGTCCCGCCGTGCCGGCCGGTGTTGTCGCCGCTTCCGAAAATACCGAGGAAGCCTGGGCTGAATTCTGACGGCTTCAGCAGGCTCGCGCAAACCCTCTGTTGGCCATGGTTTTGTCGCGGGTGATCGCGTGACGCTGAAACAGGAACGCTGACCGTCGATGAAAATGAAATCCCCTTTCCAACCAGTGAGTGTGGAAAGGGGACTGGGTGGATTTGCCGGTGTCGTCAGGCCGAATGGTCTGTCATTCGGCCGCTGACTGCGGCCGGCGTCTGACCGGTTTCAGGAATGCAAGGTCTTGAGATACGCGATGATGTCCAGCGCCTGTACTTTGGTCAGGCGGCCCTTCCACGCGGGCATGGGCTGATCGAGCCGATCGCCGTCCTCATCCCGCGCGTCGAGGATGGCGCGAACCAGCAGCTTCGTGCTGTGATGATAGGTGGTTTCAAGGCCAGGCGCCCGCAGATTTGCGGAAACGGCCTTGCCGAAATGTACGCCCCCGGCGCCGTTGGCACGATGGCAGCCGCTGCAATGAGCCATGTAAAGAGCCTTGCCGGTAGCGACCGTATTGGCATGCGCGAAACCGGTGCCAGCCAGCACGGTGGCAAAGATCGCGCCAGCGATAAAGCGTTTCATAGTTTCAGGCTCCTGTGATCGAAGGATGATGCCGGATTGGACGCGGCGGACAGCGCACGGCCGATCATCTGACACGAAGTTTTCATACCGCGACATCAGACGATCCTGTATCCGGAACGAAATGACCGGTGTCAATCAGGGTGCAGACCGTTGGCGAAACACCAATCCGAAAAAGCAGGCAGATTTTTTCTTTCTCGCAGATAAATTGCGGATGTTGCGGTTTGTTTCAATGTGATGAAATCATCATGATAATTTTTGCTCCAGAGTTTTGGCCCTGAGGTCCGGAAGACAAGTCGCGTCCAATGGTTTTGTAACAAAAATATAACGAAAAATTCTCCAATATAAAATCAAATTTTCGATCTTTTGTAGAGAATCAATTTCATATATCGCAGAACTCCCTGATTTTCCGGAATAAAATGAACAGAATTCCCGGTTGGTCCGCTCCATATTGTTACCTGACCCAGATGAATGACTTCAAACCTTAACGTGACGGAACGTAACTGACCTTCTAAGTGCGGGCGTGTCGTTCACCGCTTGGTTGGAAACCGCGACATGATCAGTGTCGTGGTCCGCGTTTATCTCTGGGAGAGAGCCGGATAATGAAATTATACCACATCGTTTCCGTTAGTTCGACATTGCGCGCCGGCTTGTTGGCGGGCGCCAGTGTTATCGCGCTCATGCCGCACGCTCACGCCCAGACCGTCAGTGCCGGGCAGGTTTCGGCAACGACGACAACGAAATATTATACACATCTGGGCAAATCGAGCGTCAAGCTCACCAAGAAGAAGATCTTCAAATCCGCGCAGTCGCAGGCTGTTGTCAGCCGGCAGGACATCCAGGCGCTCGGCCCTTCGACCAGTGCGGCCGGTGCGCTTTCGGCGGCGCCCGGCGTGCAGATCCGTGGCTATGGCGGCAATTCCGACACCGCGCGCTATCAGATCCAGCTGCGCGGCTCGAAGGTCGGCTGGTCGTCGACGAATGGCGATGCCGAGCGCAACGGTCTCACGGTGCTGTTCGACGGCATTCCGATGAACAACACGATTTCGCATAACGGCCAGTGGGATTCGAACGAGATCCCCATCACCCAGCTCTTCAGCGGCATCAACGTCATTTACGGCCCGGGCAATCCGGATACGCGCTGGTTCGACTCGGTCGGCGGCACCATCAACTATGTTCCCGTCCAGCCGACGAAGCACGCGCATTATCAGGTCGGCGTCGCCTATGGCAGCCAGCAGACGGAAAACCTCCATTTCATCTTCGACACCGGCGAATATGACGGCTGGAGCGGTGTCATCGGCGGCGGCTATGCCGGTGCGAAGAGCTACTGGGGCGGAACCTCGGTCGGGCATTATAGCTGGCCGGCCCAGTCGCACGCGATCTATGCCAAGCTGGTCAAGGATTTTTCCAACGGCTCGCTCAGCTTCGCCGTCTATAACGACAACAACGTCGAATACGCGCCGCGCCCGAATTTCATTCCGCTGACGCCGATCCCCGGCGTCACGGTGACCGGCTATTCCGGCTCGCCGCTCTTCAGCCAGCAGACAACAGGGTTCTACGGCACCGGCACGCCGGATATCTGGTTCAAGCAGTTGCAGGTGCGCGACACCATCCTCTACAGCAAGATGTCGATCGCACTGTCGAAGGACATGACCTTCCACAACAATCTCTGGTATCGCTGGGGTCATCGCGTCCACTATCGTGTTACCAATTACGGCACGAATTCGCCGCTTTCAGGTACAGCTTATGTGCCAAATGCTAACACTGAATATTATTTCCCAACCACAAATCAGTATGGCGACAATCTCTATTTTGATTATCACCTGCCCTATAACGACATCAAGTTCGGCGGCTATGTGATCTACGAGCGGTATTTCTCGCCCTACGACGGATATAATTATCTTGGCAATGGATCGACGCAGCAGAACCCGGCGCAGATCCAGCGCTTCACGCTTTACACCACCTACGCCAATGCCTTCCTGCAAGACACGATCCACCCGTTCAAGGGGTTCTCGATCACGCCGGGCATCGCCGAGGTGTCCTACCACACCGATTTCCACAACGATCTTCCTCTCGGCGGCACGAATGCCATAGGCGCCGGGGATGCCTCGAGAACCTTCGTCCGCGCCGAGCCCTCGATCGGGCTACGCTACGAGCCGGTCCCCTGGGCCGCGTTATACGGCAGCATGGCGATCTCGTACCAGAACCCGACCGACAACGTGTTCGGTGCCAATCAGCAAAACCCGGTCAACCTGTCGATCGTGAAGCCGATCCAGGCGCGCGACTACGAAATCGGCCTCAAGCTGTTCAGCAATCACGTGCCCTATTTGCATCACGCGACGCTGAATCTGAACTACTTCAACGATACGCTGACCGACGAGGCGATCTCGATCTATCACGCGAACATCGTCAGCTCCTCACTGGCGGCGGCGAATGCGCGCCTGCAGGGCGTGCAGCTCGATGCCTCGGTCGAGCCGAACTTCCACTGGCGCGGCTTCGTCAATGCGAGCTTCGACAACAATAAATATCTGCAATACGAAACCGGCGGCATCGTCTATCACAACGAGCCGATCGCCTATAATCCGAGCATGCTGCTGAATTTCGGCCTGAACTACCGCACCTTCGTGGGCTCGACTCTGGTGACCCTCGGCTTCCTCGATCAATACACAGGCTCGCAGCACTACTTCAACAACAACACCAACAACGTTTCGTCGCGCAAGCTGTCGGGGTTCAATGTTGCCAACCTCTCCATCACGGCGAACATCCCGGTTCCGAAAAGTCTCTCCCGGGGCATCAAGGTGCTGGAGCTATCCTTCAACATCAACAATCTCTTCGACACCAAATACAACGTCAACGGATACATTACACAAGGCGGCTATTTCGGCACGAATACGCTCGGCACGAACACCGCCAACGCGATCCTGGTCCAGCCGGGCGCGCCGCGGCAGTTCATCGCTGGTCTGACCGCGAAGTTCTGAGAGTACTGTCCGGTCCGGCCAGATCGCCCAATCTGGCCGGACGCCTTTGCTCGGTGTGTCCGTGCGGACAGACCGCCGGCGTGCTGCGCGTGGGACCATTTGCGGCGTGAACGGATCATGCTCGGGTTCCCGACGCGCACTTCAGCAACGGCGCGCATGGTCATCGAAACGCGATCCGAATTGGCTTCGGATCGCGTCATTGGTCAGGTCGCGCTGCGATCCTTCAGCAGGTCGCGAATTTCGCTGAGGAGGTGTTCGGTCGGTGTCGGCGCGGGCGGAGCGGCGGGGGCCGCTTCCGGTGCCTTGTGCAGCTTGGTGATCAGACGGACCATCCAGAAGATCGCGAAGCCGACGATGAGGAAATTGAACAGTGTGTTGATGAAGGCGCCGTAGTTCAGCGTGACCGCGCCGGCCTTCTTCGCCGCGGCGAGGGTGGGTTCGACCGCGCCCTTGAGCGTGACGAAATGGTTCGAGAAATCGACCCCGCCGGTCAGCAGGCCGATGACCGGGTTGATGATGTCGGCGACGAAACTCTTGACGATATTCGAGAAGGCGGCGCCGATGACCACGGCGACGGCCAGGTCGACCACGTTGCCGCGCATCAGGAAGGCCTTGAAGTCATCCACCCAGGCGGGCCGTTTTGGCTTGAAAGACTCAGACATTGACTGCTCCCGTTATGAAACTGCCCGCGTTCGGGCAGTCGCCTGTCATCGCCGTTGGCCGGTCACGATGGCGTGCGGAAGGCTAGCCGGGTTTGCGCGCCGGGGCCAGTCCGATTTCAAGCCGGCGCACCGCCCAGCGCCCGGCTTCGGCGACGACGGGATCGTTATCGGCGGCGAGGCGGGCGGCGGCGGAGGTGAGTGCCGGTTCGGCTGCATTGCCGATGGCGATGGCGACATTGCGCGCGAGGCGGGCGCGGCCGATGCGTTTGATCGGGCTGCCGGCGAAGAGTGTGCGGAAGCTTGCATCGTCGAGGGCTGCGAGATCGGCGAGGCGAGGGGCGCGGAGATCGTCGCGCGCGGCGAGTTTCTGTTCGCGCCCGGCGGCGGCGAACTTGTTCCAGGGGCAGGCGGCAAGACAGTCGTCGCAGCCATAGATGCGGTTGCCGATGGCGGGGCGAAACGCTTCCGGGATCGGGCCCTTGTGCTCGATGGTGAGGTAGGAAATGCAGCGCCGGGCATCGAGCCGGTAGGGGGCGGGGAAGGCATCGGTCGGGCAGGCGGCCTGGCAGGCGGTGCAGGTGCCGCAGCGGTCGGCGTGCGGCGGATCGGGCGGCAGGGCCAGCGTCGTCATGATCTCGCCGAGCAGGAGCCAGGAGCCGTGGCGGCGGGAGACGAGGTTGGTGTGCTTGCCCTGCCAGCCGAGCCCGGCGGCGGCGGCCAGAGGTTTTTCCATCACCGGGGCGGTGTCGACGAAGACCTTCACGCCCGCGCCGCGCGCGGCGATGAACTGGGCGAGGTGCTTCAGCCGGCCCTTGATGATGTCGTGATAGTCGCGGTTGCGGGCATAGACCGAGATGTTGCCGCGATCGGGGCGGGACAGGGTTGCGAGCGGGTCGCCATCGGGGGCGTAGGACAGGCCGAGGGAGATGACGCTGACCGCCTCCGGCCAGAGTGATGCGGGGTCGCCGCGCTGGGCGGCGCGATCTTCCATCCAGCCCATCGTGCCGTGATGGCCGGCGGCGAGATGGGCGCGGAGATTGTCGCGGACGCTCTCGGGCAGGCGGGCGCGGGCGATGCCGATCGCATCGAAGCCGAGAGCGGCGGCGCGGGCGGCGATGGCGGCGCGGAGATCGGCCTCAGCCACGGCCGCGATAGGGCGGCACGCCCTGGTCGGGCAGGAAGGTGCCCTCGGGCGGGGCGCCGGTCTGCCAGAACACGTCGATCGGGATACCGCCGCGCGGATACCAGTAGGCGCCGATCCGCAGCCAGCGCGGGGTGAGCAGGTCGACCAGGCGTTCGGCGATCATCAGCGTGCAGGCCTCGTGAAAGGCGCCGTGGTTGCGGAAGCTGCCGAGATAGAGCTTGAGCGACTTGCTCTCCACGATCCATGACTCGGGGATGTAGTCGATCACGATATGGGCGAAATCGGGCTGGCCGGTGATCGGGCAGAGGGAGGTGAATTCGGGGCAGGTGAAGCGCACCACGTAGTTCTTCCCCTGGGACGGGGCGGCGACGCGTTCGAGCACGGCGGCCTCGGGCGAGTCCGGCATGCGGCTCTCGCGGCCGAGCTGTTGCAGCGCGTCATAGCGTGTGTCGGTCATCGCCCTGGCTCCATGCGTCGCGGGTGGCGGCGGCGTAGGCGGCGAAGCGTCCGGCCTCGATCGCCTCGCGGGCGCCGCGCATCACCGTCTGGTAATAGCTCAGATTGTGGGTGGTCAGCAGCATCGGGCCGAGCATTTCGTCGCAGCGGAAAAGATGGTGCAGATAAGCGCGGCTGTGGCGCGCGCAGGCGAGACAGGGACAGGCCGGGTCGAGCGGGCGGTCCTCCGCGGCGAAACGGGCGTTGCGCAGGTTGAGGATGCCGCGCGAGGTGAAGGCGCGGCCGGTGCGGCCGGCGCGGGTGGGCATCACGCAGTCGAACATGTCAACACCGCGGGCGATGCCGCCGAGCAGATCATCCGGCGTGCCGACGCCCATGAGGTAGCGCGGGCGGTCGGTGGGCAGCAGGGGGGTGGTGACATCCAGCGTGTCGAACATCGCCTGCTGGCCCTCGCCGACCGCGAGACCGCCGATCGCGTAGCCCTCGAAGCCGAGGCCGGTGAGGGCGGCGGCGGATTCGGCGCGGAGATCGGCGAAGACGCTGCCCTGGACGATGCCGAACTGGCCATAGCCGGGGCGCGGTTCGAAGGCCGCGCGCGAACGTTCGGCCCAGCGCATCGACAGGCGCATCGAGGCGGCGGCCTCATCGTGCGTGGCGGGGAAGGGCGTGCACTCGTCGAAGGCCATGGTGATGGTGGCGTCGAGCGCGTTCTGGATCGCGGTCGAGGATTCGGGGGTGAGGTGGTGGGCCGAGCCATCGAGATGCGAGCGGAAGGTGACGCCGACCTCGTCGATCTTGCGCAGCTTCGCCAGCGACATGACCTGGAAGCCGCCGGAATCGGTGAGGATGATGCCCGGCCAGTCCATCATCCGGTGCAGCCCGCCAAGAGCGCGGACCCGATCGGCGCCGGGGCGGAGCATCAGGTGATAGGTGTTGCCGAGGACGATCTCGGTGCCGGTGGCGCGGACGGCGTCGGCCGTCATCGCCTTCACCGTGCCGGCGGTGCCGACCGCCATGAAGGCGGGAGTTTCGGCGGTGCCGTGGGCGGTGACGAGGCGGCCGCGGCGGGCGGCGCCATCCTGCCCGAGCTTGTGGAAGGTGAAGCCGGTCATGCGCGCTCCAGCAGCGAGGCATCGCCATAGGAGTAGAACCGGTAGCCCTGTGCGATGGCGTGGGCATAGGCGGCCCGCATGCGATCCAGCCCGGCGAAGGCGGCGACCAGCATCAGCAGGGTGGATTTCGGCAGATGGAAATTGGTCATCAGCCGGTCGACGAGCTTGAAGCGGTAGCCGGGGGTGATGAAGAGCTCGGTCTCGCCGAGCCAGGGGGCGAGGGTGCCGTCTTTGGCGGCGGCGGTCTCCAGCACGCGCAGGCTGGTGGTGCCGACGGCGACGATGCGCCCGCCCCGCGCGCGGGTGGCGTTGACCAGCGCGGCGGTCTCGGGGCCGATCAGGCCGCGCTCGGCGTGGAGCTTGTGGCGTTCGAGCTGGTCCTCGCGCACCGGCAGGAAGGTGCCCGCGCCGACATGCAGCGTGACCGTGGCGAGGCCGACGCCGCGTGCGGCGAGGGCGGCGAGCACGGTTTCGGTGAAATGCAGTCCGGCGGTGGGTGCGGCGACGGCCCCCTCTTCGGCGGCGAACATGGTCTGATAGTCCTGCCGGTCCTGCTCGGAGATGCCGGTGGGGCGGGGGATGTAGGGCGGCAAAGCGAGGCTCGCCGCGCGGTCGAGCATGGCGCGGAAGGTTTCGGCGTCGCAGTCGAAGCGCAGGGTCGCCGAGCCGTCGGGCGCGCGGGCGATCACCTCGGCGGCGATGCCGCCGGCGCCGTCGATCGCGATGGTCTCGCCCGGGCGGGCGCGGCGGGCGTTGCGCAGCAGAACGCGCCAGGTGCCGTCGGCCAGCGGACGATCGAGGGTGATGCCGATCCGCGCGTCGCCGCGTCGTCCGGTGAGTTGGGCGGGGATGACGCGGGTGTCGTTCGCCACCAGCAGGTCGCCGGGGGCGAGAAGGGCGGGCAGGTCGAGGATGGTGCGGTCATCGAGCCCATCCGGCCGGACATGCAGCAGGCGCGCGGCATGGCGCGGCCGCGCCGGCTCGGCCGCGATGCGCTCGGGCGGCAGGTGATAGTCGAAATCGGCGAGGTTCATTCTTCGAGGTAGCTGGAAATTTCGACCAGGTTGCCGTCCGGATCGCGGCAGTAGACCGAGCGCATGGCGCCGAGCGCGCCGATTTTTGGCGCCGGACCCTCGACGATCGCCACCCGCTGGGCCTTGAGGTGGTTCACGACGAAATCGGTGCCGAGGGCGGTGACGAAGCAGATGTCGAGCGCGCTGGGAGCGGGTTTCGCCGCCTGCGGGCCGGCATCGCGCCCGGCCTGGTGCAGGTTCAGCTTCTGCGCGCCGAAGCGCAGGGCGATCCGGCGCTCGGCGCCGAATTCCTCGCGCTCCATGCCGAGAACGCGCTCATACCAATCGGCCGTCGCGTCGATATCCGAGCAGGTCAGCACGACATGGTCGATCCGGTCGACGGTAAACTTCATGGCGTGGTCACGAAAGATCGGCGAAGAAGTCGTTGCCCTTGTCATCGACGACGATGAAGGCGGGGAAGTTCTCGACCTCGATGCGCCAGACCGCTTCCATGCCGAGTTCGGGGTATTCCAGCACCTCGACCTTGCGGATGTTGTCACGGGCGAGCACCGCGGCGGGGCCGCCGATAGAGCCGAGATAGAAGCCGCCATGCGCCTTGCAGGCGTCGCGCACGGCGCGCGAGCGGTTGCCCTTGGCCAGCATCACCAGCGAACCGCCGGCGGCCTGGAACTGCTCGACATAGCTGTCCATCCGCCCGGCGGTGGTGGGACCGAAGCTTCCGGTGGCCATGCCCTCGGGCGTTTTCGCGGGGCCGGCGTAATAGACCGGATGGTTCTTGATGTAGTCGGGCAGGCCTTCGCCGCTGTCGAGCCGTTCCTTCAGCTTGGCGTGGGCGATGTCGCGCGCCACGACGATCGGGCCGGTGAGGGCGACGCGGGTCTTGACCGGGTGTTTCGAGAGCTCGGCGAGAATGTCCGCCATCGGGCGGTTGAGGTCGATCTGCACCACATCACCACCCAGATGGGTGTCGGTGACCTCGGGGAGGTATTTCGCCGGATCGGTTTCGAGCTGTTCGAGGAAGACGCCATCCCTGGTGATCTTCGCGCGGATCTGCCGGTCCGCCGAGCAGGAGACGCCGATGCCGACGGGCAGCGAAGCGCCGTGGCGGGGCAGGCGCACCACGCGGACGTCGTGACAGAAATATTTGCCCCCAAACTGCGCGCCGATGCCGAGCTGGCGGGTCATTTCCAGGATCTGCTGTTCCAGTTCGAGATCACGGAAGGCGTGGCCGGTGGGCGAACCCTGGGTCGGCAGGGAGTCGAGCCAGCGGGTGGAAGCGAGCTTGACCGTCTTCATTGTGGTCTCGGCCGAGGTGCCGCCAATGACGATAGCGAGATGGTAGGGCGGACAGGCGGCGGTTCCGAGTGTCTTTACTTTGGTTTCAATGAATTCGAAAAGTTTTTTCGGATTCAGGATCGCCCGCGTTTCCTGATACAGGAAGCTCTTGTTGGCCGAGCCGCCGCCCTTGGCGACGAACATCAGCTCGAATTCCTCGGCATGGGCCTCGCCGGGGGCGGCCATGATGTCGCACTGGACTGGCAGGTTGGTGCCGGTGTTCCGCTCCTCGTACATCGAGAGCGGCGCCATCTGCGAGTAGCGCAGGTTGGTCTCGGTATAGGTGCGGTAGACGCCGTGGGAGAAGGCTTCCTCCTCGTCGCCCTCGACCCAGACGCGCTGGCCCTTCTTGCCGAAGACGATGGCGGTGCCGGTGTCCTGGCACATCGGCAGGATGCCGCCGGCGGCGATATTGGCGTTCTTGAGGAATTCCATCGCCACGTAACGGTCGTTCTGGGAGGCTTCAGGATCGTCGAGGATCGCGCGGAGCTGGCGCAGATGGCCGGGGCGCAGCAGGTGCGAGACGTCGTGGAACGCCTGGAAGGCGAGGGCGGAGAGGGTTTCCGGGGCGATTTGCAGGATGGTCCTGCCCGCCGCCTCGATGGTGGAGACGCCGCCGAGATCGAGCCTGCGCCAGGGCGTGTCGTCATGGCCCAGGGGGAACATGGTGCTGAAGGCGAAATCGGGCGTCTTCTTGGTGATCGCGTTCATGGCGGCTCTCCGGACTCAGTCTTTGGCGGGCGGGCGGCGGCGGAAGGCATCGAGGCTGACGACCTCGGCGGGGCCCTGGTCCGGCGCCGGCGCGGCGGGCGGGGGTTCGGGCGTTTCAGGCTCGGCAGGGTTCTCGGCCTCGCGGACGGCGAATTGCAGGCCGAAGCGCACCGCCGGGTCGGCGAAAGCGGTAACCGCGTCAAGCGGAATGTCGAGCGTCGCCGGCACGCCACCGAAGGAGAGACGGACCGTGAAGCGACGCGCCTCGGCATCGACCGACAATTCGCGGTACTGGTGCTGCAGGACGATGGTCATCTCGTCCGGATACTGGGCGCGCAGCCGGTCGGGCATGATCACGCCGGGATGGGCGGTGGCGAAGGTGATGTAGAAGTGATGCTCCCCTGGCAGGCCTTCGCGTGAGGCATGGTCGAGGGCGCGCAGTACGACGAGGCGAAGCGCGTCCTCGGTCCATTCGTCATACGGCAGGAGGCTCTCGGGAGCGGCGTGTCGTCGTCTTCGGCCATGTCGTCGAATTCACCTTGCAGTCGTAATGCGTGCGGCGCCGGCAGAGGCGCCGGTGCGGGTCAGCGGGACTGTCGTTCGTAATGACGGTAATATTTTTCGGTCACAAGATCCGTCTGCACGACCACGGCTATGTCCGTCGTGTTGAACTGCCAGTCAATCACCGCGCCGTCGCCGACGAAGCCGCCGAGGCGGAGATAGCCCTTGATCAGCGGCGGCAACTCGGCGAGGGCCTGGCGGGCGTCGTATTCGCCGTCACCCAACCGGCGCATCTCGACATAGCGCTCATCCAGCGCCCGCGGCCGGATATGTGGTGGAGCGAGGTGCTGGGCGTGGAGGTAGGACAGGCACGGCGCCAGCTCATCGAGATCGGTGCCGTGCAGGCTGGCGCACCCGAACATCAGCTCGATTCCATGCTGGAACACATAGGCGGCGATGCCGCGCCAGAGCAGCTGCATCACGGCGCGCGAGCGGTGCGCCTGGTCGACGCAGGAGCGGCCAAGCTCAAGCAGGCGGCCCGAGAAACGCTGGAGCGGCGCGATGTCATATTCATCGGCCGAATAGAATTGCTGACCGGGGGCAAGGGCCTCCTGGCGAATCAGGCGGTAGGTGCCGACCACACCCCGCGCATCATCCCCGATGTCATGATCGATCACCAGCAGATGATCAGCGATCGCATCAAAGGCATCCCTGTCGCGGCCCGAGGCAAGGGTCGCCTCGTCGGGATGGGCCCCCAGCTCCTCGTAAAAGATACGAAATCGCAGCGCGAGCGCCGCGTCGAGCTCGTCAGCCGTGGCGGCGAGGCGCACCCCCAGATTTCCGACGCGGATTTCCGGGAAAGCCACGACACTATCGACCGGATGCTGGATTGTCATCGGCCTGGCGCTCCGTCGATTGTTTCGGTCGTGCGTGTCATCGCACCAAGGCGGCGGCCGAACAACTCGATCTTGAGAGAAACCAGTTCAAAACCATGGCGGGCGGCAACTTTGCGCATCAGCATCTCGGTTTCCGGCTCGTCAAATTCGATCACCTGGCCACTTTCCTGATCAACAAGATGAAAATGGTCATGTTCGCCAGACATCTCATACCGCGCACGGCGGCTGCCGAGATTGCGCCGTTCCAGGATGCCGTGCTGCTCGAACAGGCGGACGGTGCGGTAGACGGTGGCGAGCGATATTCTGGAGTCGATGCCGTGGGCGAGGCGGTGCAACTCGTCGACATCGGGGTGGCCGTTCGCTTCGGACAACACGCGGGCAATGATACGTCGCGGGCTCGTCATTCTGAGCCCGTTTGCCACGCACAGACGTTCGATGCGGGTCTCCATCCGCTGCGTTGTGAACCATCTCGGCGGCGCGGTCCACCCCATTCCGTCCGGCGGGTTGCAAGGCCTAGGGACGGGATCTCAGCGGGGTATAAAAATTGCAGAAACCGTCACTCGAAACGGGTCCCCGCACCCGTGCGCAGAGTTGCGTGACGGCGCGGTAGTTGGCGCAATTCCCGCAGCGCGCCCCGTCCCGGTAGGGATGCGGCCGGTAACCCGCAGCGAGCGGTGTCGCCTTGGGTCGGGAAGCTCCGGTTTCCGCCGCGGCCATCAGAGCGGCAAGGCCTGCGATGGCTTCCAGCCAGTAGCGGCGCGGATGGAGTTTAATGACCCGACTCCGTAAACTACAATCCTGAATTATATATACGAAAACAAAACACTTTTAAATTGTATTTTTGGATCTCGTTTGCATGCGGTCTGGCTGCGGGTGCGGCAGGCTGCATCCAGATTGTCTCCACGACGGTAATGCCATAAGCAATGTTCGATGGTCCGGGAAACAGCATCTTGATGGCGTCGCCAGGCGGGGCAAACACGATGGAGGACGGTCTCGGCCTGCTCATCGAGGCCTGCCAGAGACAGGATGCGGCCGCCCTGCGGGAGCTGTACCGACGCATGGCGCCGACCATGCTTGGTGTGGCGCTGCGGCTGCTGCGCGATCGCCTGATGGCCGAGGACGTCTTGCAGGAGGCCTTCCTGCAGATCTGGCGCAATGCGTCGCGTTTCGACCGGGCGCGGGGATCGGCGCGGGCCTGGATGATCGGGATCGTCCGCTACCGCGCGCTTGACCGGCTTGATAGCGAGCGGCGGCTACCGGTCACCGGCGATGAAATTCCCGACATCGCCGCTGAGGAGGGCATCCCCGTCGAGGATGGTCGCGCGCTGGCGGGCTGCCTTGCAACCCTGCCGGAACACTGGCGACGGATGGTGCTGCTGTCTTACATCGAGGGCTATTCCCATAGCGAGATTGCCGCGCGCACCGATACACCGCTGGGAACGGTCAAGAGCTGGATCGTGAGATCGCTCGACGCGCTGAAGAGGTGTCTCGAACAATGAGCGACGCGCCGGATTTCGGGGCCGACCGTGCGGGGCTTTATGTCCTTGGTCTTCTGCGCGGCGAGGAGCGGCGGAATTTCGAGGCCGAGTGCGCGCGCGATCCGGCGCTGGCGGCCGAGGTGGAGGCGTGGGAGGAGCGGCTGCTGCCGCTGGCGCGCGCGGTGCCGCCGGTGGAGCCGGGGCCGGCGGTGTGGGCGGCGATCGAGCGCGCAACCAGCCCGCGCGCGGCGGCACCGGCGCCGCGGCACCGGCTGCGGGAGATCTGGGACAATCTGTTCGTCTGGCGGGGCATCGCCCTGGCCGGCGCGGTGGCGGCGGCGCTGCTGGCGCTGCTGCCGCGCGGGACGACGGGGCCGGCGATGGTCGCGGTGCTGTCGACGAAGGCGGGCCCCGTGTTCACGGTGGCGATGAGGACGAACGGCGCGCTGAACATCGCGCCGGTGGGGCGGATGGCGCCGCCGGCGGGCAAGGTCTGGCAGCTCTGGGCGGTTGGCCAGGGCGAGGCGCCGGTGCCGATCGGCTTTGTGCAGGCGGGGGCGACACGGCTGCCGGCGAATGACGTGCCGGCGCGGCTGCGCCGGGCGCATACGCTGATCGCGGTGACGGTGGAACCGCCCGGCGGCTCGCCGACCGGCAGGCCGGATATGCCGATCGTCTTCGCCGGGCCGCTGCTGCCGGTGGCGCCGACGACCTCCTGATATCCGGCCGGATCAGAGATCGAGGCTGGTCTGCTCCGGCGGCGCGCGGTCCGTTTCGGGACGCACGCCGAGCGTGCCATCGCCGAAATGCAGGACGAGGCGCCGCTTCGACCCGGCATCGCGCCGCGTGGTCACCGGGTCGCCGGACGGGGTCGCCACCATCGCGAAGCCGCGCGCGAGGGTTGCGTGATAGGACAGGGCTTCGAGGCGCGCGGCGAGCGCGTCGAGGCGGAGCCGGTTTTCCCGCAGCAGGCCGGGGGCTGGGGCGGCGAGGCGCTGGCCGAGCAGGGCGAGGCTGTGGCGGCGGGCGGCGATGATCTCGCGCGGATGCGCGAGGCGGGCGGCGACCTCTCGCGCCTGGGCGCGCTTCGCGGCGACGAGGCGGGGCAGGGCAAGGGCAAGGCGCTCGCCGCGATCGTCGAGCCGCTGGCGGGCGGTGCCGATCATCGAGGGCAGGTCGGGGAGGGCGGCGGCGGCGCGATCGAGCCGGAGGCGGACCGACTGGGTGACGCGGGTGAGCGCGCCGGTCAGCCGCGCGCCGCTCTGGGCAAGGTCGGCGATCAGCGCCATGCGATCCGGCACAGCGAGTTCGGCGGCGGCGGTGGGGTCGGGGCACGACGGTCGGAGGCGAAGTCGATCAGCGTCGTGTCGGTCTCGTGGCCGACGGCGGAGATCAGCGGAATCGGGCAGGAGGCCGCGGCGCGGACCACCTCCTCGTCATTGAAGGCCATCAGGTCTTCGAGCGAGCCGCCGCCGCGGGCGACGATCAGAACGTCCGGCCGCGGCACCTCGCCCCTTCCGGCAGCGCGCCGAAGCCACGGATGGCGGCGGCGATCTGGGCGGCGGCGGCCTCGCCCTGGACGGCGACCGGCCAGAGGATGATGCGGCTGGGGAAGCGGCGGGCGATGGTGGTGCGGATGTCCTGGATCACCGCACCCTGGGGCGAGCTGACGACGCCGACGATGCGCGGCAGCAGCGGCAGGGCGCGCTTGCGGGCGGCGTCGAACAGGCCTTCCTCGGTGAGGCGCAGACGCAGCTTCTCGATGCGGGCGAGCAGCGCGCCTTCGCCGGCATAGTCCAGCCGCTCGATGATGAGCTGGTATTCCGAGCGCTCGGGATAGGTGGTGACGCGGCCGGTGGCGATGACCTCGACGCCGTTCTCCGGCTTCAGCCCGAGTCGCGCGGCGTTGCCGCGCCAGATGATCGCCCGGATCTTCGCCCCCTCGTCCTTCAGCGCCATGTAGGTGTGGCCGGAGGCGTAGGTTTTCATCTCGGTGATTTCGCCGCGCACGCGCACGCGGCCGAAGGCGGTCTCGACCGTGCGTTTGACCGCGCCGGCGAGTTCGGAAACGGTGAGTTCGGGCACGTTGCCGGTGGTGGGGTCCGCGGTTTCGCTCATGGCGGCGGACTATGCTAAGCGCGCGCCGGTTGCACAAGCGCAGGGGATTTGATCATGCGGGTTCTGGTTGTCGGCGGCGGCGGGCGCGAGCATGCGCTGGCGTGGAAGCTCGCGCAGAGCCCGGTGCTGGAAAAACTCTTCGTCGCGCCGGGAAATCCGGGCATGGAATCGCTCGCCGAATGCGTACGGATCGGCGCGGAGGAGATCGATGCGCTCGTCGATTTCGCGCGGGCGGAGAAGATCGACCTCGTGGTGCCTGGGCCGGAGGCGCCGCTGGCGCTCGGCCTTGCCGACCGGATGGCGGCGGCGGGAATCGCCTGTTTCGGCCCCACCGAGGCGGCGGCGCGGCTCGAATCCTCGAAGCGGTTCACCAAGGAAATCTGCGACGAGGCGGGGATTCCGACCGCTTCCTGGGCGAGCTTCACCGATGCCGACGCGGCGCGGGCCTATCTCGACGAGCACCCGGCGCCGATCGTGATCAAGGCGGACGGGCTGGCGGCGGGCAAGGGCGTGGTGGTCGCCGCGACCGATGAGGAGGCGCGCGAGGCCGTCGCCGCGATGCTGGAGGGCGGGCTGCATGGCGACTCGGGCGCTGAGATCGTGATCGAGGAATGCCTGATCGGCACCGAGATTTCGCTGTTCGCGATCTGCGATGGCGAGACCGCGCTGTTCTGTGGCACCGCCTCGGACCACAAGCGGGTGGGCGATGGCGATACCGGGCCGAATACCGGCGGGATGGGGGCGATCGCGCCGCCGCCGGCGGCCTCGGAGGCGGTGATCGGGGCGGCGATGGAGCGGATCGTCCGTCCGGCGCTGCGGACGATGGCGCGGCGCGGCGCGCCCTTCCGCGGCTTTCTGTTCGCCGGGCTGATGCTCACCGCCTCCGGCCCGAGGCTGATCGAGTTCAACGTGCGGTTCGGCGATCCGGAATGCGAGACGCTGCTGCCGCTGCTGAAGACCGACCTGCTGCCGGTGCTCGCCGATGCGGCGCGGGGCCGGCTCGATCCGCAAACCCGGCTCGACTGGCGGGACGGCGCGGCGGCGACGGTGGTGATGGCGGCGAAGGGCTATCCGGGCGCCTATGAGAAGGGGCACGAGATCGACCTTGCCGGCGTGGACGGGTTGCCGGAGACTTCGGTGTTCCAGGCCGGCACGGCGCGGCGCGATGGCGCGCTGGTGAGCGCTGGCGGGCGGGTGCTGGCGGTGACGGCGACGGGCGATGACCTGCGCGAGGCGATCGACCGCGCCTATGTCGCGGTGCGGCGGATCGGCTTTCCCGGCGGGTTCTGCCGCCGGGATATCGGCGCCAAGGCGGTCTGACCCTCAGGCGGCGCGGCGTTCGCCGCGCACCGCCGCGGCCAGGGCGGTGACATCATCCAGCACCGCCTCGACGATGGCGGGCGGGGCCTTGCCCTCGGCATCGAGGCCGGCGGCGAGTTTGTCGATCAGGGCGGAGGCGACCACGGCGGCATCGGCGAACTTGGCGACCGTCGCGGCCTGCGCGGGGGTGCGGACGCCGAAGCCGACGGCGATCGGCATGTCCGTCGCCTTGCGCAGGCGGGGGATGTCGCGCGCGAGATCCTCGGCCGAGGCGGTGCGCGTGCCGGTGATGCCGGTGATCGAGACGTAGTAGACGAACCCGGAGGAGTCGTTGAGCACGACGGGCAGGCGTTCGTCGGTCGTGGTGGGGGCGACGAGGCGGATCAGATCGATGCGGTGATGGCGCAGATGCGGCAGCAGCAAGTCGGCCTCCTCGGTCGGCAGGTCGACGACGATGACGCCATCGACGCCGGCGGCGGCGGCATCGGCGGTGAAACGCTCGACGCCGTAGGAGAGGATCGGGTTGAGATAGCCCATCAGGATCAGCGGCACGGTGTCGTTGACGGCGCGGAAGTCGCGCACCAGGCCGAGCGTGCCGGCGAGGGTGGCGCCGGCGCGCAGCGCCCGGCGGCCGGCCTGCTGGATGGTCGGGCCATCGGCCATCGGGTCGGTGAAGGGCATGCCGATCTCGATCAGATCGGCGCCGCGGGCGGCCATGCCGGCGAGCAGGGTGGCGGAGGTTTCGCGATCGGGGTCGAACGCCTCGACGAAGGGGATCAGACCCGCCCGGCCCTCATCGCGAAGGCGGGCGAAGGTGGCGGCGATGCGGCTCAAATCTGTTCTCCGAGATGGCGGGCGACGGTGAAGATGTCCTTGTCGCCGCGGCCGCAGAGATTCATCAGGATGATCTTGTCCGGGTCCATTGTGGGGGCGATCTTCGCGACATGGGCGAGCGCGTGCGCGGGTTCGAGGGCCGGGATGATACCCTCGGTGCGGCAGCAGAGCTGGAAGGCGGCGAGGGCTTCGTCGTCGGTCACGGACACGTATTCGACGCGGCCGATATCGTGCAGATAGGAGTGTTCGGGGCCGATGCCCGGATAGTCGAGCCCGGCGGAGATCGAGTGGGCCTCGAGGATCTGGCCGTCATCGTCCTGCAGCAGGTAGGTGCGGTTGCCGTGCAGCACGCCGGGGCGGCCGCGCGCGAGCGATGCGGCGTGCTCGCCCGACTCAAGACCGCGCCCGGCGGCCTCGACGCCGATCAGCTTCACTTGATCGTCGAGAAAAGCGTGGAACAGGCCGATGGCGTTGGAGCCGCCGCCGATCGCCGCGATCGCGGCATCCGGCAGGCGGCCTTCGGCCTCCATCATCTGGGCGCGGGCCTCGACCCCGATGACCGACTGGAAGTCCCGCACCATGGCGGGATAGGGGTGCGGGCCGGCGGCGGTGCCGATGATGTAGAACGTATCGCGCACATTCGCGACCCAGTCGCGCAGCGCCTCGTTCATCGCGTCCTTCAGCGTGGCCGCGCCGGACGTGACCGGGCGGACTTCGGCGCCGAGCAGTTTCATGCGGAAGACGTTGGGCTGCTGCCGCTCGACATCGGTGGCGCCCATATAGACGATGCAGGGAAGGCCGAAGAGCGCGGCGACGGTTGCGGTGGCCACGCCGTGCTGGCCGGCGCCGGTCTCGGCGATGATCCGCGTCTTGCCCATGCGTTTGGCGAGCAGGATCTGGCCGATGCAGTTGTTGATCTTGTGCGCGCCGGTGTGGTTCAGCTCATCGCGCTTGAAATAGACCTTCGCGCCGCCGAGTTGCTTCGTCAGCCGTTCGGCGAACCAGAGTGGGCTGGGGCGGCCGACATAATGCTGCAGGTAATACTGAAATTCCCGCATGAAATCGGGATCGTCCTTCGCCGCTTCATAGGCCGCCTCGAGTTCGAGGATCAGCGGCATCAGGGTTTCGGCAACGAACCTGCCGCCGAACTCGCCGAAGCGGCCGCGATCGTCGGGCAGGGTGCGCAGGGAATTAGGTATCGGCTTGTTCATGCTGGCTCTCCGTTCCGAACGGATAGCCGATATGTCAGGCAGATGAAACCGGATCAGGTCTCCAATTCGGTATCCCAGTAGAGAAAGTCGCGCCAGCTTTCGTGCAGGTAGTTGGGCGGGAAGGCGCGGCCACGGTCCTGCAGCTCCCAGCTGTTCGGCCGGCGCGGCGTTTCATAGGGGAACATGTGGCATTCGCGCGGAAGTTTCGAGCCCTTGCGCAGGTTGCAGGCGCCGCAGGCGGTGACGACGTTCTCCCAGGTGGTGCGGCCGCCGCGGGCGCGCGGGATGACGTGGTCGAAGGTCAGTTCCGGGGCGGGCAGGCGGCTGTGGCAATACTGGCAGGTGAAGGCATCGCGGAGAAAGACGTTGAAGCGGGTGAAGGCCGGCTGGCGCAGGCCGGGGACGAAATCCTTCAGCGCGATGACCGAGGGCAGGCGCATCGCCGCGGAGACGGAATGCACCTCGTGGTCGTATTCCGACAGAACGGAAACGCGGTCGAGAAAGACGGCCTTGACGGCATCCTGCCAGGACCAGAGCGACAACGGGAAATAGGAGAGCGGACGGAAATCCGCATTCAGGACGAGAGCGGGAAAATTTTGCCCGCCGTCAGGCATTACTGAACCGGTCCCAGAAGGGCGGCCAGCTCACCGGACCGCCCTCGGACTGGAAACGCCCTGCAATGTTTTGCACCGATTCCATGACATGAATATGGCCCCAACGATCAGGGGCCGCAAGGCGGGTTTCGTGATGTCAACAGCTTGTCACGCAGACGAGGCCGGCGCCGCGAAGGCGCGCTGGAGCGTGAGCGCACCGAGGGAAAGCCCGGAATCGTCGATGCCATGAGCGAGTTTCGGAACGAAGAGGCTCTCCACCGGCACACCGGCGGCGCGCAGCGCGGCCTCGGCGTCGCGCGAGCGGGAGGGCGGCACGATCTCGTCGGCCTCGCCATGCACGAGCAGTACCGGCGGGCGGGCGGTGAGTTCGGCGGCCAGCGATTCTGGGGCGAGCAGCGCGCCGGAATAGGCGAGAATCGCCCGTGGCGGCACCGCCCGGCGCAGACCGGTGAACAGGACCGTCATCGCGCCCTGGCTGAATCCCATCAGCGCGTAGGCATCGACCGGCAGGCCGAGGCGTGCGAGTTCGGCATCGATGAACGGGTCGAGCGCCGCGCGGGCCCGGCGCACGCCGCCACCAAGCGCGTGCGGGTCCAGCGTGCCGATTGGAAACCATTGGCGGCCGAAGGGGGCGAGATCGAACGGGTCCGGCGCGTGCGGGGCGACGAAGGCGGCATCGGGGATCGCGCGGGCCCAGTAGGGCGCGAGGTCGATCAGGTCGTTGCCATCGGCGCCGACGCCGTGGCACAGCACCACGAGTTGTCGCGCCTTGCCGCCGTTCGCCGGGCCCCAGCGCGGTCCGTCCAGTTCAGCCATGAAGTTCCTGCTCCTTGCATTTGCGGGAGAGGGTATCATCGTGGAGGCCGATGTCCATCGTCACCCGTTTCGCGCCGAGCCCGACCGGCTATCTGCATCTCGGCCACGCCGCCTCGGCGCTGGCCGGACACGACCTGGCGCGCGCGGGCGGCGGGCGCTTCCTGCTGCGGCTCGAGGATATCGATGCCGGGCGCTGCCGGCCCCGGTTCGCCGAGGCGATTCTGGAGGATCTCGCCTGGCTCGGTCTCGCCTGGGATGGCGCGGTGCGGGTGCAATCGGCGCATTTCGGCGCATATCGGGCCGTACTGGCGCGGCTGGAGGCGATGGGCCTGCTGTATCGATGTTTCTGCACGCGGGCGACGATTGCCGCCGCTCTTGGCGCGCCGCACGGCACTGAGGCGGCCTATCCTGGCACGTGCCGCGGGCTCGACCCGGCGCTGGCGGACGAACGGGCGGCGCAGGGCGAGCCCTATGCGCTGCGGCTGCGGATGGACCGGGCCGCGGGGATGGCCGGGCGGCTGCGCTATCACGAGGCGGCGGAAGGCTGGGTCGAGGCCGATCCGCTGTCGCATGGCGATGTGGTTCTGGCGCGCAAGGACGTGCCGGCGAGCTATCATCTCTGCGTCTGCCATGACGACGCGGCGCAGGGGGTGACACATGTGACGCGGGGCGAGGACCTCCGTGCCGCAACGGATGTTCACGTGCTGTTGCAGACGCTGCTCGGCTGGCCGCATCCGGCCTATGCCCATCATCCGCTGATCCGCGATGCGGCGGGGCGGCGGCTGGCCAAGCGCGACCGGGCGGCGACATTGCGCGACCTGCGCGAAGCCGGAGCGACGCCGGCGCAAATCCGCGAGATGGTCTCTTGCCGGATTGGCGATCTCGCCTCACTCTAGACCGCATGAGAGGTTTTCCGATTTCGGTTCCGACCGCCGGTGCGGCCCTCGCGCTGGGCCTGCTGCTTTCCGCGCCACCCGCACGCGCCGTGCCGACGCCGCCCGCGATCGCACAGGTCGCGCGCGCCGCGCTGCCTGCCGTCGTGGATGTCGAGAGCATCGATCCCTCCAAGGGCAAGGGTGAAAAACCCGGCGAGATGTCGCCACCCGATCAGGGGGTTGCCGCACATTCGACATCGCAGCCGGCGGATACGAATACCCTGATTGTCCCGCCCAAGGCCGAACAGGCGCTCGGCACCGGGTTTTTCATCAGCCCGACCGGCTATATCGTCACCAATCATCACGTCATCGCCGGGGCGAGCGAGATCAAGGTGACGCTGCACGATGGCTCGATCTTCACCGCGAAGCTGGTCGGTTCGGACAAGAAGGCCGATCTCGCGGTGCTGAAGATCAACGCGCATCACCCTGTGCCCTTCCTGCATTTCGGCAACAGTTCGCGCCTCGATCTCGGCGACTGGGTGGTGGCGATCGGCAATCCGTTCGGCCTCGGCTTCAGCGTGTCGGCCGGTGTGGTGAGCGCGCTGCATCGCGATATCGGCTCGGGGCCGTATGACGATTTCATCCAGACCGATGCGGCCATCAACCGTGGCAATTCGGGCGGACCGCTGCTGGACGCCAAGGGGCATGTGATCGGCGTCGATTCGGCGATCTACTCTCCTTCCGGCGGGTCGGTCGGGATCGGGTTCGCGATCCCCTCGAGCATGGTCAGGCCGGTGACAGCGGCGATCATCGCCGATGGGGCGATGAAGCGCGGCTGGGCGGGGCTGCGGATCGAGCATGTGTCAGAGGACATGAAGGCGGCCTGGCATCTGGCCTCGACCGACGGCGTGGTGGTCGGCGGCGTGGTCGCGGGGGGGCCTTCGGCCGGCAAGCTTGGTCCGGGCGACGTGGTGACGGCGGTCAATGGCCGGAAAGTGACTACCGTGCATGATTTCAAGGTTTCGCTGGCGGAGATCCCGGTCGGGCACGAGGCCAGGATGACCGTTGTGCACGGCGGCAAGACCGAAGATGCCGTGATCACCATGGCGGCGCCGCCCCAGCATCGGGGCAAGACCGGGATGGCGCATCGGCAGGCCGAAATGCCCATGCTCAAGCCGACCGAGATTCCGGCACTCGGCATTGGCGTCGCCACCCATCCTGGCGGGGCGGGAGTAATTGTTGTGACGGTCGCCAAGGACGGCCCCGCCGCGCGCGCCGGGCTCGCCCCGGATACGCTGATCGAGGCGGTCGGCCCGCACTTCGTGAAGGACAGCGCGGCGTTGCAACGGGGTGTGAAGGCCAGTGGCGATGCCGTGCCGCTTCTGGTCGACGGGCCGCAGGGGGCCAGCTGGATTGTTGTGCCGGTGGGAGCCGCGCATAACTGAGAGGAATACCCGGCCAGACGGTTGGTCTGGCCGGATGGGCCACCTTGCTCCGCGCGACATTCGACGCCGGCGCAGGAACCGGCTGTGTCGCGGCCGGATCAGAAAGGGCTGGCCTTCACACAGTCAAAACTGATGGTCAGTTCGCGCGCGGAGCGAAACCGGCCACCTCGATGCCGGCGATGGCACAGGCTTCGTCATTGTCCGAGGTATCGCCAGAAATGCCGACCGCGCCGAGCACCGCGCCATCCGCCGTGACCAGCACGCCGCCGGGCACCGGCACCATGCGCCCGCCGGTTGCCGCGGCGAGCCCGGTGACGAAGCCGGCGCCGCCAGCGTTCCAGCGATCGAACAGCATGCGTGAGCCAGCACCGACGCCGAGGCCGCCCCAGGCCTTGCCGGTGGCGATCTCGACGCGGGCGATGCCGGAGCCATCCTCGCGGGCAAGGGCGACCATGTGGCCGCCGGCATCGAGCACAACCACGGTCAGGGGGGCAAGGCCGAGTTCGCGGCCTTTGGCGCGGGCGCCCGCGATGATGCGGTTGGCGGCTTCAAGCGTGAGACGGGTCATGCGTTTTCTCCGTTGGACCAGTTTACGCCGGGGTTTTCGCGGCGGCCGGCCGCGAAGTCCAGACCGTGGGATGCAAAAAACCCGCGGCCGGAGGGTCTTCTCCGGCCGCGGGCCTTTCGGTTGGGTTTGATTGAGCCTTATTTGGAGTTCGGCAGCTTTACGAAGCCCGGGAATTTCGGCTGCGCGTTCGCCAGCTTGGCCGGCCAGATCACCTTCTGCTCGCCATCCTGCCATTGCAGGTCGATCCAGCGGGTATGGCCCTTGCCATAGACGGCACCGTTCGCGAATCGGGCTTGCGGCCCGTTGAACTGCATCCGCCCCTCGGTGCCGATCCGGTCTGTCTTGGCGAGGGCTGCGACCAGCGGTCCCGACTTGGTCGATTTTGCCCGTTCGATCGCGGCGGCAAGGGCATACATCGCGTCATAGGTGGTGAAACCCGTATAGGCCGGCGATGTGTGGAATTTTGCCTGATAGGCGTTCATGAAAGGCTGCGTCTTCGGCGTGATGGCGATCCCGGCGGCAGCCGGAGCAATCGTGATGACGCCTTGCGTCGCCCCGTTGGTCGCCTTCCAGAACGTCGTCGATGTCGCCTGCGAACTGATTCCCATCAGCGGGATCGGCACGTTCTGCTCGGCCCACTGGGTTGTCGGCTTGACGCCCGCATGCGCCCATCCGGTGATGATCACATCCGGATGCATCGCCTCGATCTTCTGGTAGATCGGGGTGAAATCCGTGGTATCCGGTGCGAAGCGGATATCCTTCAGCACCTTGATCCCGGCTTGGGGCAGGCACTTGTTGAATCCGGCATCGAGCGGCAGGGTCCAGGCGGCGTCCTCGCTCATCACCACCGCGGTCTTCATGTGCAGCTTGCCGACAAGGACCGATTTCGCGGCGTCGCAGATGTTCTGCGCCAGCTCGGCCGAGTTCTCGTTCGGCTCGAAAATGTATTTATGCTGCTTGTAGTTCGCGTGAACGAATTCGGTGAGCTTGTTCGAGGCCGCGCCGGTGATGAGGAAGGGCTCGTGCATGCGCGCCGCCCAGGGTTCGAGCGCCAGGCCGACTTCGCTGGTGAAATCGCCGACGACGGCCACCGCATGATCCTGCCGCACCATGCGCTGGAACGAGCGGATCGCGTCGGTCGTCGAGTTGTGGTTGTCCTCGATCACGAGCTTGATCGGCCGGCCGTTCACGCCGCCCTTGGCGTTGATTTCCTCGGCGGCGAGGGTCGCGCCATCCGCGATCGAGCGGCCGGGAATCGAGCCGAGCCAGGCGGTGATCCCGACCACGATCGGCTTCGGTTTGGCCTGGGCCAGCAATGGAAGCGCTGTCAGCGCGGCGACGGCAATCATACCCACGGATTTGCGCCGCAACCGGCGCCCTGTTCCAGATTGCATGTTTCTCTCCCCTGTCAGGTGACCGGCTTGGAAGCCAGTCAGGGAAGACTGTGCCGAAACATGCGGCTTTGGCAACCCTTCCCGAATGCCGGGCGAGCGGCCGCGTTAGCACACCGACAATACGGCGGGTGCCAGGGCCGGCAGCTTGCCTGCCGGATGGGTGGGATTGCGAAACCGCAGCGCGTCGGCGCCGTCCTCGGCACAAAGTTCGATCCGCGATGTGCAGGTGACGGCGACGACCGGCCTCGCTTCCGGAAAAGTGAGGAACTGTCGGGCTTCGCCTTCAAGGGTGAGCTGCTCGCGCAGCAGGCGCCATTCGAGCCGGTCGGTATCCTCGATGAACATGGCGAGAATGCCCGGCCGGGTGCCGGTCAGCCGGGCGGGCGCCAGCGCGGCAAGGCGATGGCGCATCGCGACCGCGACTTCATTTTCGCTGCCGGCACGCGCGGCGAGCACAAAAACGCCCTGTCCGTCGCCGGTGACGGCAAGGTTCGCCTCGGGGCCGAATTCGCGCCGCAGTCGGTTCATCAGTCCGTTTTCGCTGGCCTGCGCCGCCGCCAGCATGAGGGGGTCAAGCCGCAATACCGCAGCCTCGTCCTGGTCCGACCGCCTTGCGCTGGTCAGCATTTCATTGATGCGGCGATGCAGTTCGGCCAGGGTCGTGGTGTCGTCCGGCTCGGCAACCCGCAGCCCGCGCGGCAATGTCATTTTCAGAAGATAGCGGCCCGGATGCGCGGAAAGCCATGTCTGCAGATCCGGATCGATCCGGTCCATCAACTGCACCCATGCGGCGCGGTGGACGAGGCGGCCAGCCTCTGCCGAGAGTGTGTCGCAAACGATTTCAACCGCCGTATCTTCGCGCGTGGCAAGGAGATCAAACGTGGCGCCCTCCTCCAGCCCCGCGAATTCGACATCAAACCCTACTGCGCGATGCCGCTCCGCGGTGTCATGAACATGCAGCAACGGTATCAGAGTTCCGTCCGCCGCAAGAGCAGCGGCAAGGGCGGCTTCGAACCTCTCCTGTCCGGGCTTGCCGAGTCCGGCCGCAAGCGACCCGAGGGACGCCACGCGGCCGGCGAGCACCTGATCGACCGGTGTAAGTGGTAGATCCCTGACAACTTTCTCGGCGGCGAATTCCGCCGCATGGCGCAGCGCGACAAGGCGTCCATAGCGCGGGCTGGCCGCAGCCTCGTCACGCAGGCGACCGATCCGGGCGGACCAGGATTTTCGCCCGGCACGATCGATCAGGGCGATAATCTGGTTTCGGGTTGCGGCCGGTGCGCGTGAATTGTTCATAAGCAAATCATCTACCTCACGCGCCGGCGGGCCGCTATCACTTTTTTGCCAGCGGCAGCTGTCCTGCGCCGGTGTCGCCGCACTGAGCGCGGTGCAGCAGGAGCTGGTCGGCCAGCACGCAGGCCATCATCGCCTCGCCGACCGGCACCGCGCGGATGCCGACACAGGGATCGTGCCGGCCCTTGGTCTGGATATCGACCTCGTCGCCATCGGAATCGACGCTGTGCACCGGGGTCAGAATCGAGCTGGTCGGCTTTACCGCGAAACGGACGATGACGGGCTGGCCGGTCGAGATGCCGCCGAGCACGCCGCCGGCGTGGTTGGCGAGGAAGCGGACCGTGCCGTCCTCGTTCATCCGCATCTCGTCGGCGTTCTGCTCGCCGCGCAGGGCGGCGGCGGCGAAGCCATCGCCGATCTCGACACCCTTGACCGCGTTGATGCTCATCATCGCCGCGGCGAGATCGGCGTCGAGCTTGGCATAGACCGGCGCGCCGAGGCCGGGGGAAAGCCCCTCGGCAACGACTTCGACCACGGCGCCGAGCGAGGAGCCGGCCTTGCGCACGGCATCGAGTTCCTCGGCCCAAGCCGTCGCGGCAACGGCGTCGGGGCAGAAGAAAGCGTTGCGGTCCACCTCGTCCCAGTCGAAACGGGCGCGGTCGATCGGGTGCGGCCCCATCTGCACCAGGGCACCGCGAATCCGCACGCGCTCGCCGAGGATCTTGCGGGCGATGGCGCCGGCGGCAACGCGGGACGCGGTTTCCCGCGCCGAGGAGCGGCCGCCACCGCGCGGATCGCGGATGCCGTATTTCCAGTGATAGGCGATGTCGGCATGGCCGGGGCGGAAACGGTCGGCGATGTTGGCGTAGTCCTGCGAGCGCTGATCGGTATTCTCGATCTGTAACGCGATCGGTGTCCCGGTGGTCATGCCGCCATGAACGCCGGAGAGGATACGGACGATGTCCGGCTCGCGGCGCTGGGTGGTGAACCGGGACTGACCGGGCCGCCGCCGGTCGAGAAAGGGCTGAATGTCGGCTTCCGAAAGCGGAATCCGGGGCGGCACGCCGTCGACGACGCAGCCGATCGCCGGGCCGTGGCTTTCACCCCAGGTGGTGACGCGGAAGAGATGGCCGAAACTGTTGTAGGACATGCCGGTTTATAGGCTCCGGCGGCGGCGTTCCGCTAGTCTTCGCCGGCCGCGTGAGGCGGCCGGCGAAAGGTCGGTCAAAGCCCGAGGCCAAGTTGCGGGCGCAGGGCGGCAAGGAGCGACTCTGCCAGCGCATCGGGTTCGGCGGTTGTGGTGCGCAGGTGGAATTCCGGCGCTTCCGGCGGCTCGTAGGGACTGTCGATGCCGGTGAAGTTGCGGATTTCGCCGGCATCGGCCTTGCGGTAGAGGCCCTTCGGATCGCGCTGGCGGCAGACCGCGATCGGCGTGTCCACGAAAACCTCGTAGAAAAGGCCAGGCTCGACCAGTTCGCGCGCCATGTTCCGCTCGGCGCGGAAGGGCGAGATGAAGCTGACCAGCACGATCATGCCCGCATCGGCGAACAGCTTCGCCACCTCGGCAACCCGGCGGATGTTCTCCACCCGGTCGGTATCGGTAAAGCCGAGATCGCGGTTGAGCCCGTGGCGGACATTGTCGCCATCGAGCAGGTAGGTGTGCGCGCCGAGCAGATGCAGCCGGGTTTCCAGCGCGTTGGCGATGGTCGATTTGCCGGAGCCGGACAGGCCGGTGAACCAGAGGATCGCCGGGCGATGGCCGTTCAGCGCCTCGCGGGCGGTGCGGTCGATGGTCAGCGCCTGGCGGTGGATGTTGCTCGCCCGGCGCAGCGGGTGGCGGATCATGCCTGCCGCGACGGTGGCGTTGGTCATCCGGTCGATCAGGATGAAGGCGCCGGTGCGCGGGTTCAGCGTGTAGGGGTCGAAGGCGACCGGGGTGGCGAGGGCGACATTCACCGAGCCGACCTCGTTCAGCGTGAGGGAATCGGCGGCGAGCTCATCGAAATTGTTGACGTTGACCTTGTGCTTGATGCGCGAGACGACGCCGGAGACGGTCGCGGTGCCGAGCTTCACGATATAGGGTCGCCCGGCGAGGAGCGGCGCCTCGCCCATCCAGACGAGGTCGGCGGCGAACTGGTCGGCGACGTCGGGCCGGGCGCCGGGGCTGGCGAGGACATCGCCGCGGGAGAGATCGACCTCGTCCGCCAGGGTCAGGGTGACGGCCTCGCCGGCGCGGGCGGCGGGGCGGTCGCCATCGGCGGTGACGATGCGGGCAATGCGTGTGAGCTGACCGGAGGCGGCGACCACCACCTCGTCGCCCGGCCTGACCTCGCCGCCGGCGAGCGTGCCGGCATAGCCGCGGAAATCGGCGTCCGGCCGGTTGACCCATTGCACGGGGAAGCGGAACGGACCGGTGCTGGTGCCGCCGGGCTCGATGGTCTCCAGATGCTCGAGCAGAGTCGGCCCGCCATGCCAGGGCATGCGCGCGCTGCGATGGACCACGTTGTCGCCATGGCGGGCGGAGAGCGGGATCGGCGTGATCGTCTCGAAATGGAACCGCGTGGCGAGGGCGCGGAACTCGTCGGCGATGGCATCGAAGCGCGCCTGGTCGAAGTCGATCAGGTCGATCTTGTTCACCGCCAGCACGATGTGGCGGATGCCGAGCAGGTCGGCGATGAAGGCGTGGCGGCGGGTCTGGGTCAGCAGGCCCTGGCTCGCATCGACGAGCAGGATGGCGAGCTGCGCGGTGGAGGCGCCTGTGGCCATGTTGCGGGTGTATTGCTCGTGGCCGGGCGTGTCGGCGATAATGAACTTGCGCCGCTTCGTCGCCATGAAGCGGTAGGCGACATCGATCGTGATGCCCTGCTCGCGCTCGGCCTCCAGCCCGTCGACAAGGAGGGCGTAGTCGATATTGGCGCCATCGGTGCCGTATTTGCGCGAGTCGCGTTCGAGGGCGGCGCGCTGGTCGTCGGGGATGTTATCGGTGTCGAACAGCAGCCGGCCGATCAGGGTGGATTTGCCGTCATCCACCGAGCCGCAGGTCAGCAGGCGCAGCAGTGAGCGGGAAGAGGTCATGCTCATCGCGTTCATCAGAAATATCCCTCGCGCTTCTTCTTTTCCATCGCCGCGGCATCATCGTGGTCGATCAGCCTGCCCTGGCGCTCGGACATGCGCGAAGCGCGCATTTCGGCGAGTACCGCTTCGAGGGTTTCGGCCTCCGACTCGATCGCGGCGGTAAGCGGGTAGCAGCCGAGCGTGCGGAAGCGGACCTTGCGCAGTTGCGGCACCTCGCCGGGGTTGAGCGGGAGGCGGTTGTCATCGACCATCAGGAGCTGGCCGCCGCGCTCGACCACCGGGCGTTCCTTGGCGAAATAGAGCGGCACGACGGGGATGGTCTCGCGGGCGATGTAGTTCCAGATATCCGCCTCGGTCCAGTTCGAGAGCGGAAAGACCCGCATGGTCTGGCCGGGGCGAGGCGGGTGTTGAACAGGTTCCAGATTTCCGGCCGCTGCGCCTTTGGATCCCATCCATGGCCGGCGGTGCGGACCGAGAAGACGCGCTCCTTGGCGCGGGATTTTTCCTCGTCGCGCCGGGCGCCGCCGAAGGCCGCGTCGAACCCGAGTTCATCGAGCCCGGCCTTCAGCGTTTCGGTTTTCATCACCTGCGTGTAGGTCGAGGCGCCGTAATCGAACGGGTTGACGCCACGCGCCGCGGCCTCGGCATTGTGGCGGACGATGAGGTCGAGGCCGAGGCGTTTGACCGTTTCGTCGCGGAACCGGATCATTTCCCGGAATTTCCAGCCGGTGTCGACATGCATGAGCGGGAAGGGCGGCTTTGCCGGGTAGAACGCCTTCATCGCCAGATGCAGCATCACCGAGCTGTCCTTGCCGATCGAATAGAGCATCACCGGGTTGCGGAACCCCGCCGCGGTCTCGCGGATGATCTCGATGCTTTCAGCTTCGAGGGCCGCGAGATCGGCATCCAACGTCGCGGTCGCAGTCTCTGTCACGCTCATGATCGGCCTCGTTTCCGTAAGGAATTTCCTTTCGAAAACAGAAACGCCTCCGGCCCGCAAGAGCCGGAGGCGATTTGAGCAGAAACCGGTTTCGGGACGGCCCGCGCGGAGTTTTTTATGCCCCGCGCGCCTGTCCCGGTAGCAAAACGCTTTGCCGTTATTTGGAGGTCTTTTCCTGCGGCAACGGCACCGCGACGAACAGAGCCTGGTTGCCGCGCATCACCCGCAGCGCGATCGCCTTGGCGTGGCCGGCCTCCGCCTTGTGGATGGCGCCAACCGCCTGCTCGGGGTCATTCACGGTCGTGCTGCCGACACCCACGATCACGTCGCCGGGGCGCAGGCCCGCCTCGTCCGCCGGCGAATTCGGCGCGACGTGAGCGATCAGCGCGCCCGATACACCACCCGGCAGGTTGAGCTGCTGGCGGGCCGCATCGGTCAGCGGCGCGAGCGAGAGGCCGAGTTCAGGCTTGTGCACCGCAGAGCCGCCCTGGTTGCCGCCGGGGCCGAAGGCGGCCTGGGCGTTTGCCGGCATTTTCTCGACACGCAGGCTCAACTCGTGCGAGGCGCCGCCCCGCAGATAGGTGATGCTGGCCTTGCCGTCCGGCTTGATGCCGGAAATGGCGAGGGCCAGTTCGCGCGGATCGCGCACCATCTTGCCATCGACCTTGGTAATGATGTCCCCGGGCTTCAGGCCCGCCTTGGCCGCCGGGCCATCGGGCATGGTTTCCGCGATCAGCGCGCCATCGGCACGGCCGTCATGCACGGAGACGCCCATCGCCTGCGCCATTTCCGGCGTGATCGTCTGCACCTGCACGCCGATGAAGCCGCGGGTGACGTGGCCCGACTTGATCAGCTCGTCGGAGATCTGCTTGACCATGTCCGACGGGATCGAGAAGCCGATGCCAACGGACCCGCCGGAAGGCGTCAGGATCGCGGTGTTCACGCCGATCACCTCGCCCCGCTGGTTGAGCAGCGGACCGCCGGAATTGCCTTCGTTGATCGGCGCATCGATCTGGATGAAGCTATCGTACTGCCCGTCGCCTATATCGCGGCCGAGTGCTGAAACCACGCCCGTCGTCACCGTTTCGGCGAGGCCGAACGGGTTGCCGATCGCGATCACCCACTGGCCGGGAACCACTTTGGACGAATTCCCGAGCTGCAGGTAGGGAAACGGCTTGTCGCGCGTGACCTTGAGGACCGCGAGGTCGGTGCTCGGATCGGTGCCGACGACCTTGGCCGGCAGTTTGGAACCGTCAGACAGGGTAACAAAAACCGATTTGGCATGTCTCACCACGTGATTGTTGGTCACGAGGTAGCCGGTGGAGGAAATGAAGAAGCCAGACCCCTTGGCCTCGACCGCCTGGGGCCGCTGCGGATGAGGCATCGCGAACGGGAAGGGGAACGGCATGCCGGGCGGAAGCCCGTTCTGCGTCTGGGTATCGCTGGCGGTCTGCGTCTTGAGATGAACCGTGACGGAGACAACAGCCGGGCTGACATCCTTGACCAGCGGGGCAAAGCTCGGAATCGGTTTGAAGTCCTTCTGGACCTTGGCCGTTGCGTCGTATGCCTGATTGTTGGCGAAAGCGCTGCCGGCCGAAACCGCGGCCAGCGAGGCGCTGGCCAGCATCACTGCGGTGAGGGCGGCAAGGCGCCCGGGCCGACGGCGGGCGAGGAACAGGTTCATTCAGTCTATCCTTCTTGTTCGGCCGGCGGTGCCGGCGGAAGAGGAGCCGCCCCGCGAGGGGCAGCGGCTAGGGGCACCGATCCGGAATACCGGTCCGTTCCAAGGGCGGGACAGTTCCCGAAACGGATCAATCACCCGAAAGCGCATATAGAGTGGTTCCTAAACGGCACTATCCCGTGCCCATGAAACTCGTTTCATTCACGAATGTCGACAAGCACGAGCTCGGCGCCGTCTGCATCCGCGGTGATCACAATCTCGCGTTCTCCCTGCACCGCCACGCCATCACGGGTTGCGGCGGCATGGCCGTTGACGGTGAACGATCCGCTGGCCGGCACGAGATAGGCGGCGCGGCCCGTTGCGAGGGGTTGGGTGATCCGCTCGCCAGGGGCCATGCGCGCGGCCAGCACGGCAGCGTCGGCGTGCAGCGGCAAGGCGCCGCGTTCGCCATCTCCGTTCCGTCCGCCAGCCAGCACGGTCAGGCCGGCGCCGGTCGACCTCGGAAATGCCCGCGTTGCCCAGCCGGGCTCGACGCCGCGCCGATCCGGCAATATCCAGATCTGAAACAGCCGGGTCGGCTCCGCCTCCAGATTGTATTCGGCATGCACGATGCCGGTTCCGGCATGCATGACCTGAACGTCACCCGCGCGCGTCACGCCGCGATTGCCCAGATTGTCCTGGTGCGTGATCGCGCCCTGGCGGATGAAGGTGATGATTTCCATATCCCGGTGCGGATGCGGATCGAACCCGGTTTGCGGGGCAACCTCGTCGTCGTTCCAGACCCGCAGCGCGCCCCAGCCCATGCGGTCGGGGTCGTGGTAGCCGCCGAAGCTGAAGTGATGGCGCGCATTCAGCCATTCGTTGCGGAAACTGCCCAATGTCGCGAAGGGGCGAATGTCGATCATCCTGTTTCTCCTGCACGATCCGCGTCGGGTATCGTGATATTATTCGATATCGAATGATATATAGGGTGGAGATGCCGACGTTCAATCCTCGGCGGCAACACGCCCGAGCCGCCGCAACAATTCTTGCAGCGCCCGAAGCTCGCTCTGGTCGAGGCCGCGCATTGCCGCGGCGATGTCCCTGGCATGCCGAGGGAAAATTTCCTCGATGAAGTGTCGCCCCGCATCGGTGAGGACAACGCGGACCCTTCGCCGGTCTTCGGGGCACTGGACCCGTTGGACGAGCTGGCGGCGGGCCAGCTTGTCGATCACGTCGGTCAGGTTGCCCGGGCTGGTCAGCAGCTTGCGCGTCAGGTCGCGCTGCGTCAGCGGGCCAAGGTGAAGCAGGGCCTCCAGCACCCCGAGCTGAACATGCGTGAGGCCGGCGGCTGCCAGAAGCGGCTGCGTGCGGTTGAGTACCGAATGGCTCGCGCGCATGAGCTTCACATAGGCGCTGACGGCGGTCTTCGTAGCCTCGTCCTCGACGCCGAACATCGGTCTACCGGTTCATCAGCACCGGCAGTCGGGCGTGTTCGAGAACATGCCGGGTGACACCGCCGAGGATGAGCTGACGCAGCCGCGAGTGCGAATATGCCCCCATGGCCAGCAAATCCGCTCCGTATTCGGTCACGGCCGCGAGAAGCCCGGCGCCGGCGCTGCGGTCGGTCGCGCGGAATTCGGTTTCGTCCGCGGTGATGCCGTGAAGTTCGAGATAGGCCGCGAGTTGGGCGGCCGGCGGGCCTTGCCGCTGGTAATCCGGCGAGTGAAAAATCCGCACATGCGCGGCGCTGGCGAGCCAGGGCATTGCGGAGGCGACAGCGGAGGCGCTTTCCGCGGTTCCGTTCCAGGCGATCGCGATGCGGGTGCCGATCGAGTCCGCCGGCTCGACGGGGGCGATCAGCGCGGGGCGGCCGGAGTCGAACAGAACGGCGTGAAGTGCGTCCGCGGAGGCAACGTCCTCGGCGGATTTGGGATGCGGCACCACGATGAGGTCCGACAGCCGAGCCTCGCTGGCGACAAGCTCATCCTCGCGACCGACGACGGAACTGAACCATGCGCTGGCCTGCTCGACGGCGCCGCTGACCGCGCGGACCGGCGCGCCGACCGCAATGCCGCGGGCGGTGGTTTCTGCGTCGAACAGCGCCGAGAGGGCGCGGGCCTCGGTGTTCCCTTCCTTCTCGGTGGTCGCCATCATTTCTTCGATCATCGCGCCCGACAGGCCTTCGCCGGCCAGTGGCGCGACATCGCGCGTATCGGTGCGGACATGAAGAGCGTGCACATGCGCCCGCCAGCGCTGGCCGAGCAGAAGCGCGGTCGCGAGCGCTGCGCGGGCCGAGGCTGCGCCCGCGAGAGGGAGAAGAATCTTGCGGATCGCCATGGTCAATTCCTCCAGACCGCTTCGATGGTGCCGACGATCTTACATCGTTGGCAGCCGCTCAGTACATTGTCGAGAGAACGGTGCGCAGACGCTTCAGTTCCTCAAGAGCCCGGCCAGTGCCCTTGGCGACGCATTGCAGCGCCTCGTCGGCCACAACAACCGGAAGACCCGTCGCGTCCCGCAGCACATCGTCCAGACCGCGGAGCAGCGCGCCGCCGCCGGTGAGAACGATCCCCTTGTCAACGATATCGCCGGCAAGTTCCGGTGGCGTATTCTCAAGCGCGACCTTCACCGTCTCGACAATCTGGCCAACCGGTTCGGCAAGGCTCTCGGCGATCTGGGCTCTCGTCACCCTGACCTCGCGCGGGACACCATTGATCAGATCGCGGCCCTTCACCTCGTGCCAGTCGTTGTTGGATGCCGGGTTTGCCCAGGCCGCCCCGATATCCAGCTTGATCTTCTCGGCCGAGGATTCGCCGATCAGCAGATTATGCCCGCGCCGGAGATAGGAGATGATGGCCTCGTCCATCTTGTCGCCACCTACACGCACCGACCGGGCATAGACGATGCCGCCGAGCGAGATCACCGCGACTTCGGTGGTCCCGCCGCCAATATCGACCACCATCGATCCTGAAGGCTCGGTGACCGGCAGACCCGCGCCGATCGCGGCCGCCATCGGTTCCTCGATCAGCAGAACCTTGCGCGCGCCGGCGCTCTCGGCGCTTTCCTGAATCGCGCGGCGTTCAACCGCGGTCGATCCCGATGGAACGCAGACGATGATCAGCGGCGAGGCAAACCCCCGCCGGTTGTGCACCTTGCGGATGAAATGCTTGATCATTTCCTCCGCTACCTCGAAATCGGCGATCACGCCGTCGCGCAGCGGGCGAATGGCGGAAATGTTGCCCGGCGTGCGGCCGAGCATGTGCTTGGCTTCCTCGCCGACGGCAAGCACCTGCTTGCGTCCCTTCACCTCGGCGATCGCGACAACGGAGGGCTCGTCGAGAACGATGCCACGGCCCTTCACGTAGACAAGCGTGTTGGCGGTTCCCAAATCGATGGCCATGTCGGCGGACATGAGCCCGAGAAGTCTGGAGAGCATGAAATCCTTTCCGCACGGCCAGGCCGGGTTTGCGTGCGGTTCCCGGCGCCGGTTTTCAGTCTGGCTTTGGTTCAGCGAATATGTTCTGTCAACGCATCTCGACCCGGGGTGTTGATGCAATGGCCGAATTACAGGCTACCCGTTCGATTAACAAGGCTGCCCGCGCAGGCGCCATGAAGTTGCCGGAAAGCCGCCGTTACAATGCCGACATCCGGCGGACATCCATTCGCAACGCCGAGACCTATATCGCGTTGAACGGAATGAGGAGACCTGGACAATGGCCTTGAGATCGAAACAACGCTTCATTTTGCCCACCCTGCTGTGCGCGACGGCGCTGGGGCTTGCCGGGTGTGGCTATACCCCGGGCCAGCGCGCCCTGTCGGGCGGAGCCATCGGTGCCGGCGCTGGTGCCATCCTCGGCGCTGCAACCGGCGGTTCGGCTGCGACGGGGGCATTGATCGGCGGTGCTGTGGGAGCGATCGGCGGCGCGGTAACGAACCCGAACCAGGTCAACCTGGGCCACGTGCCGTAATTTCACCAATGCTTGGGTAACAGGCGTCGGGAAGATGAAAAAGGGGGCTTTCGCCCCCTTTTTTTGTGCAGTCTCTTCAGCCTGGCCGGATCAGCCGACGATCTCGGTGCCGGCGAAGAAGAAGGCGATTTCCTGCGCCGCGGTGTCGGCGGCGTCAGAGCCATGAACGGAATTCGCCTCGATATCCTCGGCGAATTCCGCGCGGATCGTCCCGGCTTCAGCCTTCTTGGGGTCTGTCGCGCCCATGATCGCGCGGTTGCGGGCCACCGCGTCGTCACCTTCCAGAACCTGGACGACGACCGGGCCCGAGGTCATGAAGCTGACCAGCCCGGCGAAGAAGGGGCGTTCCTTGTGGACGCCGTAGAACGCCTCGGCCTGGCTCTTGGTCAGGTGGATGCGCTTCTGGGCGACGATGCGCAGCCCCGCCTCCTCGAACTTCGCATTGATGCGGCCGGTGAGGTTGCGCCGGGTCGCGTCGGGCTTGATGATGGAAAGCGTGCGTTCGGTTGCCATGGGGGCCTCGTGTCTGGAGTTGAGCCGTTGCGCGCGGCCATACAGGGCCGGGCCGGGGTGGGCAAGTCCCGGCTTGTGGGATAGCAAGCGGCCATGAGCCTGTTGCGGATCGAAGACCTGTCTTTTTCCATCGCCGGCCGCGCCCTGCTCGAAGGGGCGGGGCTGGTCGTAGATCCCGGCCGCAAGATCGGCCTGATCGGGCGCAACGGCGCTGGAAAATCCACGCTGCTGAAGCTGATCGCCGGCATCTACGCGCCGGATGGCGGAAGCATCCGTCTTGCAAGCCGTGCGCGGCTCGGCACGGTGGCGCAGGAGGCGCCGGCCGGTTCGATCACGCCAGCCGCCGTCGTGCTCGCCGCCGATGCCGAGCGCGGCGCGCTCCTCGCCGAGGCTGACAGCGCCGCCCCCGAGCGGCTGGCGGCGATCCATGAGCGGCTGATCGCCATCGACGCCGACTCCGCCCCCGCCCGGGCCGGGGCGATTCTCGCCGGACTCGGGTTCGACGAGGCGGCGCAGAACCGGCCGATGTCGAGCTTTTCGGGCGGCTGGCGGATGCGCGTCGCCCTGGCCGCCGCGCTGTTCGCCGCCCCCGATCTGCTGCTGCTCGACGAGCCGACCAACCATCTCGACCTCGAGGCGACGCTGTGGCTGGAAACCTGGCTCGCCCGCTTCTCCGGCGCGGTGCTGATGGTGTCGCACGACCGCGATCTGCTCGACCGCGCGGTGGACTCCATCGCCCATCTCGACCGCGGCAGGATCACGCTGACGCCGGGCGGCTTTGCTGAATTCGTCCGCATCCGCACCGAACGGGCCGAGCAGCAGAACCGCGAGGCGGCGCGGATCGCCGCCCAGCGCGCCCACATGCAGGCCTTCGTCGACCGCTTCCGCGCCCAGGCTACCAAGGCGCGGCAGGCGCAGTCCCGCCTCAAGGCGCTGGCGCGGATGCCGGTGATCGATACGATTGTCGAGGACGCGCCGACGCGGTTCAGTTTCCCGGAACCGAGGCCGCTTTCCCCGCCGCTGCTCGCCCTCGACCGCGCGACGCTGGGCTATGATGGCAAGCCGGTGCTGCGCGAGGTCTCGCTGCGGATCGACATGGAAGACCGGATCGCCCTGCTCGGCGCCAATGGCAACGGCAAGTCCACCCTGGCCAAGGCGCTGGCCGGGCGGCTGGAGCCGATGGCGGGCACGGCGTTCTGCACCCGCGGCATCACCGTCGGTTATTTCGCGCAGCACCAGGAGGATGATCTCGACCTCGCGGACACGCCGCTCGGCCATCTCGCCCGCGCCCTGCCGAAGGCGACGGTGACGGAGCTGCGCGCCCAGGCCGCACGGTTCGGCCTCGACGCCGAGCGGGTGGAGACGGTGGTCGGCCAGCTTTCCGGCGGCGAGAAGGCGCGTCTGCTGCTCGCCCTCGCCACGCGCGACGCGCCGCAGGTGCTGATCCTCGACGAGCCGACCAACCATCTCGACATTGATGCCCGCGAGGCGCTGGTGCGCGCGATTACCGATTTCGCAGGCGCGGTGGTGCTGGTGACCCATGACACACATCTGCTCGACCTGGTGGCCGACCGGCTGCTGCTCGTCGCCGATGGGCGGGTCGCGGCCTATGACGACGATCTCGATTCCTATCGCCGGCTGATTACCCAGAAGCCGTCCGGCACTGCCGAGCGCAAGGCGGCGCCGGCGGCGAAGGATGACCGGCGGGCCCGCGCCGTCGCCCGCGAGGCGACCGCGCCGCTGCGCAAGGCGGCGCGTGACGCCGAGGCGGCGATCGGCCGGCTCGAGGCGGAGAAGCGGACGCTGATGGCGAAGCTCGCCGATGCCGGTTTCTATGCCCGGGCGAAGCCGGAGGAGATTTCGGCGATCAATATCCGTCTGGCCGCCATTGCCGGCGAGATCGAGGTCAAGGAGGCCGCCTGGCTGGAGGCCGAGGCGGCGCTGGAAGCCGCTTCCGGCTGACCACCCGGCGTCATTCGGCGGCGAGGGCGGCAGGTGCGGGCGGGTAGCGGCGCAGGATGTAGAGCATCACCGCCATCGCCGGCAGCGCCGAGATCACGGTGAATTCGTAGAAGGGCAGCCAGCCCATCGCATGGGCGAGAACCCCGGAGAAGCCGCCGATCGTGCGCAGGGCAAGGGCTGCGACGGAGGAGAGCAGGGCATATTGCGTCGCGGTATAGGCCTTGGTGCACAGGCCGGAGAGATAGGTGATGAAGGCGGCATCGGCGATCCCTTCGGCGAAACTCTCCGCAATGCTGGTCGCCAGCAGAATGTGCGGCAAATGCGGGTAGAGGCCGAGCAGCGGGTAGAGGATGAGCGTGAGGGTCTGGAAGGCGCCGGCGGTTAGCAGGGCGCGGCCGACGCCGAGCCGGGCCACGGCGACGCCGCCGAGCGCCGTGCCCGCGAGGACGGCCACCAGCGAGGGCGGGCCGTTGGCGATGGCGATGGTCGCGCGGTCGAAGCCCAGATGAGTGTAGTAGGGCGCGAGCATCACGCCGGCCAACGCCTCGCCGAGGCGGAACAGGATGACGAAGGCGAGGATGATCCAGGCGCCCTCGCGGCTGAGGAAATCGGCGAGCGGGGCGATGACCGCCTCGCGGAAGCGGGCGCCGATCGAGACCGGCAAGCGCGCCGGCGGCGGGGTGGGCTCGGCACAGGCCAGCGTTGCGGCGGCGCCGACGAGCTGGAGCGGCACCATCGCGAGGATCGCGACATGCCAGCCGGTGAGGGTGGACAGGGCGATGACGCCCGAGCCCGAGATCAGCATCGCCGCCCGGTAGCCCCAGACATAGCCGGCGGTGGCGGCACCCTGCAGGTGCTGGGGGAAGAACTCGATCCGCCAAGTGTCGATCATGATGTCCTGGCTAGCCGAGAGGAAGGCGACGAGGCCGCCGGCTAGCAGGGTGGCGGCCAGGGCGTGCGCGGGGCGTGTGAGGGCGAGGGCGAGAACGGCGGCGGCGAGGCAGAGCTGGATCGGCAGCAGCCAGCCGCGTCGGCGCCCGAGCGCGCGGAAGGGGCGCGGCGGGCGGAACTGGTCGAGCGCCGGCGCCCAGAGGAATTTCAGAGAATAGGCGATGCCGAGATTTGCGGTGAAGCCGATCGCCTCCAGCGGCAGATGGGCGCGGGCGAGCCAGAGCCGCAGCGTGAAGCCGGACAGGGCGAGCGGCAGGCCCGAGGAAAAGCCGAGCAGGCCGATCAGGGTGATGGCGCGAATCCGGTTCATGGCATCATTTGCCAGTCCAGCGCCCGGCGCCGTCAAGCCGGGGCGGACATTCGTGACAATGGTTTAATCGCGTGGTGACGCATCTCCCGTTGCCCCGTGCCGCGCCGGACCCAACGTCTCGGCACGGAGCCGGCTTCGCGGGATATCGCGGAGACGCATTTCGAGGAGGGAGACCATCATGAAGTCCGTTGTGCTGACTGGTTTTGCGCTGGCCCTGTCGGGTGGCATCGCCCTTGCTCAGGCGCCGGCATCGACTCGCATGGGTGGTGCGCTGCCAAGCGGCGCCTCGGCCGGAACCTATCTCGGCATTGCCGGGCAGGCGGTTGCCGCGCATCAGAAAACCCGGGCGCGGGTCGCGCTCGGCCGGGCCGAGACAGATCTGCTGACCAATTCCTATGTCCAGGGCAGCGTGAACGGGATCATCCGCACACCGGCCATCGATGCGGTGCGGCGGGCCCGAAGCGCCGTGGCGAGCGGCGAGTACGGCCGGGCGAGAGCGCTGATACATCAGGCGATGACGATGATCGACGGCAAGGCCGGGATGGCGGCGCCGATGCCGGCGCAGAGCAGCGACGGAATGCCCGCGCATGGAGGCGGGCCGATGATGCCGGCCCCGGCGCCGGTTGCGAAATAGCGGCGCAGACGCCGCCCGGCGACGCAGACGGGCAGCTTCTGCCGGCCCGTTTTCAACTCTTCATATCGCGTCTGCGTCATGAAGCTCGCTTTTGCAATGCAAAACGTGTAGAGGAGCCGCGTTGAACCCCGAAAGACCTTTATCATGACCGAGACCAAGCTGCGCAACGTGGCGATCATCGCCCATGTCGACCATGGCAAGACCACGCTTGTGGACAACCTTCTCAAGCAGTCCGGCTCGTTCGGCGCGCATCAGCAGGTGGCCGAGCGGGCGCTCGACCGCAACGACCTTGAGCGCGAGCGCGGCATCACCATCCTCGCCAAGTGCACCGCCGTGCAGTGGGGCGATGTGCGCATCAATATCGTCGATACACCTGGCCATGCCGATTTCGGCGGCGAGGTCGAGCGAATCCTGAACATGGTGGACGGCGTGGTCGTCCTCGTCGATGCCGCCGAGGGCGTGCTGCCGCAGACGAAGTTCGTGGTGGGCAAGGCGCTGGCCCGCGGGCTGAAGCCGATCGTCGTCGTCAACAAGATCGACCGCCCGGATGCCCGCGCCGACGAGGTGCATAACGAGGTGTTCGACCTGTTCGCGGCCCTCGGCGCGAATGACGAGCAGCTCGATTTCCCGATGCTCTATGCCTCCGGCCGCCAGGGCTGGGCGACCGCGACGCTGGATGGCCCGCGCGAGAACCTCTCGCCGCTGTTCGACCTGATCGTGAGCCATGTGCCCGAGCCTGGCCTCGATGCCGAAGCGCCCTTCGCCATGGTCGTGACCATTCTCGAGAGCGACAACTTCCTCGGCCGCGTGCTGACTGGCCGCGTCGAGCAGGGGCGGGCGACCGTGAACATGCCGGTGCGCGCCATCAGCTTCGACGGGCGTGCGGTGGAAACCGGGCGGCTGACCAAGCTGCTCGCCTTCCGCGGCCTGGAGCGCGTGCCGGTGGACGAGGTTTCCGCGGGCGACATCATCGCCGTGGCCGGCCTCAAGGAGGCGACCGTGCCAGATACGATCGGTGCGATGGAGATCAGCGCCGCGCTGCCGGCGATCCCGATCGACCCGCCAACCCTGTCGATGACCTTCCGCATCAATGACGGCCCGCTCGGCGGGCGCGAGGGCAAGAAGGTGACATCGCGGCAGATCCGCGACCGGCTGTTCCGCGAGGCGGAAGCCAATGTCGCGATCCGTGTGACCGACTCGTCCGAGACCGAGGCCTTCGAGGTCGCCGGGCGCGGCGAATTGCAGCTCGGTGTGCTGATCGAGACGATGCGCCGCGAGGGGTTCGAGCTGACCATCGGCCGGCCGCGCGTGCTGACCCGCGACAACCCGGAGACCGGCGTGCGCGAGGAGCCGATGGAAGAGGTGCTGATCGACGTCGATGAGCCCTATTCCGGCGTCGTCGTCGAGAAGATGAGCCGCCGCAAGGGCGAATTGCAGGATATCCGTCCCTCGGGCGGCGACAAGCAGCGGCTGACCTTCCACATCCCGAGCCGCGGGCTGATCGGCTATCACGGCGAGTTCCTGACCGACACGCGCGGCTCCGGTGTAATGAACCGGCACTTCATCGGCTATGGCCCGTGGAAGGGCACGATCGAGGGGCGGCGCAACGGCGCGCTGATTGCCAATGCCGATGGCGAGAGCGTGCAATACGCGCTGTTCTCCCTGCAAGACCGCGGCACGCTGTTCATCGGCGGCGGCCAGAAGGTTTATGAGGGGATGATCATCGGCGAGCACAGCCGGGAGAACGATCTCGACGTGAACCCGATCAAGGAGAAGAAGCTCACCAACATCCGCGCCGCCGGCAAGGACGAGGCGCTGCTGCTGACGCCGCCGCGCCGGATGAGCCTTGAGCAGGCGATCGCCTATATCGAGGATGACGAGCTGGTGGAGGTGACGCCGAGTGCCGTGCGGCTGCGCAAGCGGCATCTCGATCCGCATGCGCGCAAGAAGGCCGAGCGGGCGTCCGACGCCGCCTGATCCTGCGGAAATCTCGTTCTGAATTGAGCCTGACCGGCCGGCGCGACAACGCCGGCCGGTTTTTTGTTAGAGCATCTTTATCCGATCAGATGACTCCATCTGATCGGATGATGCTCTAGGTTCTGGACTCAACTGATCCAAGATGTGACGGCGAGGACGAGGCAGATACCTGCGAGGAAATTTCGTGCGGTTTTGTCGTAGCGTGTGGCGATGGCGCGCCAGTCCTTGAGCCTGCAGAAGGCGCGTTCGATGAGATTGCGCTTTCTGTAGGCGACGGGGTCGAAGGGCGGAATGGCGCGGCGGTTGGGCATGGGCGAGATCACGGGCCTGGTGCCTTGGCGGGTGAGGAAGGCGCGCAGGTCATCGGCGTCGTAGGCTTTGTCGGCGATCAGCTCTTCTGGTGGCGGTATTGTGGGCAGAAGCGCCCTGGCGCCGCTGATGTCGGAGGCCTGTCCCGGCGTCAGGAGGAGTGCGGCGATGCGTCCCTGCTCATCCGCGACGGCGTGGATCTTGGTCGTCCGTCCACCCCTCGACCGGCCGATAGCCTGGCTTTGCGCCCCCCTTTACCGCCCGCGGCCGCGCGATGTGCCCGAACCGAGGTGCTGTCCACCATGGCGATGCGCGGCGGATACGCGCAGGCGACCAGGGCCGCAAAGATCTCCTGCCAGAGGCCACGCTGGCTCCAGCGGTTGAACCGGTTGAACACCGTGGTTCGTGGCCCATAGGCCTCAGGAAGCGCTCGCCATCGCAAGCCCTCGCGAAAGCGATGCAGGATGCCGCTCAGCACCCGGCGGTCATCAACCCGAGGCTTGCCGCCAAGCTTCGGCAGCAATGGTTCGATCGCAGCCCATTGCGTGTCGTTCAGCCAGAAAAGTTCCGCCATGTTCCAAGTCCTCCAAACAGACTTGAATCAGACGCTCCGTAGTCATGGCAATAGGTACAGAACCTAGTCCCACTCCGGTGCGAAGGCCGGGTCGACGAAACGCTGGGTTTTCGGCAGGGCGGCGAGGGCGGCGCGGTCCTCGTCGTCGAGGGTGATGGCGAGGGCGGCGAGATTGGCGCGCTGGGTTTCTTCCCGCGCGGCTTTGGGGATGGCCGCGACGCCATCCTGGTCGAGCAGATATTTGAGGGCGATCTGCGCCGGTGTTGCGCCATGCTTCGCGGCGACCGCAGCGAGCGCCGGATGGTCGCCGAGCCGACCCTGGGCGAGCGGGCAATAGGCGGTGACCGCGATGCCGTGGGCCCGCGCATAGTCGAGCACCGCGTTCTGCCCGAGCAGGACGTGATATTCCACCTGGTTGCAGGCGATCTCGGCGCCGATCGCCTCGACGGCCTGGCGCATCAGCGCCACGGTGAAGTTCGACACGCCGATATGTCGAACCAAACCCTCATGTTTCAGATGCGCCATGGTGGCCAGGACCGCCGCAAGGTTCATCGAGGGTGAGGGCCAGTGGATCAGGAAGAGGTTCACATGGTCGGTGCGCAGCTTGGCGAGGCTCGCCTCGATGGCGCGGCGCACCCCGTCCGGCGTGAGGTTCTCGTACCAGACCTTGGTGGTGAGGAAGATTTCCTCGCGCGCAATGCCGCTTTCGGCGAGGGCGGCGCCGACGGCCTCTTCATTGCCGTACATCTCGGCGGTGTCGATATGACGATACCCGAGTGACAGCGCGCGGGTGACAGCGGCGGTGCAGTCGCGGCCGCTCATCCGCCAGGTGCCAAGACCGAGCTTGGGCATGGCGAGCGCGCCGCCGGTGATGGGCGTGCTGGTCATGTCAGTCCTTTCGCGAGAAATCGATCAGGGCGAGACAGCCGGATTCCGTACCGAAGGCGAGATGGGCGCCGTTCGGGCTCCAGCCCAGGGCGGAAACGGCGCCGCGCCCCGGGCCCGCGACGGGCAGGATGCGTTCGCGCCCGATATCGGCCACGACGACCGAGCCATCGGCGAAACCGGCGGCGACGACCTCGTGCTGCGGATGGCAGGCGACCCGGCGGACCACGGTTTCGCCGGCAGCAAGCTCCAGCGGGGCCTTGCCCATTGGCCCGCCGCCGAAGAACGGCCAGATCACGATGGCCTCGGCGCCGGCGGTCGCGAGCCACTTGCCCGAGCGGGTGAAGTCGAGCGATTCGGGTTTCGTCGGGTAGCCGCTCATCCGCATGTGCTGGCCGTCAGGCAGTTTCCAGCCATGCAGCTCGTTTTCCTGCATGGCGGTGACCATCGCCTCGACATCGGGATGCAGGGCGACGGCGAGATGACTACCCTTCCACTCGAAGACCTGCGGCTTCGCGTTCTCGGAGCGGACGAACCAGAGCGAGGCGCCGTTGTAGTGCGCGGCGGCGAGGCGGCGGTGTTTCGGATCGAGCGCCATGCCGGCGACGGTCGAGGGGTGGGCGAGGGTGCGGAGCGTGGCGCCGGCGGCATCGAGCAGGTGGATCGTCTTGCCGACCGCAACCGCCCGCAGCGGCGCCTTGCGGTCTGGCACGGTCAGAACGTGCTCCACCCATTTCATGCCGAAGCTGGCGAGTTCCGTGCACTCGCCCGTTGCGGAGTCAAGACGTTTCAGCGTGCCGTCATCGCCGCCGGAGCAGAACCCGCGCTCGTCGAAATCCGGCGCGAGGGTGAGCACCGCGCCGTCATGGCAGGCGTGTTCGGCGAAATCGCCGCCGGTAACGCCGCGCAGCACGATCCGCCCGTCGCCAAGGCCGGCGGCGAGGGTGCCGCCGGCACGGTCGAAGGCGAGGGCGGTGACGAACTCGGCGCAATCGTGCGTCATGCCGCGCACGCGGAGCATCTCGTCCGCGTCGGTGACCATGCCGCTCATTCGGCGATGCAGCTTTCGAAACCACGGCGCAGCATCGGGCGGTTGAGATCGCGACCGATGAAGACGATGCGGCTTTCGCGCTCCTCGTCGTCCTTCCAGGGGCGGATGAAATCGCCATCCGCCATCATGTGCACGGCCTGGAAGGCGAAGCGGCGATCCTCGCCGGCAAAGGCGAGGATGCCCTTGGTGCGCAGGATGTCCTGGCCCTGGGTGGCGAGGATGCCGCCGATCCAGGCGTTGAACAGCTCGGGGTCGAGCGGCTTCTTCACGGAGAGGCTGATGCTGCTCATGTGCTCGTCATGCGTGTGGGAATCCTCTTCAAGGAAATCCGGCACCGATTGCAGCACGCGGTCGAGGCTGAAGGCGTTGATTCCGAGCAGGCGGTCGGCCGGCACATCGGCGCGGGTGGTGTGGTGGATCTGCGCGAAGCGGTTGATCGTGCGGATCCGCGCCTCGACATCGGCGAGTTCCTCCGGGGTGACGAGGTCGAGCTTGTTGAGCACGATGACGTCGGCGAAGGCGATCTGGTCCTCGGCTTCTGGCGCGTCGGCGAGGCGGGCGGGCAGGTTCTTCGCGTCGACCACCGTGACGATCGCATCGAGCCTTGTCTTCGCCTTCACGTCCTCGTCGACGAAGAAGGTCTGTGCGACGGGGGCGGGATTGGCGAGGCCGGTGGTCTCGACGATGATGCCGTCGAAGCGGTTGCGGCGCTTCATCAGCCCGCCGATGATGCGGATCAGGTCGCCGCGCACGGTGCAGCAGATGCAGCCGTTGTTCATCTCGAAGACTTCCTCGTCGGTATCGACGACGAGGTCGTTGTCCACCCGCGCTCGCCGAACTCGTTGATCACGACCGCGTATTTCCGGCCATGATCCTCGGTGAGGATGCGGTTGAGCAGGGTGGTCTTGCCGGCACCGAGAAAGCCGGTGAGGACGGTGACGGGAACGAGATCGCTCATGCGGAAGATCCTGTCGTAGTGGGTCGTGTCGTTGCTTCGGGATATAGGCAGGCGGGCTCGGGCGGACCAGAGCGCGGCAGGGCAAGGCCGAGGCCAAGCATGAGGAAGAGCCAGCCGGCCATCGGCAGGACGGCGAAATTGTCGGTCGAGGCGAGCGGCCAGGCATAGGTGAGCACGCCGATGAAGGCGCCGAGCGCGAGCGGGCGACGCATGATGCCACGGCCGAGCGCCAGCAGCCAGGCGGCGTTCATCGCGGCGAACAGCACAAGGCCGGCCAGCCCGGCGTCGAGCGCGGCCTGGAGATAGAAATTGTGCGGATGGATGTTGCAGGCGCCGCGCTTCAGGCTGGTCGGGCCGATGCCGAGCGCCGGGAGACCGCGATCGAACCGCGCCTCGGGGCAGAAATCCCTGAACCCGTTGAAGCCGTAGCCGCGCCAGGGGGCGTGCTCGATCATCACCGTCGCCCGTGTGTAAAGCTCGCCATACGGGCTTTTCGCGAAATGGCTGACCTGCCGTCCGGTCTCCAGCACGAGCTTGTCGAAACTGGGCGGCGAGACGAGTTTGAGTGCCGGGATCGCGAGCACGATCAGCACACCAAGGCCGATCGCCGGCAGACGGATCGGCCGGAAGGCAAGCGCGGCAACCGCGAGGCCCAGCAACGCCAGCGCGAATGGCATCCGCTGACCGATCATCAGCGTCGTCGCAAAGCCGATCACGCCGATCACCGCCGCGGCGAGTTTCGGCGCGGCACCCCGCCGCGCGACAAGCGCCGCAATGACGGGCAGGGCGGTGAGAAACAGCAGATGGCTGAAGGGCGGGCCGGCCCGCGGCGCCCAGAACGGGCCGGTGAGCGCGCCATCGCCCCAGCGGTGATCGCCGAAGATGTTCACGCCGACGATCTCCTGCTGCCAGCTTTGCAGCAGAATCCAGGCTTCGCAGGCGGCGAGGGCAAGCCAGAACCGGGTCCGCGCGGCCGCCGTGTCGAGCACCCAATGGCCAAGGGCGGCGGCGAGAACCAGCAGGCGGATCAGCACCAGCGCCTGGGTGAAGGATGTCCAGCCGCCCGGCCCGAGGCCGAGGGCCGGGATCGGCGCGGAGCAGATCATCACCGCGATCCACCAGAGGCATCCGAACACGAACCAGGGCTGCCGTACCCACCGCCAGTCGCCGTTGCGGGCGGAGTGGACCAGGAACAGGATATCCACTGTCGCCATTGCCAATTCCGCCCCGGCGCGGGCGTAGAGCAGCCCAAGGGGCAGGATCAGGGCGGCGATGAAGGCGGCGCGTTGCATCGTCATGCCCCGCTCATACCGGCGTTTCCGCGTCGTGCAACCGTTGCAGCCGGGCGGCGATAACGGACGTGTCGAACAGTTTCGCGCGGGCGCGGCCAGCCTCGGCGAGGCGGTCGCGGGCCGATTCGTCCGCTGCCAGCCGCAGGAAGGCGGCTTCCAGCGCGGCGGCATCGCCGGCGGGCACCAGCAGCCCGGCCTCGCCCACCACTTCCGGCAGGCCGCCCGCCTTGGTCGCGACCAGTGCGGCGCCGCTCGCCATGGCCTCCAGCGCGGTCAGGCCGAAGGGTTCCGGCCAGCGGCTCGGCACCGCGACGATCGCGGCACCGGCCATCGCCGCCAGACCGTCCTCATGCGGCAGATAGCCGTCCCAGGCGATACCGGCGGATCTGGCACGGGTCCGCATCTCGCGCACGAACGGGGTTTCCGGACTGTCCGGCCCGAATCGGTCGCCACCGATGATGCGGGCAGTCCAGCCGGGCAGGTGCGGCAGGGCGGCGGCGGCGGCGGCGATGAAATCGGCGATGCCCTTGCCCTCGACGATGCGGCCGGCGAACACGATTTCGCGCCGCCGCTCGCCCTGGGAAGGCGGCAATTCGGCAAGGGTGAGCGGGTTATACAGGGTGACGAGGCGGGCGGTGTCGGCAAGCCCGGTCGCGTAGCGGGCGCGGAGATGATCCGAGACGCAGACCACCGCGTGCAGGCGGCGCAGCGTGCGTGCCCGCGCCCCTGCGGTGGTAAGGCCGCGCATCGTCGTCGGCTCGTTGTGCAGAAACAGCATCACGCGGCTGGCGGGCAGCAGGCGCGCGGCAAGCCGGGCGAGGCGGGGCTGCTGGTGGATGTCGATGTTCGCCGGGCGCAGTTGTCGCAGCCGGCGCAGCACGGCGGAATTGTAGCCGAGCGGCGAGCGAAAGCGGACCGGATGATAGGCAATGCCGGGAAAGCTCGGGCAAGCACTGGCGGCGCCGATCACCGAAGCGCCGGCAGCCGCCGCGAGCCGCCGGACGACCAGGGCGATCGCGCCGGCCCTGCCGGGAGCGAAGGCTTCGCTGGCGGGCAGCACCATTGCGGTGCCGCCGGCCGAATCGCGTTGTTTCAAGCAGATCGGACTTTCACGTATTCGCCCGGCGCATCGGCGAGTGCGGGCAGGCCGCCCCGGCCAGGTGTACGGGCCTGAACCTCGTCATCCCCCTGCTGCGCGAGCCATCGCTGCCAGTCCGGCCACCAGGAGCCGGCCACCTCGGTTGCGCCGGCGAACCAGTCTTCGGCGCTCGCCGGCAGGGTCGCGTTGACGAAATGGTTGTATTTGCCGCTGTCCGGTGGATTGATGACGCCGGCGATATGGCCGGAAGCGGCGAGCACGAAGCGCTTCGGCCCGGCCATCAGCTGGGTTGCGCGATAGGTGCTGGCCCAGGGGGCGATGTGGTCCTCGCGGCAGGAGAGGAAATAGACCGGCACCTTGATCCGCCGGAGATCGACTTGCGTGCCGTCGAGCGTGATGGCGTCCTTCTGGCTCAGCAGGTTCTTCTGGTACATGTTTCGAAGATAGAACGAGTGCATGGCCGCCGGCATGCGGGTGGAATCGGAATTCCAGTAGAGCAGGTCGAAGGGGAAGGTCTCGTTGCCGAGCAGGTAGTTGTTGACCACGAAGCTCCAGATCAAATCATTCGAACGCAGCATGTTGAAGGTGGTGGCCATCGCCGAGCCTTCGAGATAGCCGCGCCGGTTCATCTTCTCCTCAAGGGCGACCAGTTGCTCTTCATCGATGAAGACCCCGAGTTCGCCGACATCGGCGAAATCCGTCAGCGTGACGAGGAAGGTCGCGCTTTTGATCCGCGTGTCGCGCCGACGGGCCATTACCGCGAGGGTCGCGGCGAGCAACGTTCCGCCGAGGCAGTAGCCGATCGCGTTCACCTGGCGCTCGCCGGTGGCCTGTTCGATCGCGTCGAGCGCCGCGAACACGCCGAGTTTCATGTAATCGGCGAAATCCTTCTCCGCGAGTCGCTCGTCGGGGTTCACCCAGCTCGCGACGAAGACGGTGTGCCCCTGCTCGACGGCCCAGCGGATGAAGCTGTTCTTGGGGCGTAGGTCGAGGATGTAGAACTTGTTGATCCACGGCGGAAAGATCACCAGCGGCGTCTTCCGGACGGTCTGCGTCGCCGGAGCGTACTGGATCAGCTCCATCAACTCGTTGCGGAAGATCACCTTTCCCGGCGTGACCGCGATATTGTCACCGACACTGAAGGCTTCGGCATCGGTCATGCGGATATGCAGCTGGCCGCGTCCGGCCTCGAGGTCGCGCAGCAGGTTGGACAGGCCCCGCAGCAGGTTCTCTCCGCGAGTTTCGATCGTTTTGCGCAAGACCTGCGGGTTGGTGAGGGCGAAGTTCGAGGGGCTCATCGCATCGACGAACTGCCGCGCGTAGAAATCGACCTTCTGGGCGGTTTTCGGATCGAGCCCGTCGACGCGCCGGACCACATCCTGCACGAACCGCGCCGAAAGCAGGTAGCTCTGCCGGATGAAGTCGAAAATCTCGTTTTCTTTCCATTCCTCGTGCTGGAATCGCTTGTCGCGAGGGTCGGGCGGCACCACAGGCGCCGTCTCCAACCCCATCATCCGGCGCGTGGAATGCTGCCACAGCGTCACGTAGTCCTGCCAGAACCCGATCTGGGCATCGATCAGTGTCGAGGGATTGGCCACCAGCTTGGCCATCATTTCCATGAAAGCGCTGCCGATGTTGAGTGGATCGATCGCAACGTCGACCTCGTGCTGGCGTTCCAGCCACTCGGCGACGATTCGCTGCGATCTGGCCGCGATATCGGACATTGCCCGTGAATAGTCCGCCGGATCGGACATGTTCGGCGTTGCAGGTCGCGGATTTTGCTGTTCGGCCATTGACGCTCCTTCCGGCTCCGGGATGCAGGCGCTAAGGTCGAGAGTGCAAGCGAGGAGCCGAAGTGACCTATAGCCAGATTCCGCCCGATCCCGAAACCCCGCGCCGTATCGCGTTTGCCATCATGGCGCTGTCCAGTCTCGCCCTTTCGGGCTGCGCCGCCTACAGCCCCGAAGCACTGCTCCATCGCTACGAGGGGGGGGTGATCAGTTCGGGGCCGCCGCCGGCACCCGGCCTGCGATCCCCGTGGCCCAATCTGGCGACCGTTCCGGCGCGCCCCGTCTCGCTCTCGCCCCAAGCCCAAACGGCGATCCGCACCCGCCTCGAGGCGGCCAATCGCGGTCAGAACAGCCTGGGCGGCCACCATCCGGCGTCGCCGAAGCCGGCCCCGCCCATCCCGCCCGTGCCATCGCTGCGCCTGGGGTTCGCGCCGCGCAGGGCCGTGCTGTCATCGCGGCAGGTTGCGCTGCTGCGCGGGTTCGCAGCCCAGCGTGCCGGCCATCCGGTTCTCGCCGCGGGTTTTGCGCCTGAAAATGCACCAGGAAGCCTGCGCCTCGCTTTGCTGCGCGCGGCCGCCATCGCCAATGCGCTGGAAGCCGCGGGCGTGCCGCCTGCTTCTATCCGGATCGAAGCGCTCGCAGGCGGTCGCGGCGGCGCGGCACAGGTGTTATACCCCCGCGACCCATCCACCACTCCGGACGCCCAGGACCGATCATGACCGAGGAATTTCATCGAATTCGCCGTCTGCCTCCGTATGTTTTCGCAGAGGTCAATCAGGCCAAGGCGGCCGCGCGCAACCGGCGCGAGGACATCATCGACCTCGGCATGGGCAATCCGGACAGCGCGACCCCGCCCCATATCGTGGCGAAACTGGTGGAAACCGTCGCCGATCCGCGCAGCCATCGCTATTCGACCAGCAAGGGCATTCCCGGCCTGCGACGCGCGCTCGCCGCCTATTACGACCGCCGCTTCGGCGTGAAGCTGAACCCGGAGACCGAGGTGATCGCAACACTCGGCTCGAAGGAGGGGCTGGCCAATCTCGCCAACGCGATCACCTCCCCCGGCGACACGATCCTGGTCCCCAACCCGTCCTACCCGATCCATCAGTTCGGCTTCATCATCGCCGGCGCCTCGGTGCGCTCGGTGCCGGCCACGCCGGATGACGAGATGCTGCGCGCGCTTGACCGCGCGGTGCGGCATTCAGTGCCTAAACCGACTGCCCTGATCGTGAATTTTCCTTCAAATCCAACAGCATATCTGGCGACGCTGGATTTTTATAAGGAAATCGTGGCGTTCGCCCGCAAGCACGAGATCTTCATCCTGTCCGATCTCGCCTATGCCGAGATCTATTTCGAAGGCGCGCCGCCGCCCTCGGTGTTGCAGGTCGAGGGGGCGAAGGACATCACGGTGGAATTCACCTCGATGTCGAAGACCTATTCGATGCCCGGCTGGCGGATGGGCTTTGCCGCGGGCAACCCGCGGCTGATTTCCGCGCTGGCGCGGATGAAATCCTATCTCGATTACGGCGCCTTCACGCCGATCCAGGTGGCCGCGACAGCGGCATTGAACGGCCCGCAGGATTGCGTCGAGCAGATGCGCACGCTCTATCGCGAGCGGCGCGACGTGCTGATCAAGGGCCTCGCGCAGGCGGGCTGGGATGTGCCAAGCCCGGCGGGATCGATGTTCGCCTGGGCGCCGATTCCGGAGCGATACGCGCATCTCGGGTCGGTTGATTTCGCGAAACTCCTGCTCGAACGCGCCAAGGTCGCGGTCGCGCCGGGGATCGGATTTGGCGAATATGGCGATGGCCATGTCCGCATCGCGCTCGTTGAAAATACCCACCGGCTCCGCCAGGCGGTGCGCAATATCCGTGCGTTCATGGCGCCAGGCAATGCGCCGAACCCGCAGGAAAGCGTCTCGGCATGAGCGGTGAGCTGTCGGTCGGGATCGCCGGACTCGGGACGGTCGGTGCCGGAGTTTTACGGCTGTTGGAAGAGAATGCCGGCATCATCACCGCGCGGGCCGGGCGGCCGGTGCGGGTGGTGGCGGTGTCTGCCCGTGACCGGACGCGGGATCGCGGGGTTTCGCTTCAGGGTATCCGCTGGGTCGAGGATTCGCTGGTGCTCGCATCTGATCCGGCGGTGGATGTTGTCGTCGAACTGATCGGCGGTGCTTCCGGTGCTGCGCGCGATCTTGTCGAGGCGGCTCTGCTCGCCGGCAAGCCGGTGGTGACGGCAAACAAGGCGCTGATCGCGCAGGCGGGCGGCGAACTCGCCGGGCTGATCCGTGGCGGCCCGGGTATTCGCTTCGAAGCGGCGGTGGCCGGGGGTATTCCGGTGATCAAGGCGCTGCGCGAGGGGCTTGGGGCCAACCGCATCGCCAGCGTGTCCGGCATCTTCAATGGTACCTGCAACTACATGCTCACGCGTATGCGCGACGAAAAAATGGAATTCGCCGACGTGCTCGCCGAGGCGCAGGCGCTAGGCTATGCCGAGGCCGACCCCTCAGCCGATATCGACGGCGTGGACACCGCCCACAAGCTGGCGATCCTCGCGGCCATCGCCTTTGGCCGCCAGGTCGATTTCGGTGCCGTGCATGTCGAGGGCATCCGCCGCATCAGCGCTGTCGATATCGCGTTCGCCGATGAACTCGGCTACCGGATCAAGCTGCTAGGCATCGCCCGCGCCAGCGAAGCGGGGATCGAAACCCGGGTGCATCCCGCGATGGTGCCGGAGCATTCGGCGCTCGCGAAAGTGGATGGCGTGAACAACGCGGTCGTGATCAGCGGCGAGCCGGTCGGCGATATCGTGCTTCAGGGACGCGGCGCCGGGGCGGGGCCCACCGCCTCTGCCGTGGTCGCCGACCTGATCGACCTTGCGCGCGGCCGGCAGACGCCGATGCTCGGCATGGCGCCGGATGCGCTGCGCAGCGCGGCCTCGGTGCCGATGGCGGCGCATCGCGGGGCCTATTGCCTCCGGTTGATGGTGCTCGACCAGCCAGGCGTGATCGCCGACGTGACTGCTGTGCTGCGCGACCACGGCATTTCGCTCGAAACAATGCTTCAGCGCGGCCGCAGCCCGGGCGATGTGGTGCCGGTGGTGATCATCACCCACGAGACGGGCGAGGCCGCGATGGCGGCGGCGCTGGTGCAGATCGCGGCACTTCCGGCGGTGCAGGAACCGCCGGCGCTCATCCGCATCGAACAAGCCTGACCTAAGCTCGACCCAAGGAGACCGCGTAGATGGATAACGCCAAGACCCCGGCCCAGTCGGACCGCAACCTTGCCCTCGAACTCGTGCGTGTGACCGAGGCCGCAGCACTTGCGGCTTCGGCCTGGATCGGTCGGGGCGACAAGAACAGCGCCGATGGCGCCGCCGTCGGCGCGATGCGCCAGGCGTTCAACGCTGTCGCGATCGACGGGCTGGTGGTGATCGGCGAGGGCGAGATGGACGAGGCGCCGATGCTTTACATCGGCGAGCGCGTCGGCGCCGGCGGACCGGAAATGGACATCGCCGTCGATCCGCTGGAAGGCACGACGATCGCCGCCAAGGGCGCGCCGAACGCGATCGCGGTGATCGCTCTGGCCGAGCGGGGCAAATTCCTGCACGCTCCCGACATATATATGGACAAGATCGCCGTGGGGCCGGGACTGCCGGAGGGGGTCGTGGCGCTGGATGCGCCGGTCGAGGAAAATCTCCGCAACCTCGCTCGCGCCAAACGTTGCGATATTTCCGACCTCATGGTCTGCACGCTGGAGCGCGAGCGCCATGCGGAACTCATCGCCCGTTGCCGCGAAGCCGGCGCCCGCATCACCCTGATCGGCGATGGTGACGTTTCCGGCGTGATCGCGGTGGCCCAACCCGAAACAGGGATCGATCTTTATGTCGGGTCCGGCGGCGCTCCCGAAGGGGTTCTTGCGGCGGCGGCGCTTCGCTGCACCGGCGGGCAAATGCAGGGCCGCTTGATGTTCGAGGACGATACGCAGACCGAACGGGCGAGGGGCATGGGCATCACCGACCCTTCGCGCCTCTATCAGGTTCACGAAATGGCATCCGGCAGCGTGATGTTCGCGGCAACCGGTGTCACGACGGGTCAGATGCTGCGCGGCGTTCGCCGCAGCGCTGCGGGTGCGGTGACGCACTCGATCGTGATGCGGTCGAAATCCGGTACGGTCCGCTATATCGAAGCGCATCACAACTTCCAGACAAAGCCGTGGACGCACGTCTGAGCGAGAACCCGCCGGCTTTCGGGGTCGAGCATAGTCTGGCTGGCCGGCGCTGGCTTTGGCGACCCGCCGAGGACCGCATCGCGCAGGCGATCGCCCAGCGTTGCGGCGTCCCCGACGTGGTCGGACGCCTGCTTGCCGGACGCGGCGTGATGCCCGACCGCGCCGCCGATTTTCTCGATCCTACCCTTCGCGCCTATCTGCCGGATCCCTCAGCGCTGACCGACATGGATGTCGCGGCGGCGCGCATCGCCGATGCGGTGCAGCGTGGCGCGACTGTTGCGATTTTTGGCGACTATGACGTCGATGGTGCCTGTTCGGGCGCGCTCATGGCAATGGGGCTTGGTGAACTCGGCGCCCGGACCATCAACTACGTCCCCGACCGGCAACGCGAGGGCTATGGGCCGAACGCGCAGGCTTTGCTCGCTCTGGCGGCGCAGGGGGCTGAACTGGTCGTCTGCGTCGATTGCGGCACGGCAGCGCATGATGCTCTTGCGGCGCTGCGGGGGCGGGCCGACGCCATCGTGCTCGATCACCACAAGAGCCAGGGGGCACCGCCGGCCATCGTCGCGACCGTGAATCCAAACCGGGCCGATGATGAGTCCGGCCTTGGCAATGTTTGTGCGGCGACAATCAGTTTTCTCACCCTTGTCGCAGTGCAGCGCGAACTGCGCCGGCGCGGCTTTTTTGCAACGCGTCCTGAACTTGACCTCATCTCGATGCTTGATCTGGTCGCGCTCGCGACCGTCTGCGATGTGATGCCGCTCAGCGGCCTTAACCGTGCGCTGGTGGCCCAGGGGCTGAAGGTCATGGCGCGGCGGGGGCGGCCGGGTATCGCGGCACTGCTGGATGTTGCCCAGGTAAAGGAAGCGCCCGGCACGATGACCTGTGGCTTCGCAATCGGTCCCCGCATCAACGCCGCCGGCCGTATCGCTGAAGCCGATCTGGGCCTGCGCACGCTGCTTGCCCCGGAATTGGCGACCGCCACAGCACTGGCGCGCCGTCTCGACGAGATCAATCGTGAGCGTCAGGCGGTTGAAGCGGGTCTGCTTGATGAGGCGATGGCTCAGGCCGAAGCGCAATTCGCTGCCGGCGCCTCTGTCGCGCTGGTCGCTGGCGAACGATGGCATCCCGGCGTCGTTGGCATTGTTGCCGGCCGGATCAAGGAGGCTTTCAACCGTCCGGCCCTGGTGGCCGGGATCGCCGAGGGCACGGCGGTCGGATCGGGCCGATCGGTGCCCGGGATCGATCTTGGCGGCGCGATCATTGCCGCGCGCGAGGCGGGGCTGCTGATCAAAGGGGGCGGCCATGCGATGGCCGCAGGGTTCACGTTTGAAGCCGAACGTATTGAAGCCCTGCGTGATTTCCTTGCCGAGCGACTGGCTGCGGCAGCAACGCTTCCCAACGCCCCGGATCTGGCGATCGAGGGTACTGCTGCGGTGGCCATGATCGACGAGACGCTTGCTGCGGCCATCGGCCGGGTCGGGCCGTTCGGCGCTGGCAATGAGGAACCGGTTTTCGTGGTTCCCCGGGCCCGCGTTGTCCGCTCCGACAGGATCGGGCGTAACGAGGGGACGATCCGGGCCATTGTCGAGGGCGAGACAGGTGGGCGGCTGAAAACAATCCTGTTCCGCGCAGGAGAGAATGACCTTGCGGCGGCGCTGAGCCGACCGGGCGGGGAGCCGTTGAACCTCGCCGGTCACATCCGCGCTGAGCAATGGAATGGGCGCACAACGGTCAGTCTGATCCTGATCGACGCTGCACCCGCTTGACCTGCCCTTCCCACTCGGCTACCCAGCCTTCGCGCGGTCCCGTTCGTCTAGAGGCCTAGGACGTCGCCCTCTCACGGCGATAACAGGGGTTCGAATCCCCTACGGGACGCCAAGCTTCACAACCCATTGAATTTACTAGAGTTTATCTAGTGTCGTCCCGCTGAAGTGACACACGTTTGTGCCACCTGTGGGAAGCCATCATGGCGTTGTGTTCTTACGTCGAGAGACGGCGTCTGACCTACTATTTTCGGCTGCGTTTGCCGGTCGGGATCGATGATCTGTTTGGCCGAACGCACCTGATCGCGGTATCCATCCGGTGTGAACCGCCTGCCGGTACGGCAAGGAGGCGTGCATAAGAGCGCTGCTACGAGCTGATTCATGGTAAGGGGCGGCGGGCGGATGGAGATTATCACGGGGGTAGAGCGCCGGCGCCGCTGGCGGGATGAGTGCGGATTCCGGAGAATTCGCCCATGGATTCCGATTTTAATTCGCCCACGATTCCGACGTTTATTCGCCCGGGGATTCCGAGATTTATTCGCCCGGGTAGCGGTCTCTGTGGCTGTTGATTTCGTTGCTCTCCTGTTCTCGTTGGGTCAAGCGGTTTTTGGGGTTTGCTTGCGGATCTTGCGCAGGCTTTCGCCGGTGAGTTCGATGCGGTGGGCATTGTGGAGCAGACGGTCGAGAATGGCGTCGGCGTAGGTCGGATCGCCGATCAGCTCATGCCAATGCGCCGGGGGATCTGGCTGGTGATGATGGTGGCGCGGCGGCCGTAGCGATCCTCGACGATCTCGAGCAGGTCGTGACGGGCGCCGGCGTCGAGTGGAGCAAGGCCGAAGTCGTCGAGGATCAGTAGATTGACGGCACCGAGGGTGCGGATCATCCGGCCGTGACGCCCTTCGGCGCGGGCGACCGCGAGTTCTGCGAAGAGTTTGGGGGCGCGCTGATAGAGCACGGTCCTGTCATCGCGACATGCCTTGTGACCGAGGGCACAGGCCAGCCACGATTTTCCGACCCCTGTCGGCCCGCTCAGGACGAGATTGTCGTGCGCGTCGATCCACTCACCCTGGATCAGCTTCTGGAACAGAGCCCGATCGAGGCCGCGGGCACTCCGGTAATCGACATCCTCGATTGCAGCGTCATGGCGCAGCCTGGCATGGCGCAGCCTTGTGCTCAACCGCTTGTCACGTCGGACGGTGATCTCGCGGTCGAGCAGAAGACCGAGCCATTCGGCGTGACTGAGGCTGGGGGTTTCGGGATTGGCGTGCAGCTCGGTGAACGCGCGGGCCATGCCTGCAAGACCGAGCTGGTGGATCTGATCGAGGGTCGGATGGTTCAGCATGAGGCTTCTCCTTGTCATCAGTGGAAATATCCGCCGCCCCGGATGTTGGGGTGGCGGATCGGGGTGGGATCGGGACTGGCGGTGCCGGCGGCTCGCTCCAGCCGGTTATCGAGGATGGATTTGACCGAGCCGTAGGTCAGGGTGCCGATGGTGAGCGCGCGCTCGGCCGCGGCATCGAGCCGGTCGGCGCCAACACTGCGGGCCAGGCGAAGGATGCCGATGCAGGCGCGGAACCCCTGCTCCGGATGAGGCCGGCGTTCGAGGATCAGGGTGCAGAGTGTCGCGACCGAGGGACCAAGCCGTGCGGCTTCCTGATGGATCCGTGCGATGGTCCAGTCGCCATAACGCCGGTGGCTCGAGGGCATGTGCTCGGCGATCGTCGTGTGTTTGCCGTTACCCGGCCTGCGTGCGTGCACGGCGATCCGTTCGCCACGGAGAAAGATCTCGACCGTGCGCACGGTGAACCGGGCCTCGACCTCGGCGCGGGCGTGCCGGTAGGGGACGGAGTAAAAATGCTTCTCGATCTCGACGTGATAATCGATGCCGACCCGCCGGCGCCGCCATTGCGCCAGCACATAGGGTTCGGCCGGCAGTTCCTTCAGCGCGGGACGATCGAGTGTTTCCAGCAGATGCCGTCTTGTCGCCCCCAGGCGACGGACGACCCGCTCCTCGTTCAGCCAGCGGCAGAATTCAGCGATCGCGGCATTCAGTTCGGCGAGGCCGTAAAATGCCCGGTTGCGCAGCTTGCCCAGCAGCCACCGCTCCGCCAGCAAAACCGCCACCTCGACCTTCGCCTTGTCACGCGGCCGCCGCGGCCGCGCCGGGAGAATGGCCGTGCCGTAATGGCGCGCCATATCGGTGTAGGTCCGGTTGACCTGTGGATCGTAGAGGCAGGCGCGGATGATCGCGACCCTGGCGTTGTCGGGCACCAGCAGCGCCGGCACGCCGCCAATTGCTGCCAGAGTGCGATTATGCGCCTCGATCCAGTCCGGCAGGGTCTGGGTCCAGGTCGCCTCAGCATAGGTGAAGCTCGATGCGCCGAGAACGGCGACGAAGATCTGGGCCGCACGCGTCTCGCCGGTGAGCCGGTCGATCACCACCGGCACCGTGTCGCCGGCATAATCGACGAACAGCTTCTCGCCCGATGCGTGGGTCTGGCGCATCGTCACCGGTAGCCGGGCTTCCCAGCTCCGGTAGAGCTCGCAGAACCGGCTGTAGCGATACCCATCCGGGTGCTCGGCAATATACTCGTCCCACAGGATCGACAGCGTCACGTGCTTGCGCTGCAACTCGCGGCGGATACGCCCCCAGTCCGGCTCATCCACACGTCGATGCCCCGGCCGCTTGCCCACCGCGCCGTCGAACAAGCGCCTTTCCAATGCCGCTTCGGACAGCGCCAGAGCCCCTGGCCCATCGAGCCCGGCCGCCTCCAGTCGCCGCAGCGTCAAGCGCACCGTCGATGCCGCAACCCCGACCCGGATCCCCACCTGGCGGGTCGAAAGCCCCGCCATCCTCAATCTGACAATCTCGCGCACATCGCGCATCGCAATCCGCTCCACTGGCATTCATCCGCTCCCTCGATCAGCCAAAGGGAGGGAACCTGAACCAGCCAGCAGAGACCTCAAGCCAACCCGGCCAACCCCGCCCGCCTGGGCGAATAAAAGTCGGAACAGGTGGGCGAATTAATCTCGGAATAGGTGGGCGAATAATTCCCGGAATCCCGGGCGAGTTAATCTCGGGAATCCCGGGCGAATTGAGCCCGGAATCAGCACGGGATGAGGACAAGCTTCGGATTGTGGCGGAGGCTGAGGCGCCGGGTGCGGTGTTTGCGCTGGTTGCGCGCGGCACGCGATTTCGAGAGGGCAATTGTGGAAGTGGCGCGGTCAGGTTCGGCGTGGTGAGTTGGTGCCGGTGCCGATGGTACCGGAATTCATTCCGGTGCGGGTAATGGCGAGTGCGGCACTGTCGATGCCGCGGGCGGCAGGCAAGTCAGCTTCGGTGAACGACGCGAGCGTTGATCCGATGTCGCAGAGGCGAGCCACGCGATGCGATGCGAGCCGGATCGAGATCGTGCTGCCGGACGGGACGTGTGTTCGGTTTGATGATGGAGTTGGGGTTGCCGCCTTGCGTCGGGTGCTGACGGCGGTGCGGCGGTGATCCCGGTCTCGGCCGGTGTGC